>NZ_JBLUPY010000029.1:0-51849 GCF_048068215.1 Pseudomonas sp. NY15372
CCCCCCCCCCCCCCCCGCCCCCCCCCCCCCCCCCCCCCCCCGGGGCCCGCCCCGCCGCCCCGGGGGGGCGGGGCCGCCCCCGCGGCCCCTTGCAAGCTCAAATGCGCCCATTGTACCGAGCAGGCGACCGATCGGCGCGAATCGCGTCCCATTAGCTGCGCATCGCCAGGTAAGCGACCAACCGTTGCGCTATAGTTGCCTCCCTCACGTACATGCTGCCGAAGAGTTCTCTCTCAAATGCTCAACAAAGGATTGTTGCTGGCCTGCGCGCTGGCGTTGCTCAGTGCCTGTGATTCCTCGTCGAAGGATGCCCCCGCACCCGCCGAGAAGCCGGCTGCGTCGGCCCCTGCCGAAGCCAAGGCGCCCAAGCGCGAAGACCCAGCGGTACTCGCCAAGCGCTACGCCGACCGCGAACTTACCGTGCTGGATGTCTCGGAAGTCCAGCTCGACGGCGCCGCCACCTTGTCGATCAGCTTCTCCGCGCCGCTGGACGCCGAGCAGGACTTCGCCGCCAAGGTGCACCTGGTCGACACGGTAAAAGGTAAGCTCGATGGTGCCTGGGAGCTTTCCGACAATCAGATGGAACTGCGCCTGCGTCACCTGGAGCCGCAGCGCAAGCTGGTGCTCACCGTCGACAAGGGCCTGCTGGCGGTCAATGGCAAACGCCTGGAGGCCGAGTCGGTTAGCCGCCTGGAAACCCGCGACATGCAACCGACCGTGGGCTTCGCCAGTCGCGGCTCGCTGTTGCCCACCCGCCTGGCCGAAGGCCTGCCGGTGATCGCCCTGAACGTCAATAAGGTCGATGTGGAGTTCTTCCGCATCAAGCCGGACATGCTCTCCAGCTTCCTGGTCAACTGGGGGCGCAACAGCAGCCTGTACTACTACCAGTCCAAGGAAACCCTGGACATGGCCGAGCTGGTCTACAGTGGCCGCTTCGACTTGAACCCGGCGCGCAACACCCGCGAGACGGTGTTGCTGCCGATTGCCGGCATCAAGCCGCTGCAGGAGCCGGGCGTGTACCTGGCGGTGATGCGTGCCTCGGGCACCTACGACTATTCGCAGCCGGCGACCCTGTTCACCCTCAGCGATATTGGCGTCTCCGCCCACCGCTACCGTGATCGCCTGGATGTGTTCGCCCAGGCCCTGGAGGGCGGCAAGGCACTCAAGGGCGTCAACCTTGCATTGCACGACGACAAGGGCAAGCTGCTGGCCCAGGCCGAAACGGACGGCCAGGGCCATGCGCAACTGCCGATCACCGCCAAGGCCGACACCCTGATCGCCACCCAGGGCGTGCACACGACGTTGCTGCGCCTGAACACCGCAGCCCTGGACCTGGCCGAGTTCGACATCACCGGCCCCCAAGCCAACCCGTTGCAGTTCTTCGTCTTCGGTCCGCGTGATTTGTATCGCCCGGGCGAGACCGTGCTGCTCAACGGCCTGTTGCGCGACCAGGACGGCAAGCCTGTCAAGGCCCAGCCGGTGACCGTGGAAGTGCGTCGGCCAGACGAGCAGGTCAGCCGCAAGTTCGTCTGGGAGGCCGACCGTAACGGCCTATTCCAGTACCAGCTGCAACTGGCGAGCGAGGCTCCGACCGGTCGCTGGCAACTGCTGATGGACCTGGGCGGCGGGCGCAAGCAGGTGCATGAATTCCTGGTGGAAGACTTCCTGCCCGAGCGTCTGGCGCTGGAGCTCAAGGGCAGCAGCACGCCGCTCTCGCCAGAGCAGACCGCGCGCATCAAGGTCAACGGCCGCTACCTCTATGGCGCCCCGGCCGCCGGCAACCGTCTCAGTGGCCAGGCCTACCTGCGCCCGCTGCGCGAGGCAGTACCGGCGCTGCCGGGCTACCAGTTCGGCTCGGTCACCGAGACCGAACTCAGCCAGGACCTGGAGCTGGACGAGGTCACCCTCGACGACGCCGGCAAGGCCACCCTGGAAATCGAAAGCCGCTGGGCCGAGGCCCGTTCGCCGTTGCAACTGACCGTACAGGCCAGCCTGCAGGAGTCCGGTGGTCGGCCGATCACCCGGCGCCTGGAGCAGCCGATCTGGCCTGCCGAGCGCCTGCCGGGGCTGCGCGGTCTGTTCGAGGGTGAGGAAACCGACAGCGACGGCCCGGTGACATTCGAAGTGCTGGTGGCCGACCGCGAAGGCCACAAGCTGGCCGCCGACGACCTCAAGGTGCGCCTGGTGCGCGAGCGTCGCGACTATTACTGGAACTACTCCGAGAGCGATGGCTGGAGCTACAACTACAACGAAAAATTCCTCACCCAGAGCGAGGAAACGGTCAGCGTCCAGGCCGGCGCCACGGCCAAGCTGAATTTCCAAGTGGAGTGGGGGCCCTACCGTGTCGAGGTGGAGGACCCGCAGACCGGGCTGGTATCCAGCCAACGCTTCTGGGCCGGCTACCGCGCCCAGGACAACGCCGAGGGCGGCGCGGTGCGCCCGGACCAGGTCAAGCTGGCGCTAAACAAACCCTCCTACGCCGACGGCGCCACGGCCAAGGTCACGGTCACGCCACCCGCCGCAGGCAGCGGTTACCTGATGATCGAGTCCAGCGACGGCCCGTTGTGGTGGCAGGAGATCGAGGTGCCCGCCGAGGGCAAGACCTTCGATGTGCAGCTGGACGAGCAATGGGCACGCCATGACCTGTACATCAGCGCCCTGGTGATACGCCCCGGCGAGCGTAAGGCCAACGCCACGCCCAAGCGTGCCGTGGGTGTGCTGCACCTGCCGTTGGACCGTGCCGAGCGTAAGCTCGCCGTGACCCTGCAGGCGCCTGAGAAGATGCGACCCAAGCAGCCATTGACCGTGAAGTTCAAGGCGACCAACGCCGACGGCAGTGTGCCGAAGCAGGTGCATGTTCTGCTGTCGGCAGTGGACGTAGGTATCCTCAACATCACCGACTTCAAGACCCCGGACCCGTATGCCAGCCTGTTCGGCCGCAAGGCCTACGGCGCCGACCAGTTGGATATCTACGGCCAACTGATCGAGGCCGGCCAGGGCCGCCTGGCCAGTCTGGCCTTCGGTGGCGACGCGGCCATGGCCAAGGGCGGAAAGCGCCCCAACACCACGGTAACCATCGTTGCCCAGCAAAGCCTGCCGGTGACCTTGAACGAGCAGGGCGAGGGCGAGGCGAGCGTCGACATCCCTGACTTCAACGGCGAACTGCGGCTGATGGCTCAGGCCTGGACCGACGAGCACTTCGGCATGGCCGAAGGCAAGACCGTGGTCGCCGCGCCGTTGATCGCAGAGCTGTCGGCACCGCGTTTCCTGGCTGGTGGAGACCGCACCAGCCTGGCCCTGGACCTGGCCAACCTGTCTGGCCGTACCCAGCAACTGAACGTGCAGGTCAGCGCCTCCGGCCAATTGGCCCTGGCCGGCGAGGGGCAGCAGAACGTCAACCTGGCCGAGGGCCAGCGCAAGACCTTGATGATCCCGGTGCAGGCCCAAGGTGGCCTTGGTCAAGGCAAGGTGGTGGTGCGGGTCAACGGCCTGCAGTTGCCGGGCGAGCCGAGCAATGCCTTCGAGCGGGAATGGACCCTGGGCGTGCGCCCGGCGTACCCGGCGATGCTCAAGCACTATCGGGTCGCCTTGAAGGACCAGCCCTGGACCCTGCCGGAACATGAGTTGGCCGAATTCGAGCCTGCGGGCCTGGAGGCCAGCCTGGTGCTCTCGAGCCGCCCACCGCTGAACCTGGCCGAGCAGATCCGCGCGCTCGAGGCCTACCCGTATGGCTGCCTGGAGCAGACCACCAGCGGCCTGTACCCGTCGCTCTATGCCGACGTCGAAAGCCTGAAGCGCCTGGGGATCAAGGGCGAGCCGGCCGAGGTGCGCAAGCGCAAGATCGAGATGGGTATCGAGCACCTGCTGGGCATGCAGCGCTATAACGGCAGCTTCGGCCTATGGAGTTCGGACAGCGAAGAGGAATACTGGCTTACCGCCTATGTCACCGACTTCCTGTCGCGCGCCCGCGAGCAAGGCTTCGGCGTGCCTGCCGAAGCGTTGAAGAAGGCCAACGAACGCCTGCTGCGCTACCTGCAGGAGCGCAACCTGATCGAGGTGGACTACAGCCAGAATGCCGACCACACCCGTTTCGCCGTACAGGCTTACGCGGGCCTGGTCCTGTCGCGCAACCAGCAGGCGCCGTTGGGCGCGTTGCGTAGCCTGTTCGAGCGCCGCAGCGACGCCCGCTCCGGCCTGCCGCTGGTGCAACTGGCAGTGGCGCTGGACAAGATGGGCGATAAGCCACGTGCCCAGCAGGCCCTGCAGGCGGGCCTGGGTATCGGCCGTGGCGAAGGCTGGCTGGCCGACTATGGCAGCGAGCTGCGTGACCAGGCGCTGATCCTGGCATTGCTGCAGGAGAACACGCTGGCCAGCAACCAGGTCGACCAGCGCCTGTTCGCCCTCTCGGATGAGTTGGCCGCCAACCGCTGGCTGTCGACCCAGGAGCGCAATGCCCTGTTCCTGGCGGGTCGCGGCTTGCTGGGCAAGCCGGAAGGCCAGTGGCAGGCGCGCCTGGACAGCGCCGGCGAGGTTCGCCAGTTCAATAATGCCGAGGCGGGCATGACGCTTACGGGGCCGCTGTTGAGGTCGCCGCTGACCGTGCAGAACCAAGGCAGCGAGACGCTCTACCAACAGCTGACGCTCTCCGGCTACCCACGCCAGGCACCGCCGGCGGGGGGCAACGGCATGCAGGTGCGCCGCGAGTACCTGGGCATGAACGGCCAGCCGCTGGATGTACGCAACCTGCGCAGTGGCGATCTGGTGTTGGTACACCTGGCGCTGAAGGCCGATACCCAGGTGCCGGATGCGTTGGTGGTGGACCTGTTGCCAGCTGGCCTCGAGCTGGAGAACCAGAACCTGGCCCAGAGCGCGGCCAGCCTGGAGAGCGCCAGCAGTGCCGTGAAGGAGTGGCGAGAGTCGATGCAGAACGCCAACCTGGTGCACCAGGAGTACCGTGATGACCGGTACGTGGCGGCGCTCAAGCTCGATGGCTATGGCACTCGCCACTTGCTGTACCTGGCCCGGGCGGTGACGCCGGGCACCTATCGCGTGCCGCCGCCGCAGGTGGAGTCGATGTACCGGCCGAACCTGCAGGCGGTTGGGGAAGGGCAGGGAGAAATGGTGGTGCGCGGGCGTTAGTCCGCCGCAGCAACTTCGGTGCTGGTGAGATCGCGCGCCGCCCGCGCGGCGCTCGATTCCAAAGCCACCACCGACCTCAAGACCTGAACTTCAGTGAACCACCCAGCTCAACACCCACAACCCCAGCAGCAACCAGACGATCCCGAGGATGACCGAGGCGCGCATGAAGGCGCGGATTGCCGAGTACAGCAGCATAAGGCCGACCACCAGGGCCAGGATGCTGACCAGCGAGGTGTCCATGCCCAGGGTGCGTGCCAGGCCATCGATGAAATTGCCCCCCGCATTGGCCAGCAGGTTGAACAGACCACTCAATGCGTCGACGATGAAACGGATCAACGAACCCAGTGCCTGGCCCAGCCACTCGAAAAAACCTTCTACATGCATAGTTGCTTCCTGATGATCGAATCGGCGTGGGTACCGTTCCCTAGCCTTTGGCCATTACCTGGCCCAGTCGGTTCCCGGTGCTCATGTTAGCCTGCCTGCCCACGCGTACCGCAAGGGCCCTGCGTATTATCGCCATCGCTGGCCTGCTGGTGATGGGAGGCGTGTGGCTGGCCGACCGTCTGTGGCCATTGCCCATGCCGGACGATGACCTGGCACGGGTGGTGTTGGCCGAGGACGGCACGCCCTTGTGGCGCTTCGCCGATGCCGATGGCGTGTGGCGTTATCCGGTCAGCCCCGACGAGGTCTCGCCGCTGTACCTGGAGGCGCTGCTCACCTACGAGGACCGTTGGTTCTACAGCCACCCGGGGGTCAATCCGCTGGCCCTGGCACGAGCCGCCTGGCTGAACCTGCGAGGCGGGCGCGTGGTGTCCGGGGGCAGTACCTTGTCGATGCAGGTGGCGCGGTTGCTCGATCCACACGACCGCACCGTACCGGGCAAGCTGCGCCAACTGTGGCGCACGGCGCAGCTGGAATGGCACCTGTCCAAGCGCGAGATTCTCCAGCTTTACCTCAACCGCGCCCCCTTCGGTGGCACGCTGCAAGGCGTGGCAGCCGCCAGTTGGGCCTACCTCGGCAAGTCGCCCAGGCACCTCACGCCGGCCGAGGCGGCGCTGCTCGCGGTGCTGCCCCAGGCGCCCAGCCGCCTGCGCCCTGACCGGCACCCCGAGCGCGCCCAGCGGGCACGGGACAAGGTGCTGCAGCGCCTGGCCGACTACCAGGTCTGGCCGGCCCAGCGCATCCAGGAAGCACGGGAGGAGGCCTTGTTGCTGGCGCCGCGTCAGGAGCCTGCGCTGGCACCGTTGCTGGCCCGGCGTTTGAACACTGCCGACAGCCCGCCGCTGATTCGCACCACCCTCGATGCAGCATTGCAACGGCGCCTGGAAGACCTGCTGCTGGGCTGGCGCGCCCGCCTGCCGGAGCGCACCTCGGCAGCGGTGCTGGTGGTGGAGGCACAGACCATGGCGGTGCGCGCCTACCTGGGCTCGATCGACCTGAGCGATGCGCGTCGCTTCGGCCATGTCGACATGATCCATGCCCTGCGCTCGCCAGGCTCGACCCTCAAGCCGTTCCTCTACGCCATGGCCATGGACGATGGCCTGATCCACTCCGAGTCGCTGCTACAGGATGTGCCGCGCCGTTATGGCGACTACCGCCCCGGCAACTTCTCGATGGGCTTCAGCGGCCCGGTCTCGGCCAGCGCTGCCCTGGCCCTGTCGCTGAACCTGCCGGCGGTGCAGCTGCTGGAAGCCTACGGGCCGAAACGCTTTGCCGCGCAGATGCGCATGGGTGGCATGCCGCTGGTGCTGCCGCCGCTCGCCGAGCCGAACCTGTCGTTGATCCTGGGCGGAGCCGGCAGCCGCCTGGAGGACCTGGTCGGGGGCTATGCGGCTTTCGCCCGTGACGGCAAGAGTGCGCGGATCCGCATGCAGCCGACGGACCCGCTGGTGGAGCGCAGGCTGCTCTCGCCCGGGGCGGCCTGGATCGTGCGGCGTATCCTCAGCGGCCAGGCCCGCCCGGACCGCGACCCCCATGCCGAGCTGGTGCAGCGTCCGCAACTGGCCTGGAAGACCGGTACCAGCTATGGCTTTCGCGATGCCTGGTCGGTGGGCGTCGGGCCGCGCTACCTGATCGGGGTATGGATCGGCCGCCCGGACGGCACGCCGGTGCCGGGGCAGTTCGGCCTGGCCTCGGCGGCGCCGTTGATGCTGCAGGTGCACGATCTGTTGAGCAACCGTGACAACCAGCGAGGCATCGGCGCTCCGGTGGCGCGGGTGCCGGCGAGTGTCGGCGTGGCGGCTGTGTGCTGGCCTCTGGGCCAGCCGATGAACCGACAAGACCCGAATTGCCGGCGCCAGCGCTTTGCATGGACTTTGGACGGGACCACGCCGCCGACGCTGCAGGCCGCCGACCAACCCCTGGGGCTGGGCCTGCGCGAGGCCATCTGGGTCAATGACCGGGGTTTGCGCGTGGATGCCGGATGCCCCGGTGCCAAGGCTCGGGACGTGGCGCTGTGGCCGGCGCCCCTGGAGCCTTGGTTGCCCCGCGTCGAACGGCGTGCCGCGCGCCTGCCTGCGGTAGATGACGCTTGCCCGCCGCAGACACCAACCCGTGCGCCACCCCTGTCGATCGTCGGCGTGCGGCCCGGCGATAACCTGCGCCGTCCGGCCACCAGCCGCGAGCCGTTGCAGCTGTATGTCTCTGCGCTGGGCGGCGGTGGGCAGCGCTGGTGGTTCCTCAATGGTCGGCCTCTGGGCGAAACCCGTGGCCAGGACAGCCTGCTGGTGCGTTTCGAGCAGGCCGGGCGCATCGAGCTCAGCGCCCTGGATGAAAGTGGCGAGACGGCGCGGGTGGAGTTTCAGGTCAGCGAGTGACCGGAACGCCCGGGGGCCATTTTGCAGCCCTTTCGCGGGACGAGCCCGCTCTCATAGGGTCCCTTGTGGGAGCCAACTGTCTTGAGTGGCTTGCCCCGGTCCTATCGCTGGCAAGCCAGCTCCCACAGGTACGGCGGTGTCTCTGAAAACAGCGCAGGCCTGGTGGGTGGGGCTTGTCCCGCGATTGGGCCGGACCCGATATCACCGTCGCCTGGCAAAGGCTTCGCCCTAGCCAGTCAAATGTTCGACGACCGTCATGCCAGCACCTAAGCTTGAGCCCGAGGGCGGTGTCGACGCGCCCCGTCTTCGCTGGATCACGGAGCGTTCCATGCGTTCTCTGGCCATCACCCTGCTGATGCTGTCCTTGACCTGCCGTGCCGGCCCTCTGCCGCCCGCCCTCGACAGCGACGCGGTCGCAGGCCGCCTGCCTGTGCCGAACCTGCCGGCGGATGCCTACCGCCCTGCCTTGTACGGTGTGCCGGTGCCGACACAGGCCAGCCAGCAGCACGGCCTCATGACCTTGAACGCGCCGATACCCGTGCACAAGGTGCGCTTCGAAGGCGGTACCGTGTACCTGCTGAGCGAACTGCGCGAGCATTACCAGCCGCTGGTGGGGCGAGAGGTGACGTTGGCCGAACTGCTGGCGGTGACCGAGCGCCTGACCCAGCGCTACCGGCAGGACGGCTACATCCTCTCCCGCGCCTACCTGCCCCCCCAGGACTTTGCCGATGGCCGTGTGCAGGTGGTGCTGGTGGAGGGTTACATCAGTGATTACCAGTTGCAGGGCGACCTCGGCCCCGCAGCGGCGTACGTGGAGCGTTTGCTGGGCAAGCTCACGGCAGAGCGGCCGCTGACGCGCGAATCCTTCGAGCGTTACCTCGGCCTGATCGATCGCATGCCAGGGGTGAGTGCCGAGGCCGAGCTGGCCCCAGGCACGGGGCGTGAAGGGGCCATGCGCCTGGTATTGCGGGTATCACGCAAAGCGTTTGCCGGCCAATTGACGATGACCGATGGCAGCCGCGAATCGGTCCAGGCCTTGGCAGGCATCGCCAGCCATGCCCAGACCCGCTTCGCCGAGCAAATGGCGGCGCGTGTGTCGTGGCCGCCGGGCGATGGCAAGGCACGCTTCTACCGGCTCGACTACAGCCAGTACCTGGACGACGAAGGCAGCCGGTTGCTGCTCTGGGCTTCGCGCTATCGCAGCGAGCCGCGTACCTATATGCGCCTCGCCCATGGCGGTGATGTGCGCCAACGCTGGGAGAACGAGCGTTTCGGCATCGGCATCAGCCAGGCCTTGATCGCCAAGCCCGGGGAGTGGCTGGATGTGGTCGGGCGTTTCTATACGGCGACCGATCATGTCGGCTACCGAGCGCGTTTGGACGACCGCGACACCTACGCCCGGGTCGTGTCTTTCGAAGGCGACTGGCGCAAGGTGGATGCCGGTCGGCTACGCATCGTCAGCGCGGGCGTGTATCAAGGTCTGGATCAGCTGGGCGCGCGCAGCGACAGTGATCGCGATGTGGATTTCCTGCGCCTGCGACTGGGTGCGTTGCAGAGCGATTCCTTCCCGGGCAATTGGCAGGGGGTGGCCTCGGCGGCTTTTTACTGGAGTGCGAACGACTTGCCTGACAGCGAGCGCGTGCTGTTCGGCGGCCAGCATTTTGGCCGGGGATACCCCGCCGATCAGGCGTCGGGCGACAAAGGATGGGGGATGGCGTATGAGCTGAACCGCAGCTTTCACCCCGGCTCCCGACGGGCGCGGCTGGTGCAGCCATATGTTGTGCTCGATGCCGCCCGGGCCTGGTCCAATGGCCTCGATACGGAAGATGCGCGCATGGCGTCCGTTGCCGTGGGCCTGCGCCTGGGGGATGGGCAGGGTTCCAATCTTGCCCTGGAGATGGCCAAGCCGCTGGCGGATGTGGCACTGGACAATCGGGGGCGAGAACCGCGCTTGACCATCCGTTTTGCTTTTGCGCTATGAGCCTGGTGGCATTTCAAGCGAGCCTGCCCTCGCAGACCTCCAGTGACTCGCTTCTTGCCCGCTCGACTTGAACCGTGCTGCGCAGGGCGTGTTGGCGGTCGTCTGCGCCTATCAATTCCCCCAGTTCTTGCGATGAGTAATGGCCACTGCCGCACTCACGAGCCTGGATTTCATTGCCATTGAATGAAGAGAAAAGACAGACATCGCCTGGCAAGGGACGATCAGTGCTGTTCCGATCTGTGTCCTTCCTTGCCGCGACTTCCCGTTTCCGGGGGTTCGCAGCGTCGCTGGACGGGAGGTCCTGGCGAGTGTCCAGGCCTTTTTCTCCGCGCTCGGTTGTGGAAAAGTCGTTGTCGATGGACAGGTAATTGAACAAATAGGGAAAAGCCGCGACCAGCGAAATGCTGAGATAACCCATTGATTTCATCGTGTGAATCCTTCAATAAAAACATGAGTCAGTGAGCGTACGTGGTCGCCACGGGGGCGTTAACTCCTATATCTTTCAGGGCGCTATTACGTTGCGTCGGATATCGTGACTACGGCGCCTTCAGGGCCCACGGAGTCGACGGTTATGAGTTTGCCCGAATACGTATCGTGCAGCGTCTTTCCAGGCATCAATGGCGATGTCTTGCTGTCGCTCGAGCCGGGTGCCGTATTAACGATGGCATTGGAACTTGTCAAAGCCGAAGGATTGATCGCCCTGACGACGACGCCATTGATGAATGGCGAATCGGCTGGCCAAACCTGATCGAAATGGGTAGGTTGGCGGAATTCGAGTACCAAATAAGGAAAGTGGGCATCGTTGCGGGCAATGCGAATGCCTGGATAGCCCTCTTTTTCACTGAGCAGCGGAGCGATTGTATAAGTGCCATTGCCCACGACAGGCAGTTCTTCGTCCGTTAGCCAGCCGGCCTCATGCATGTAATTGACCGGGAGCATCCTGCCGCCCCCGCCGCTCATGGTATCGGTACTGTCGCTCCCGCCCGTGAGCACGCAATTGTCATCGATTTTTACGCCTGTCGACGTGGCCGCGCATTTTGCTAGCATGCGGCCATGCTTGAAACCGAGCGTATGGCCGAACTCGTGTGTCCACATCCAATACTTGTGGCCGGCTGCGTTGGAGGTAATGTACTTTCCTGGCGCATCGAGGCGCGTCGGATAGTTGGCGATACCCGCATATTTGCACTTGCTGTTGGGGGTATGTTCCAGGTAGATGACATCGTACTCGGCAGGGTCGATACCCCGTGCCCTGGCCAGTTCGAGGGCCTTGCTCCGGTAGGCGCCGTAATTGCAGCCGTCACCGCGTGGGCCGATATCCAGGCCGTCGAGGGTCTTGCCTTCCTCGAGTATCAAGGCCCCCCGGGACGCCAGGTTCAGGTATTCCTTCAATGACGTGTAGGGGCCATTGCCGCCGAACAGGGCGTTGCGGATTCTTTCCGTCGGTTGCTCGGGGGTGCCGGTGAAATGGGTGTTGAGCAACAGCACCTTTACGACGCCCTTCATGTTTCGCTTTGGCGCAACATAATGGGGCACCTTCCAATTGCCCACGGCTCCTGCCGGGTCGTTGAGCGTCAGGTTGCCATCTTCGTCCACGGAAAGTTGACCGTTACGGCCATAGTCATTCTGTACTTTGCTGGTGATCGTGAATGTCTCGTTTGGCTTGGGGGTCATACGCCATAGCGTTTGAGAGGTATAGGTGCCGCTGTTGCATCGGCGCATGTCCACACGTGACCCATTGGTAGTGCTGAACAGGCAGATATCATCGGGCAGGGTGCTGTTCTTGAGGGTGCTGAAAACACCGGAGTTTTGCATGACCCATTGCTGGGTCGGCGAGGTGTCACAGCGATTGAATATGACTTTCGTTTTGTCGGACGCCAGGTCCATGCACTGGTCCTCGCCGACTTTGTTGTTGATGACCGTGCTGATCGTCACCGTCATGTCTTTGGCCAAGACAGCCGTGCTAGATAGACAGAGGGTGAGTAAAACGCCGAGGTAATGCCAATGTTTCATTGTTCTTTCCTTTGCAAAAAATGAGCAAAGGAGGGTAATGGCGGAGGCTGGAGGGTTTTAACTCACGTATCTATCAGGTGTCGTTGGCCAAAGCGCTGATTGACATCATGGCTTCAGCCCGCCACCAACATCCGCGGCTTTGGGAACAGGTTGTCCAAGGTTTCCAGCAAGCGCGCGTGGTAGATCGGCTTGCGGAACAGGTCCAGCACTTGCAGGCGCAGCAAGTCGCTGATGTCATCCATGTCGGCGTGGCCGGACATGACGATCACCGGCAAATGCTGCCGGGCGGTGTGGTCGCGCAGGCGTTTGATCAGGCCGATGCCACTCTCCTCGGGCATGCGCAGGTCGGTGATGACCAGCGCCATGTCCGGGTGGCGGGTGAGCTGGAGTAGGGCGCCCTTGACCGAGCTGGCGGTGTGGCAGATGAAGCCTTCGTTTTCCAGCAGTTCGGCGAGTTCGAGCAGGGCCTCTTCCTCGTCGTCTACCAGGAGAATCTGTTGACGCGAGGAAGAGGTTGGCATGGTGGGTTCCTTCCAGAGGAAAACAACAGGCATGGATTCAAGGAGTGGCAGGGGTGATACCCGTCTTGATGGCTTCCATGATTCGGTCGACCTGGGCGGAAATGTCCGTCGTGAACCCCGCCAGCACCACCGCGACCATCGCCGCGATCAACGCATATTCGATACCAGACGCTCCATCCTTGCGTTGCAGGAAGACTTTGCAGTGGACAAACAGTTTCAGCAGCATGGCACAACTCCTTGCGCGATCAAGCGCCGGTAGCGGGGGATTCGCCTGAGTGATACCCCTTTGCCATCACAGAATCGCCAACCCAAGAAAACCTGCAAATGTAAGAAGGTATTAATCCTAAAGTATTGATTTGAAACAGGAGCGCTAAGCTGCTGTTTTGCCTATGCGTCAATTTTACGTCCCGAAATAGTGGTCTGAAAAAATGGCGAAACAGACGCCCTCGGCTACCTTCCATTAGCAAGATGGTTACTTTTTGCCATCATTGTTCTCGGCAGTGGGTGCAAGGGGTTAGCGGATATGAGTAGTCGCTTGACCATGGTTCTCGCCGGCGTGTTTCTGGTCGCGGCGATCCTGGCCGGATACTGGGGCCTTGTGCTCAGCCGTCCTCCAGCGCCTGTCGCGCAACCGGCCCCCGCGCAGGCCCAAGGGACGGTGCCTGTCGCCGCACCGGTACCGGCCAAGGTCGAAGAACCCGCTCGTTCGCAGATCGTCGTGGTACGCCGCGACATCCCCGCCAATACGCCCCTGACCGCGGACGACCTGCTGCTCGAGCGCCTGCAGGTGGTGCCCGCCGGTGCTTTCCAACGTATCGAACAGGCCGTGGGGCGTAGTAGCAGCCGCCCTTTGGCTGCAGGCAATTGGCTCGATGAATACAGCTTCCAGGCTGGTGGGCCGTTGGCGCGGATGATCCGCCGCCACGAGCGTGCGGTAGCCGTGGCGGTCGACGATGTGGCCGGTGCCGCCGGGCAGGTGCGCCCGGGCGACTATGTGGATGTGCTGCTGTTCCTGCGTGAAGAGAACAACAACCCGCAATCCTCCGCCCAGGTCGTGCTTCCGGCCCTGCGGGTGCTCAGTGTCGGCGAGCAGACGGGCCTGGCCAACGATGGCCGCCCGGCGCAGACCGCCGACGAACAGAAGGCGCAGCGCAGCCAGATGGGTGTCGCCACCAAGACCGTGGTCCTGGCCGTGCCGCAGGCCTTGGCCAGCCGCCTGATGCTGGCGGCCCAGGCCGGTACCTTGCGCCTGGCGGTGCGCAGCGCCGACGAGCAGTTGCTGGCGCGCTACTGGTCCGACCCGCAGGGCGCTGCCCAGGTGGAAAACGCCAACCGCGAACTCTATCGCTTCAGCCAGTTGTCCCAGGTACCCATCGCCAAGGCGGTGGTGCCCGGCAACAGTGCGCCCGGTATGCAGATCATCCGCGGCGCCCAGGCCGACGACACTCCCAAGACTCCGTGACCCAGCAAGGACGCCGCCATGCGTAGTATCGAGCGGATACTCAGACAGTTGTGCCAGGCCCTGCCGTTGATACTGGCAGTGCCCCTTGCCCAGGCGGCCGCCAATGGCTGCTCGGCGTTCGGCGAGTTGCCGTCGGTGATCGAGATGGACCAGGGCCTGCAGCAGGAGCTGCGCCTGCCGGTGACCATCACCCGGGTGGCGATAGGCGAGCCCAAGGTCGCAGACGTCCAGGCCAGCGGCGAGCGTGCCGTGCTATTGACTGCGGTGGGGCCGGGCAACACTAGCCTGATGCTGTGGACCGCCTGCGCCCCGCAGCCTCACCGGGCCATGTTGTTCGTCAAAGGCAGAGCCAGCGCGGATATGGCCGAAGGCGCGCTGCTGCCGTCCCAGGACGAGCAGTTGCCCAGCCAGGTGCAGGCCGATATCCGCTTCGTCGAAGTGCAGCGCGTCAAGTACAAGGAGGCCGGGGCGCGGCTGTTCTTCAAGGGGTCCAACAACAGCCTGATCGGATCGCCTGGCACCGTGCCGGTCACCGGAGTGAGCCCGGGCGAAGTGCCGATCAACCGCCCGGTGATCCCGCTCGACAACAACGTGTTCAACATCGTCTGGGGCGGTGGCAGCAGCCGCTTCCTGGCCGCGATCAACGCCCTGGAGAACAGCGGCTTCGCCTACACCCTGGCGCGCCCCAGCCTGACCGTGCTCAGCGGCCTGACCGCAAGCTTCCTGGCCGGCGGTGAAATTCCCATCCCCGTGCCCAGCAGCGGCAGCGACAACGTCTCGATCGAATACAAGGAATTCGGCGTGCGTCTGGCATTGACCCCCACGGTGGTCAGCCGCGACCGCATCACCCTGAAGGTGGCACCGGAAGTCAGCGAACTGGATTACAGCAACGCCGTGAACATCGCCGGCACCCTGGTACCGGGCCTGAAGGTGCGGCGCACCGACACCAGCATTTCCCTGGCCGATGGCGAGAGCTTCATCATCAGCGGCCTGGTCAGCAGCAACACGCGTTCGGCCGTGGACAAGCTGCCCGGCCTTGGCAACCTGCCGATCCTCGGCGCGTTCTTCCGCCAGTCGACGCTCAACCGCGAAGACACCGAGCTCTTGATGATCGTCACCCCGCACCTGGTCCAGCCGCTGGCCGCCAATGCGCGCCTGCCGGAGCTGCCGGGCGAGCGTCTGCGCACCTACGACCCCAGCTGGGGCCAGCTGTTCTTCCTGGAAAACGGCAATTTCGAAGGCCGTAGCGGGTTATCGCGATGAACGAGCTGAACCAGACCTACCTGGCCATTACCCGCAACGAAGAAGACCTGCAGTGGCTGCAAGGTGCCCTGACCCCGCTGGGCCAGGTGATCGGCGCCAACAGCGGCAGCCTCGACGAGCTGCTGGCGCTGGTCGACGTGACCTTCAGCAACCTGGTGTTCATCGGCCTGGACCGCGAGCAGCTGGTCAACCAGTGCGCCTTGATCGAAGGTGTGCTGGAGGCCAAGCCGATGCTGGCGATCGTCGCCCTGGGCGATGGCATGGACAACCAGTTGGTGCTGCATGCCATGCGCGCTGGCGCCCGCGACTTCGTGGCCTACGGCTCGCGTGCCAGCGAAGTGGCCGGGTTGGTACGCCGGCTTGGCAAGCGCCTGCCGGCGGTGGCCAGCAACCCCAACCTGGGCGGCCTCACGGTGCTCTATGGCGCCCAGCCTGGTGCCGACGGTGCGCTGCTCACCTCCCACCTGGCGCGGGTGGTGCAGGAAAGCGGGCAGCAGACCCTGTTGCTCGACCTCGGCCTGCCGCGCGGCGACAGCCTGGCTTTGCTCGGGATGGAGGAGTCGTTCTACTTCGGCGATGCCCTGCGCCACCTGCGCAGGCTCGACGCCACCTTGATCGACAGCGCGTTCGCCCGTGACAAGGGCGGCCTGCGCATCCTGGCCTACGCCGACAGCGACGATCCGCTGCAACAGACCAGCGCGGCCGAGCTGTACATGTTGCTCAGCGCCTTGCGCCAGCACTTCCAGCACATCGTGATCAACCTCACCGGGCAAGCCGACAGCGAAGCCTTGCGCACCATCGTCAGCCATTGCGACAAGCTGATCGTCTACACCGACCAGAACATCCTCGACTGCCGCCGCACCTTGGACGTGCTCGAGCAATGGCGCGATCGCGGTATCAAGCTCGAACACGCGGTGCTGCTGGTGGATCGCTACCTGCGCAATGTGGCGCCCGACGCCGATGCCCTGGCCAAGCGCTATGGCCTGGCGCTGCTCAAGGCGTTGCCCTACAGCCCCGAAGTGCGCCTGAACGCCAAGAACCAGGGCTTGAGCCTGTTCGAGCTGGCTCCGCGCGAGAGCCTGACCCAGGCCCTGCGAGGCCTGGGCGAGCGCCTGGCACGGCGTTCCGAGAAGCTCCCGACACCGACCTTCACCTGGCTGCGCCGGCTGTGGGGTAGCAAATGAGCGCCGACGAACCCTTTGGCGGCCCACGCCATGCCACGGCCGACCCTCAGGCGCTCAAGCGAGCCCTGCACCGTTTCGTCATCGACGCCCTGGAGGACAGCGGCCGCAACCTGCTCGAAGGCGCACGGCCGGCGCTGACCCAGTTCGTCATGGAGCAGGTGGGCGACTACATCGCGCGCCTGCACCTGGCCCTGTCGCGCTATGAGACCGAGCGCCTGGCCGAGGAGCTGGTAGACGAGCTCACCGGCTTCGGCCCGTTGGAGGTGTTGTTGCGCGATCCCAGCGTCACCGAGATCCTGGTCAACGGCCCGCACCGGGTATTCGTCGAGCGGGGCGGGCTGCTGCAGCGCACTGACCTGCGCTTCATCGATGCGCACCATGTGGAGCGGGTGATGCAACGCATCCTCGCACCGCTCGGTCGGCGCCTGGACGAGTCTTCGCCAATGGTCGACGCGCGCCTGCCCGATGGCAGCCGGGTCAATGCGATCATCCCGCCGGTGGCGCTGGACGGGCCCTGCCTGTCGATCCGCAAGTTCCGCCAGGACATGCTCAAGAGTGCCGACCTGCTGGCTACGCGGGCCATCGACCAGGCGATATTCGATTTCTTCGAAAATGCCGTGGGGCGCCGTTGCAACATCCTGGTCAGCGGCGGCACCGGCACCGGCAAAACCACGCTGCTCAACATCCTCAGCCAGATGATCGCGCCCCATGAGCGTCTGGTGACCATCGAGGACGTGGCCGAACTGCAACTGCATCACCCCCATGTGGTGCGACTGGAAACCCGTCCACCGAATGCCGAGGGGCATGGCGAGATCAAGGCCAGCGAGCTGATCCGCAACGCGTTGCGTATGCGCCCGGACCGCATCCTGCTCGGCGAGATCCGCGGCGCCGAGGTGCTCGATGTGCTCACCGCGATGAACACCGGGCACGACGGGTCGATGAGTACGGTGCACGCCAACACCGCCCAGGATGCCTTGCTGCGCCTGGAGACCCTGGTGGGCCTGACCGGGCGGCAGATCGCCGAGAAGACCCTGCGGCAGATGATCTGCGCGGCGCTCGACGTGGTGATTCAGCTGACCCGCCTGGCCGATGGGCGCCGCTGTGTCAGCGAAGTGCTCGAGGTCGTCGGGGTGCGCGATGACGTGTATGTCACCAACACCTTGTTCCGCCTTGACCGACGCGGCGGCGACAGTTTCCTGCGCGAGGCGCCGAACCCGGCGGGCGCCAAGCTGCGCAACGAGGGCCTGTTGTGATGGGCCCGCTGTTGCTGGGGTTGTCGCCGCTGCTGCTGGGCATCGCCTTGCTGCTGTGGCGCCTGGGCCTGCACAAGCGTGGCGAGGAGCGCATCCTCCAGCGCCTGGGGCGTGCCTACCAGGCGGTGCGCACGGGTAACGCCCGGCGCGATTGGCTCGACCCGCTGTTGCAACGGGCGGGGCTGGCCCCGGGCGAGCTCAGCCTGCGTCCATGGCTGCTCGGCTGGCTGGTGGTGGTCGCACTGGCCGCATGGCTGGCCGGCTGGGTCGCGGCGCTGATGCTGCTGGTGGGGCTGCCGCTGCTTGGCTACCTCTACCTGAGCCTGCGCTATCGCCGCCGGGTGGCGCAGATCATCACCCAGTTACCTGGCTTGCTGGACTACAGCGTGCGCAGCCTCAAGGCCGGGCGTACCTTGAGCGACGCGGTGCTCGGTGGCATCGACGGCACCCGCGAGCCTTTGCGTTCGGCCATGGGCCGGGTGCGGCGCAATGTACAGCTGGGCGTGCCCCTGGAAGAGGCGGTGAGCGAACTGGCAGAGTTGTACGAGCAGGACGAGCTGCGCCTGTTCGCCCTGGGGCTGCGCATCAACCAGCACTATGGCGGTAACGCCAGCGAGCTGCTGGAGAACCTGATCAAGCTGATTCGCGAACGTGAACAGGGGGCGCGTCAGCTCAAGGCCATGACCGGTGAGACACGGGTCACGGCATGGATTCTCGGCGCACTGCCGCTGGCGATGGTCGGCTACTTCCTGTTGGGCAATCCGGGCTACCTGCTGGCCATGTGGCGCGACAGCCATGGGCAGATGATGTTGTTGTTCGCCTTCGTGTTGCAGGCGGTCGGTTGCCTGGTGCTCTGGCGCATGATGAGGAGCCTGTGACCATGGCCTTGCTGCTCTGTGCCTTGTGCCTGTTCGCGGCGTCCGTTCTGTTCGGCGTCCAGGCCCTGCGCCAGTTGCGTGCACGGCAGCTGGTCGCCCGCCGCCTGCAGGGGCGGTTGGTGCGTGAGGAACGCCTTGGGGACTGGCTGCATTGGTTGGGCAGTACCTCGCTGGGCCAGCGTCTGCAGCAGCTCGATGGCGAAACCCAGGCCCTGCTGGACCGGGTGGGCTGGCGCCGCAGCCGCCAGCGAGCCTTGTTCGCCGCCCTGCAATTGGGGCTGCCGGTGGTGGCGGTGGCCTTGGCGCTGTTGCTGCAGCATGGCCTTGCCGGCGGCCGTGTCGGTCACTGGCTGGTTCTGCCCTTGTGTGCCCTGTGCATCGGCTACCTGTTGCCCAAGCGTGTATTGGCGGTGGCGGCGTTGCGGCGCCAGCAGCGCATCGCCCTGGAGGTGAGCCTGTTGATTCCGCTGTTGCGCATCCTGTTCGAGACTGGCCTTGCGGTGGAGCAGGCGCTGCGAGTACTCAGCCATGAGGGCCGCACCCTAGTGCCGGAAATCAGCGAGGAGCTGCGTTTGGTCCTGCAACGGGTGGACTCGGGCCTGGCTTTGGGCCCGGAGCTGGAAAAGACCGCCCAGCTTCTGGCGGTGGACGAGTTCATCGACACCTGCGTGATCCTGCGCCAGTTGCTGGTGCAGGGCAGCGGCGCGATGAAGTCGCTGCAGGCGCTCAAGGCCCTGCTCGACGACCGGCGCCTGACCCGTTTGCAGGAACGGGTCTCGAAGATGTCGGCGAAGATGTCGGCCGTGATGATGATGTTCTTGTTCCCGGCCTTGCTCATTGTCCTGGCCGGGCCGGGGTTCACCGCACTGACGCGGGCCTTGGCGTCCTGAGGGGAGGGGAAGTGAATGAAAGCGATCCTGTTGTTCACCGGCCTGTTGCTGCTTGGCGGCTGCGCGGGCCAACCACCTGAAGGCATCGCCCGGTTGCTGGGAACGCCCGCGTGCGGCAAGCCCAACGCTGATCAGCAGTTGGCCCTGAACCTGGCCGACGAGGTGCTCAACGATGGCCGCCCGCATGCCAGCCTTGCGCACTTGCAGCAGTTGCCGGACGACCTCGATCAGGTGCGCCTGCGCAAGGCGCGCGTGCTGCGTTTGTTGGGGCGCAGCGAGGCCGAGCCGTTGTACCGCAGCCTGTTGGGCGGCTGCCTGGCGGCAGAAGGCGAGCATGGCCTGGGGCAGCTTGCCTCGGCCCGTGGCGACGATGTGCAGGCCTTGCGCAACCTGCAACGGGCCGTGCGCCTGGCGCCGACCGACGAGAAGGTGCGCAACGACCTGGGCGTGGTGCTGATGAACCTGGGCAATCACGAGCAGGCGCGGTTCGAGTTTCTTACAGCGATCGAACTCAAGGACGACAACCCATTGCCGGCGGTCAACCTGGTGACCTTGTCGCTGGTCGAGGACAACTGGCAGCAGGCCACCGACCTGGTGGCCCGGCTGCGGCTCAAGCCGGAGCAGTTCGCCGAGGCGCAGGCACGGGCCAGGCAGTTGAAGGCGACCGGGCGTGGCACGGTCGGTTGAGGGCGAGGAGGGCGTAGCCATGTACAAATTGTTGATGACCTTGGCCCTGGTGGCCAGCCCCTTGCCGGCCCTGGCCGACGAGCCCCTTCGCCAGGCGCCGCCGGATTCGGCTGCAGAAGCCTGGTTGCGTGTGCAGGCGAGCAACCAGCAGGCCTCGCCCAGGGTGCAAGTGCAGACCGCGGCGGAGCGGGATGCCTCCATGCAACGTTGGCTGGACAGCTACAAGTATCCAATCCCCGAGATATTCCGGTGGCAGAAGGTGAGTTCGTCGGATGATTGAAGGCCACGCCGGCCTCTGTAGGCGCGGGCTTGCCCCGCGATTACCGGCGTGGCCGGTGCCATGCAGCGCATTGGATGACTCGCGGGTAAACCGTTCTTGCAGGGTTGGATGGTCGGGGCTGCGATGCAGCCCATCGCGGCACAAGGCCGCTCCTACAGGGGCGGCGCGAGCAGGTTCTTGTGGGAGATTACCCAGCCCTTCGGGCTGCGCTGTCGCGCAGAGAACAAGCGGCTAGCGCCGCCCCCCTGTGGGAGCGGCGGTGCGGCGGTCCGACTTGTCCCGCGATCAAGGGCGACGGTGATATCCGGCCCGGCCCAATCGCGGGACAAGCCCGCTCCCACAAGGCCCGCAAAATCAAATAGTTATGCGTTGTTCTATGAGAGCGGGCTTGCCCCGCGATTACCGGCGTGGCCGGTGCCATGCAGCGCTTTTACAGGGGCGGCGCAGGCCACGGGGCGGTTTAATGGGCGGTAAAACGCTGGTGCACCGGCGACGAGCGTGGCGCTAGCGCCAGGGCCAGCTGCGTGCGGTTGTGCATGTGGGTCAGGCGTAGCACCTGGGAGACGTACAGCTTCACGGTGTTCTCGGTGATGCCCAGTTCACAGGCGATCTGGTAGTTGGTCTTGCCCTTGCCCACCAGCCTGGCGACTTCCAACTGACGCGGCGAGAGCTTCTCGAAGGCCGGCGGCAGCTCGGGCTCGGCTTCCTCGACATCCGTCGCGCGCCGATGCAGGCCCTGCCCACGGGCTTTTTCCAGGTCCTGGTAGAGCCCGTCGATGGATTCGGCCAGCTCCTGCAGCCGCTGGTTGAGGTTGCCCAGTTCCCGCACGTTGCGGCGCCGCTCGACCAGCGCCTGCTCCTGGCGGCGCACGCCTTCGAGCAGCTCCTTCAGGTCGATGGGCTTTTGGTAATAGTCGGCAAAGCCTTCGCGCAGCGCGCGGATCACGTCCTGCTTCTCGGCGCGGCCCGTCAGCATGATCGCCTCGAACACGCGCTGGCGGCCATTGATCCCTTTCAATGCACGGACCATCTCGACGCCATCGATGTCGGGCATGTCCAGGTCGCAGAGTACCAGGCCGATCTGCTCGTCGGCCTGGTAGCTTTCGATGGCCTCGATCGCTGAGTGGGCCGGGATGCAGGTGTAGCCATTGCCTTCAAGAAACTCGCATAACTCTTCGACAACCAATGGCTCGTCATCGACAACCAGTATTTTTACGGCGCTGGCGTACTTATTCACGATCAACTCCCTGTTCGCTTCGGCCGTCGCATCTGTGCCTTGGCCGCCTAAGAAAGTAGTCGCACTTTGCAATTATGTACAAGGGTTGTACAAGCGAAATGACCACTAGGTCACTATTGAATCCATACCGCAGTCAACAGGAACCCCATCAACACGTACGGAGCGAAGGGTTGTTTGTCGCCGACTTCCTCGGCCAAGGCTTGCAGGCGCTTCTTCACCTTGGGGTTGAGCAGCAGCCAGAGCCTGCGCCGGCCCAGCAGCCAGGCGACCACGGTCAGCCCGGCCCCTATGAAGGTCCCCAGGACATATTGCGGGCTGGTGGCCAGGGCCAGGGCGCCCATCAGCTTGACGTCGCCGGCGCCGAAACGGCCGAGCATGTAGCCGGGCAGGGTGAGCAGCATGACGATGGCCAGCGCCCAGCCCGCCTCGCTGGCATCGGCGCCGATCCAGCTGTGGCCGGTGCCGAACAGCCAGGCCAGTGCACAGGCTGCGACACCCAGGGTGAGGGTGTTGGAAAGCTGGCGTTCACGGAGATCTTGTTCGGTGCACAAGGCAAGCCACATCAGGAGAACAATGCTTTGCATTGGCAAATTGCCATCCCTATTCGTTGAACGGTTCTATGCTTTCAGCAGGTGTCATAGTCAGGGTAGACGCGAACATGAAAGCAAGCCTGGCGAGACGGCAAAAAGGCGCGGCAGCCATCGAGTTTGTCGCAGTCTTCATGGTGTTCTTCGCAGTGTTCTACGGATTGGTCAGCTACGCGCTGCCGATGCTCATGCTGCAGTCGTTCAACCAGGCCACCAGCGAGGCGGTACGCCGCTGCGTGGCGCTGGAGCCGGGCAGCGGCAGCGCTGGCTACGAGGCCCTGGCGCGCCAGGTGATTGACCAGCAACTGGCGTGGATGCCTGCGGCGCTGGGCTTCACTGCCGCCAGCCATGCGCGGGTGGCGTTGGTGGACAATCTGCTGACGGTCTCGATCGACTACCCCCGAGAGCAATTGACCAATGTGCTGCCGGTCCTGGTGCTGCCTGTGATAGGCGAAGTACCTCGATTGCCCGAGCACTTGCAGGCCGAAGCGAGCCTGCAACTGTGACGGGCCTGTTCGACCGCTGGCTGGGGACGCCGCCGCCGGCATCCGAGCCCGAGGTGCCCGCGGCGGTCGGCCTGCAGCTGTGGCTCGACCCGCAGGGCGCCGTGCTGCGGTTGTCCGGCCCCCTGCGTACGCTACTGGCATTGCCGCTCAAAGGGGGTGGCCGCGTGCACGACTACCTGGAGCGGCACAGCTGGCTGGTGCTCGAAGGGGAACCCGCAGACTGGCAAGGGCAACCGCTGGACTTGGATTTCCATACAGTCACCGGCCACCCGCTGCGCACCCGAGGCTGGCTTATGCGCCAAGGCGAGGGTTGGTTGCTGCAGCTGTTCGATATCGGTGACCTGCTGCTCGAAAGTGCCCACGCCAGGCAGGCCCAGGAGCACGCTCAGCTGGCGCTGGAGATTGGCCGTGCCGTGCGGGAGTGTAGCGAAGACCACTTGGTGCCCTGCGTCACCGAGCAACTGCAACAACTGGCCGAGCGTTGGCAGGTGCGGGCGCTGCGTGTGCTGTTGCACGAAGCCGCAGGTTGGCGCAGCTTCGCCGACAATGCGTGCGATTGGCCCTGGCCCGAGGATGCGCGCCTGCAACCCTGGCTGTCGGCTCCGCGCCTGGACGGTGTCGTTGCGCCTGAGTTGCTGGCGTTGTGCGGCGGCGTTTCGCTGAGTCTCCTGCCGTTTTGCGAAGGCCCGGATATCCAGGCCTGGTTGCTCTGTGCCGGCGGTACGATGCCCGGGGGCGAAGGCCCGAACAGGGTGTGGCATGCCCTGGCGCAGACGTTGCTGAGCCGCTACCGCCTTGCCCGGTTGCAACGCCAGGCCCACTACCTGGATGAGCTGCAGCAGCAGTTGGGAGCCGGTTGGTGGGCATGGTCGGCCGAAAGTGGCCTGCACCTGGACCCGATCTTGGCATCGCGCTTCGAGCTGCCCAGCCAGGCTGGGTTGGAACACTGGCTGGCTCGCCTGCACCCGGCCGATCGTGAGCCGGCGCAATTGGCCCTCGAGCAGGCCCGCAGCGGTGCGGATCTGAGCCTGAGCGTGCGAATACCGCAAGGCGACGAGCAGGCGGTGAGTTGGTTCCATTGGGTAGGGCGTTGGCAGAACCGCCAACTGCAAGGTTTTCTGCTCGACATCAGCGCACTCAAGGCCCAGGAGCTGCAGGCGGGCGCGGCCCGGGCACGCCTGGAAAACCTGATCGCCAGCTCGCCAGCGGTGATCTACATCCAGCGCTATGCCGAGGGCGCGCTGCACAGTGAATTCTTCAGCGCCAGCCTGATGCCTCTGCTCGGCTGGGCGATGGACAGCGAGCAGGCCCGCCAGCCGGGCCTGGCGGTTCACCCGCAGGACCGCCCGCTGTGGCTCGAGCGTACCCGCACCCTGCTGCGCGACGGCCAGGCCCGTTGCCGCTACCGGCTGTGCGACAACCTGGGCGGGTATCACTGGGTGCTGGACGAAGCGCGCCTGTTGCGCAATGACCTCGGCCAGCCGGTGGAGGTGGTCGGCCTGTGGCTGGACGTCACTGAGGCGACCGAGGCCGCCGAGCGGGTGCGCCAGAGCGAGGAACGCTATCGCGTGTTGGTAGAGGACTCCCCGGCGATGATCTGCCGCTACCGCCCGGACCTTGGCCTGGTGTTCGGCAATCGGCCCTTGGCCGATTACCTGCAATGCGCACCGGCCGACCTGGTGGGCATGAACCTGGGCCAGTGGCTGTCGGACGAGCAGCGCGAGGCATTCCTGGCACGCCTTGCGGCGCTGACCCCGGAGCACCCGGTGAGCAGCGCGGAGATCTGCCTGCAGTTGCCCGGCCGCGAGCATGCCTGGTGGGTTTGGGCCGACCGCGGGCTGTTCGACGAGCAGGGGCGGTTGTTGGAGATCCAGGCCGTGGGCCGCGACAACACCGAGGTGCGGCGCAGCCAGCGGCAATTGTTCCAAGGCGCCAAGATGGCCACCCTGGGCGAGCTGACCACCGGCTTGCTGCACGAGATCAACCAGCCGCTCAACGTGATGCGCATGGCCACCGCCAATGCGCTCAAGCGCCTGGAAAACGGCACGGCCGAGCCCGCTTATCTGCAAGACAAGCTGCACCGCATCGAGACGCAGATCGAACGCACCGCACGCCTGGTGGACCATATGCGCGTGTTCGGTCGCCGCTCGGAGATCGAACGCCAGTGCTTCGTCGCCTGGGGGGCAGTGGCCGAGGCGGCGGCGCTGCTGCAGGACAACCTGCGAGGCAAGGGAGTAGAGCTGCGCATCGAAGTGCCCGACGAGCAGCCTGCGGTGCTCGGGCATCAGGACCAGCTGGAGCAGGTGCTGATCAACCTGATGATCAATGCCCGCGACGCGTTGCTCGAACAGCGCCGGGGCGAGGCCTGGATCAGCATTCGCCAGACCGTGCAGCCCGGGGAGTTGTGCCTATGGGTAGAGGACAACGGCGGCGGTATCGACCCTCGGCTGTTGACCCGCATCTTCGAGCCGTTCTTCACCACCAAGCCGGCAGGGGTGGGGACCGGCTTGGGGTTGTCGGTGAGCTATGGGATTGTCGAAGGGATGGGCGGGAGCTTGAGTGTGGTTAACGGGGCGGAAGGGGCGTGTTTCAAGGTTTGTTTGCCGACTCACATCACCAGTTGAGCGTGGCCGCTGGAGCAGGTGAGGTTGGCGCCGACTTCGGCGTTGACCAGGTCGATGCCTAGTATTTTGAGCAGACTATTGACCAGCGGATCGACCAGCGGGCTCAGCAGGTTGCGAAGTATGGGCTCCAGGATGGCCCTGACGCCACCGAGCAGCGATGCAGCGCCTGTCAGGATATCCCCCAGGCCATTGCTGACGGTGGGTTTGTAAGCCTCCAGATGAATACCTTGCAGGGTTTCGCTCACACTCGCGACGATATGGTCATTGACGTTCGGAATAGCTTTGTAGGCAGGCGGGAGGCCGATGTCGGGAACCGAAGCCCCCGTAAAATCCAAGATTGTCCCTTCGTGACTTGCGCTCAAGATCTGGGTATCGATGCGTACTCCAATGCCGCCACCAACGCTGGGAACACGAGTCCCACACGTTGGAAACAGCCCAAGGATACTGGTACAGATATTGGTACCGATATCAATCAAGCGCAGGGCATCCACTGGAGTGTTCTCATCGTTGAGAAAATCCTCTGGAATCTTGCCAAGCGCCAGTTTTACCGCCGAACTCTGGTTGCTGGTCGTTAATCGTTTTGGGGCACAGCTGAATCCATCGGGTGGCGTCAGGACTCGGCTGCTTGCCTGCCCGACTTGCAAACCAATATCTACATGCAATTGATCGGGAACCAGCTTTATGTCGCTTACCTTGCACGGTACGCCCAGCGCACAGGTCAATGACGTGATCGTTCCGCGCAGGTCTAGCTTCAGCACATTGTTGAGCACATTGGTCAGGGGCGCTGCAAGGTCGGCCACGGCATTGATGAGCCCGATAATTGGATTGAGCAGGGGCAGGTCCAAAGACACGAGAGCCCGAATTTGAGCGGTGTGAATCTTTATTTCATCGACTCGGGGATCGCCGATTGCGGAAAACTGTTGGGGCTCGATGACTTTGACCCGCAGACGTGTATTGATCAGGCCGGGTGCATCACTTGTAAGATCAATACTCAAAGCGTGTTCGCTGGCGGCAGCCAACAACATGCTTTGAACGAGTTGAAGTAGCTGCACGCTCGTATCCAGGCCTGCACTGGCGGTGCCATTCTGGATAGCGAGTATGTCTCCGAGGTTCAGACCAGGTATATCGAGGGTCGCTGCTACGCGGCCCAAATCATCGGTAACTTTCGCTGTAGCATTGTTTTGTTTCAATACCTCCACGGCCGTGTGCAACAAGGTGGACAGTTGTGCATCGGTGCTCAGAACTTCCTGATAGTTTCCAATGTTCGCATTCAACTCGATGGCGCGTTGCTTCATATACTCAAGCACGTTGATCTGCGTATCGGCGATCCCTTGCCAGCTTGCCAGGTCCAGTTGCACATCGCTGCCAAGTGCTCGTAACAGGGCATTGAGCAAGGCGGAATGACGTGAGTCGAGCGTCAATAACGTGCTTTTGATGCTCAGCATGGCCTGAGGGGGCTGAGGTTTGGATGCAACTGCGCTGGCACGCAAGGTCGTCTTCATGGAAAGGTCGCCGCTTTCTACCAAAGCGAATACACCCGCTGCGACACTAGCCGGAACGGCCTTGTCCACTTCAACCTTGATCGCCTCGTTACGCGACGCATCAACGGTAAACGTTCGCAACTGGTCGGCACCGGTCTGCACATATCCACAACTGGCCACCAGTGGATTGGCGGCATCGTGGCCATTTCGCGTGGCGGCGGTGCGGGCGATGGTGGTGGCCTGGGGGCCGGTACCCGAGCACACGGCATTCTGCCCGGCGGCCTCCAACGCCGCCATGTCGGCAATCCGCTGCAACTTGCGCTGTTCCAGGTAGAGCCTGCCGCTGTCGACCACGAGCAACATGAACAGCAATGCCAAACCCAGGGTAAGGGCGGCCATCAGGCCGATCGCGCCGCGTTGGTGGGTAGCGGAATGAGGAACCACGGAGCACTCCTTTGCTGGCCTTGGGCCATGCAGCGCGGCGGCGGTGAAAGGAGTGTAGTAAAGGTGATAGCGAATTGCCTTGGTCTGGTGGTGGATGGTTGCTGGAGCGGCCCCTTGCTCAGCGGGGTGGATAGTTGGCCATCACCTGCGCGACGGTCTTCTGGATCGCGGCGTTGCGCTCCTGCGGGCTGGGTGGGTAGTTGTTCATGATCTGTTCGGCGCTGCCGCGCCAGACCAGCTTGCCATCGCGGCCGTCGAACAGGTCCACCTGGATGGTCGCCACCTTGTAGTCGACGCTGCGGGTTTCGTTGTACATCGGCCCGCCCCAATAGCCGCCCCAGTACCCACCCCAGGCGCCGCCATAGTGGGTGGTGATCTGCTGCTGGCGGTCCTCGACGATCAGATAGGTGCGCACCCGCACATCAGGCCGCGCGGTGCCCTGTACCGGGCGCAGGCCACGCTGGTCGAGCTGGCCGGCCACGGCCTGGCGAATGCGCTGCTCGGTCAGGTCGCTCTTGATCCGTGGGTCATCCGGGCGGTACTGCAGCGCCGGCTCCTGCCAGGCCCAACTGCGGTACGCGGCGAAATCGCGGCTGGCATCGAAGTCCTGGGTGACGTTGTTGTTGGCGCACGCGGCGAGCAGCAACGTGAAAGACAACAGGGCGAGGCGGGGCAACATGATGGTTCTCCGTTGAACGCTAGCTGGGAGGATAGCCGCTGAGCGCCTTGCTCACCGATGCGCGCAAGGCGTCTTCACGGGCCCGTGGCGAGTCCTTGCCGCTGTCACTTTCGGCACTGGCGCTCCACACCGGCTGGCCGTTGCGGGCATCGAACAGGTCGATGCGCACTACCATCACTTCCACTTCGTAGGTGCGTACCACCGGCACGCTGCCGTAGGCACCGTAGCCATTGTGGTAGCCGCCAAACCCGGCACTTCCATAAGGGTATGGGCCGTAATAGGGGTCGTAGTAATCGTAGTCGCGCACCTGGCGCAAGCGCCGTTCCAGGCGTACGTCGGCGCTGACCAGCAGGTCGGCGCTGGCGTTGTGGGCCGGGCGCAGGCCGTGCTGGTCGAGGGCGCCGCTGATGGCGTCGGCCAGTTGCGCCGGGTCGGTGCTGGCGCTGGCGTGGGGCAACTGGCCGTTGCGCCAGCTCCAGCTGCGATAGCGGCCATAGTCGCGCGGGGCGGTGGGGTAGGCGCTGGCGTCGAACGTGGTCGCGGCCTGGGGCGGCGCAGGCGGCAGCGGCCGGCTGCTGGCGACATAGGGGTTGCTGCCCTGGCACGCGGCCAAGGCCAGGGTGAACAGTGCCAGGCACAGTTGCGGGTACGGCATGCGGTCCTCCCGGTAAGCGGTGTCAGTGCGGGCGACAGATCCAATGCAGGTAGCGGCCCAGGCCGGCGAAACTGGGGTGACGGCGGTGCGCCAGTTCCATTTCCAGCAAATCGAGCAGCTCGGCCTTGGCTTGGAATTCCTTGGGCATATAGTCGTGGAACACCCGTACGCCACTTTCGCTTTCGACCTGCCACATGGGTTCAAGTTGCGCCTTGAGGTCCCGTGGATCAAGCGGTTTTTGCGGGGTCAGGCTCTGTTTCTCGCCCGCCAGGCGGTTGCTGCGCAGCTTGCGGAAATGGCCCTTGAGCAAGTTGCGGTAGACCAGCGCATCGCGGTTGTAGAAGGCCAGCGACAACCAGCCACCGGGGGCCGTCAGTTGGTGCAGCACTGGCAGGATGCTCTCGGGCTCTGCCAGCCATTCCAGCACGGCGTGGCACAGCACCACGTCGAACGGCTCGGTCAGCTGGCCGAGCAAGGACTGCCAGGGCGCCTGGATGAAGGTGGCCGCTTGGCCGGCCTCGGCAAAGCGTGCGCGGGCGCCTTCGAGCATGGGCGCGGCCGGTTCGGCCAGGGTCAGCTGGTGGCCGCGTTCGGCCAGCCACAGGGCCATGTGGCCCAGGCCCGCGCCGATATCGAGCACGCGCAGGGGGCGGTCGGGCAGGGCTTCGGCGAGATCGGCCTGGAGCACCGCCAGACGGATCGCACCCTTGGCTCCGCCGTAGATCTTCTCGGCGAAGCGGGTGGCCAGCTCATCGAAATGACGGTCGTTCATTTGGCGAAACGCCTCTCGCTGTCGGCCAGTTTGGCACGTACCACTTCGTTCATGTCCAGGCCCAACTCGCTGCACAGCAGCAACAGGTACAGGACGATGTCGCCGACTTCCTGGCCGGCGTGGGCGAGTGTTTCCGGGGGCAACTGGCGCGACTGGTCCTCGGTCAGCCATTGGAAGATCTCCACCAGTTCGGCCATCTCGACGCTGGCGGCCATGGCCAGGTTCTTCGGGCTGTGGAAGCCGCGCCAGTCGTTGTTGTCGCGGATCCGGTGCAGGCGGTCGGTCAGTTCTTGCAGATTCATTGGGGCTCTCCTGATGGCGTATAGCTTCGGGTGAGCGTGGGGGCAAAGCAAGGGGGATGGGCCGCTTTGCGGCCGATCGTGGGGCAAGTCCGCGCCTACAGAGGGGCGAGGGGGCGCCACTGGCCGAGCATGTGCAGCAGCCCGCCATGACCATCCAGGCGTAGCACCCCGGCAGGGCCGGCCTCGCTGGAACTGAGCACGACCTCCGACGGCAGGCGCACCGGTTTGCGGAAGTCCACCTCGAAGGCATAGCCGCTGGTGGGCAGGTGGCCCTGCAGCGCGGCCATCGCCATGGCCTGGGTCCACAGGCCATGGGCGATGGCCGCGGGGAAGCCAAACAGCCGGGCGCTGGCCGCGCCGAGGTGGATCGGGTTGTAGTCGCCACATACCTTGGCGTAGCGCCGGCCGATGTCGCCATCGGCGTACCAGCGCGTGACTTCGGGCAGATTGCCGGGCTCGAGATCCACGTCTTCTTCGGCCTGCCCTTCAAGGTGCAGGCCGCGTACCAGCATCCGGCTGGTTTCACGCCACAGCGGGCCGAGCACGTCCTGCGCTTCGGTCACCAAGTCGAAGGTGCCACCCTTGGGGTGCGGGCGCAGGTTGTCGGCATGAACCGAGAAACGCAGGCCATCGACCCCGCCCAGCGGGCGATGCACCTGGGTTTCATTATGCAAGTGCACCAGGCCGAGCAACGGGAAGGGGAAGTCAGGTGCAGTGAGCAACTGCAGCTGCAGGGTAAAGGCCATGACATGGGGATAGGTCGGCGGCAGGCGGCCGTGGTCGGGGTAGTGGCACAACCGACGGTAGGCAGACAGGTTGTCGGGCTGTACCCGTAGGAAGCAGCGCAGGCCGGCTTCGGGCAGGCGCTCGCCGCTGATCTTGCGCTTGGCCAAGGCTCGCAGGTAGAGGCTGGCGCGTGAATCGGGGCTGTGCAGGTCGTGCCACGGCCGTGTCATCGTCATGCTCCCATCAGTGCCTGGCCACAGACCCGCAGGACCTGGCCGTTGACCGCGCCGGTGCCGGGCTGGCTGAGCCAGGCCACGGCCTCGGCGACATCCTGCGGCATACCGCCCTGGCCCAGGGAGCTCAGGCGTCGCCCGGCCTCGCGCAGGCCCATGGGCATGGCTGCGGTCATGTGCGTTTCGATGAAACCGGGCGCCACGGCGTTGATGCTGCCGCCATGCTCGGCCAGCTTCGGCGCCCAGGCCTGAGCCAGGCCGATCAGGCCGGCCTTGCTCGCGGCGTAGTTGGCCTGGCCGCGGTTGCCGGCGATGCCGCTGACCGAGGCGAGCAGGGTGATGCGGGCGGCGTCATGCAGCTTGCCGGCCTCGAACAGAGCCTGGGTCAGTACCTGGGGCGCCTTGAGGTTGACGGCCATGACCGCATCCCAATAGTCGGGCGTCATGTTGGGCAGGGTCTTGTCCCGGGTGATACCGGCGTTGTGCACCACGATGTCGATGCCGTCAGGCAAGGCCTCGAGCAACTGCGCCGGGGCATCGGTTGCGCAGATGTCCAGGGCCAGGGCACGGCCACCGAGGCGGGCGGCGAGGGCGTCGAGGTCTTTCTGCGCTGCCGGTACGTCCAGCAGGGTGACCTCGGCGCCATCGCGGGCCAGGGTTTCGGCGATGGCTGCACCGATGCCGCGGGCGGCACCGGTGACCAATGCGCGGCGCCCGGCCAGCGGGCGGGTCCAGTCCTGCACCTGGGCGGCGCAGGGCGTCAGGCGCAGCACCTGGCCTGAGATGAACGCGCTGCGTGGTGACAGGAAGAAGCGCAAGGCGCCTTCGAGCTGGCTTTCGGCGCCCTCGTCGACATACAGCAGCTGCACGGTGGCACCGTTGCGCAGCTCCTTGCCCAGCGAGCGGCTGAAGCCTTCCAGGGCGCGCTGGGCCACGCTGGCCAGCGGGTCGTCGAGCTTTTCCGGAGCACGGCCAAGGATGACGACATGGGCGCACGGTGCCAGGCTGCGCAGCAGCGGCTGGAAGAATTCACGCAACTGACGCAGCGCATCGATGTCGGACAGGTGACTGGCGTCGAACACCACGGCCTTGACCTTCGGGCCTAGGCCTGCGACCCAGGGCTGGGCCTGCAGGCCGTCGCCGTTGAAGCTGTAGAAGGTGTCGGTCAGGCAGGGTGCGATGGCCTCGACCGTGGCAGCCAACGGCCCACCGCCCAGCACCAGGGCGCCTTCCACCGGGCGCAGGCGGCCTGCCTGCCAACGCTCCAGTGGCACCGGGCGTGGCAGGCCCAGGGTATCGACGAGACGCCGGCCCAAGGTGGAGTTGGCAAAGCCGAGATAGCGATCGCTCATGTACGGGTCTCCCTGAAGGCAAGCATGCAGTGTGGACCATCTTTATGTCAGGGTCGTTCGAACGCGGTAAAAACACCTAGTGTGTGTCTTTGAAATGCGTTCTCTTTTGGCCAGTGGCAACGCCGACCGGGCGCCCAAGACGCCGCCAAAAGTGAACAGCTTATTTCCGAGACAGGACACTAGACTGTACGGATCAAATTGTTTCAGGAGGAACATGGGCATGGCTTCACCTCGCCGGGTCGCGATCCTGGGCGGTAACCGGATCCCTTTCGCACGCTCCAATAGCGCCTACGCCAACGCCAGCAACCAGGCGATGCTCACCGCCGCGCTCGAAGGCCTCATCGAGCGCTATCGCCTGCATGGCCTGCGCCTGGGCGAGGTGGCTGCCGGCGCGGTGCTCAAGCATGCCCGGGACATGAACCTGACCCGCGAGTGCGTGCTGGGTTCGCGGCTTTCGGCGCAAACCCCGGCCTATGACGTCCAGCAGGCCTGCGGCACAGGCTTGGAGGCGGCGCTGCTGGTAGCCAACAAGATCGCCCTTGGGCAGATCGATTGCGGCATAGCCGGGGGCGTGGACACCACGTCCGACGCCCCGATCGCCATCAATGAAGGGTTGCGGCGCATTTTGCTGCGGGCCAACCGTGGCAAGCACCTGATACAGCGGCTGCAGCCTTTCCTCAAGTTGCGCCCGAAACACTTGAAACCCGAGCTGCCGCGCAACGAGGAGCCGCGCACGGGGCTGTCCATGGGCGAGCATTGCGAGCGCATGGCCCAAGCCTGGCAGATCGAGCGCCTCGAGCAGGACGAGCTGGCCCTGCAGAGCCATCGGCAGCTGCTGGCATCGTTCAACGAAGGCTGGCATGACGACCTGCTTACGCCCTACCTGGGGCTGGCGCGGGACAACAACCTGCGCCCGGACCTGACCCTGGAGCAGTTGGCCAAGCTCAAGCCGGTGTTCGACCGCAGCGGCTTGGGTACCCTGACGCCAGGCAACTCCACGCCGCTGACCGATGGCGCCTCGGTGGTGCTGCTCGGCAGCGAGCAGTGGGCGCAGGATCAAGGTTTGCCTGTGCTGGCCTATCTGGTCGATGGCGAAACCGCTGCGGTGGATTTCGTCACCGGGCAGGAGGGGTTGCTGATGGCCCCGGTGTATGCCGTGCCGCGCCTGTTGGCGCGCAACGGCCTGAGCCTGCAGGACTTCGACTACTACGAAATCCACGAAGCGTTCGCCGCCCAGGTGCTGTGTACGCTCAAAGCCTGGGAAGACGCGGCCTATTGCCGTGACCGCCTGGGGCTGGATGGGGCGCTGGGTAGCATCGACCGCAGCAAGCTCAATGTGAAGGGCAGTTCACTGGCGGCTGGGCACCCGTTCGCGGCGACCGGCGGGCGGATCCTGGCCAACATGGCCAAGTTGCTGGCCAAGGCGGGCAAGGGGCGGGGGCTGATCTCGATCTGCGCGGCGGGTGGGCAGGGGGTGACGGTCATCGTCGAGCGTTAGAGGCTGTCTCTATCGCCGGCAAGCCGGCTCCCACCAGGCCTGCGCTGTTTCAGAGCACCGCCGTACCTGTGGTAGCCGGCTTGTCGGCGATTGGGCCGGGACAAGCCATTCAAGACAGTGGCCCCCACAGGTACGACAGGGGGCCTGTGGGGGCGGTCGTGCTGGATGTGATCAGGTACGGAACCTGCGCACCAGGGCATCGAGCTCGTTGGACAGGCCCGCCAGGCTTTCGGAGTCCTTACGCGCGGCTTGGGCCAGTTCGGCCACCAGCTGTGCGTCGCCGTGGATCTGGCTGATATGCCGGTTGATGTCCTCGGCCACCTGGTGCTGCTCCTCGGCGGCAGTGGCGATCTGGGTGTTCATGTCGCGGATGATGTCCACCGACTCGCGGATCTGCCCGAAGCTGTCACGGGCCAGGCCAATGCGGCTGACCGATTGTTGCGAGACCTCGAGGCTGGCATGCATCTGCTCGGCCACCTGGGCGGTGCGTGAGGCCAGGTTGCCCAGCAGGCCGTCGATCTCTGCCGTGGAGTCGGCGGTGCGCTTGGCCAGGGCACGCACCTCGTCGGCCACCACCGCGAACCCACGGCCCTGCTCTCCGGCGCGGGCCGCCTCGATGGCGGCGTTGAGGGCCAGCAGGTTGGTCTGCTCGGCGATCGAGCGGATGGTGCCCAGGATGGACTGGATGGCGTTGCTGTCGCGTTCGAGCTGCTGGATCGACAGAGCCGACTGTTCGATCTCCTGGCTCAGGCGGTCGACACTCTGTACCGCCGCGTCGATCTGCTGCTGGCCTTCGCGAGCCTGCTGCTGGCCGCTGTCGGCAGAGTCGGCGGCCTGGCTGCACGAGCGGGCCACTTCGTTGGCGGTGGCGACCATCTCATGGAAGGCAGTGGAAACCATGTCCACCGCCTCGCGCTGACGCCCGGCGGCTTCGGCCATGTCGCCGGACACGCGGGTCGAGCTGCTGGAGGTGTGCAGGATCTGCCCGGCGGCCGTGCCGATGTGCTGGATCAGGTTGCGAATGGCTCCGAGGAATTGGTTGAACCAGCTGGCCAGCTGGGCGGTTTCGTCGCGCCCGCGGACTTCCAGGCTGCGGGTCAGGTCGCCCTCGCCCTGGGCGATGTCCTCCAGGCCGCTGGTGACGCTGTTGATCGGGCGTACGATCAGCTTGGCGAAGGCGGTGCCCACGGCCGCGAAGAGCACGGCCAGGGCCAGGGCGATGCCGCCGATCAGCCAGCTCAGGCGGGTGGTGGTCTGCATCACTTCGTCATGGCGGATCAGGCCGATGAAGGTCCAGCCCAGTTGCTCGTCCGGGTAGACGTTGGCCATGTAGTGTTCGCCGCCCAGCTCCACTTCCACCAGGCCCTTGCCGGCCTTGGCCAGGGCGGCGTAGCCGTCGCCGAAGCTGGCCAGTGATTTGAAGTTGTGGCTGGCATCGCGGGGGTCGACCATCACGTTGCCGTTGTTTTCCACCAGCATCAGGTAGCCGCTTTCGCCGAGCTTGATCTTCTTGACGATTTCGGTAAGGCCGTTGAGGGAAACATCGATGCTGACCACGCCACCGGGGTTGCCGAGCTGGTTGGCGATGGCGCGAACCGTGCCGACCAGCACCGTGTCGTCCGCTGCCCAGTAGTAGGCGCTGGTGCGTACGGTCTTGCCCGGGTTGGCCAGGGCCAACTGGTACCAGGGGCGCTGGCGAGGGTCGTAGTTGGCGAACTTCTGGCCGGCGGGCCAACCGACATAGCCGCCGTCGCTGACGCCGTAGGAGACGTAGGCGTAGTTGGGGTGGGCCTCGGCCAGCCGAGCGAAGAAGTCGAAGATCTGCTGGTCCTGCTCGCCCAGGGAGCTGCTCGGATTGGCGTCCATGTACTTGTTGAGCGTGCCGTCTGCAGCGGCCAACAGGGGCTGGGCAGCCAGATAGTCCAGGTTCTGGTCGATGCCCTGGAAGAAGATGTTCATCGCGTTGGCGACCTGGCGGATTTCCCGGCTGCTGTTGTCGAGGAAATCCTCGCGGGCTTCGCCGCGCAGGTTGAGGACTACCAATGTGGCTACGAGGACGATGGGCAGGCCGGCGATGACGGCGAAGGCCCAGGTCAGTTTCTGCTTGATGTTCATCCACGCTCCCGATCTTGTTCTTGTTCGTTGCTAGAGGCAGGTGATCTTTAGATCGGCAGCGGTGGGTTTTTTTATAGGCCGACGCCCCGTATTTATGGCATGAAGTCGTGTTTGGAGGTGGGTTGGTCGTGTTTGGTGGTGTCCGGCAGCGATTTCGCCGACAGCTGTGGGTGCGCTGTCCAGGTGGGAGCCGGCTTGTCGGCGACTAGGCCCGCCCAGACTGCACAAGACAGGTGCATAGGTTCGCGCCTGCTCAGTGACAACACCCCTTGCCTTCGGCCAGGTCCTTGAGGATCGGGCAGTCCGGCCGATCATCGCCCTGGCAGTGGGCGACCAGCTCCCCCAGGGTGTCGCGCAGGCTGACCAGCTCCTCGATTCGCCGGTTCAGCTCGTCGATGTGCTGCATGGCCAGCGCTTTCACATCGGCGCTGGCACGTTGGCGGTCCTGCCAAAGGGTGAGCAGCCGGGCTACTTCCTCCAGGGAAAAGCCCAGGTCGCGCGAGCGCTTGATGAACGCCAGGGTATGCAGGTCGTCGGCCTGGTACAGGCGGTAGCCGCTGTCGCTACGCAGGGCCGGCTTGAGCAGGCCGATGGACTCGTAGTAACGGATCATCTTGGTGCTGAGCCCGCTGCGGCGGGCGGCCTGGCCGATGTTCATGGATACTCCTGCCGGTGGTCGGTGGGTTTCCAGGTCTTCAGCCACAGGGCATTGCTCACCACGCTGACGCTGGACAGGGCCATGGCAGCGCCGGCCAGCACGGGGTTGAGCAGGCCGAAGGCGGCCAGGGGGATGCCGATCAGGTTGTAGATGAAGGCCCAGAACAGGTTCTGGCGGATCTTGGCGTAGGTCTTGCGGCTGATTTCCAGCGCAGCGGGTACCAGGCGCGGGTCGCCACGCATCAGGGTGATACCGGCAGCCTGCATGGCCACGTCGGTACCCGAGCCCATGGCGATGCCGATATCGGCGGCGGCCAGCGCCGGAGCGTCATTGATGCCATCGCCGACCATGGCCACCACGCCGTCGCGCTTGAGCGCGGCCACGGTGGCGGCCTTGTCGGCGGGCAGCACTTCGGCGTGTACGTCGTCGATGCCCAGGGCATTGGCCACGACCTGGGCGCTGCCGCGGTTGTCGCCGGTCAGCAGGTGGCTGCTGATGTGCTGTGCGTGCAACGCGGCGATGGCTTGGTCAGCACCGGGCTTGAGGCTGTCGCCGAACGCGAACAGGCCCAGCACCTGCGGTTGCGGTGCGCGCTCGATCAGCCACGACAAGGTGCGACCTTCAGCCTCCCAGGTTTGCGCCCAGCGGGCCAGCTCGCCCGCTTGCAGGCCGCTCTCCTCGAGCAGGCGACGGTTGCCCAGGGCCAGTTCACGACCCTCGACGTGCCCGGCGATGCCACGGCCAGTGAGGGACTGGCTGTTGGTTACCTGCGGCACCTGCAGGCCCTGCTCTGCGCAGGCGTCGAGCACGGCTTTGGCCAAGGGGTGTTCGCTGCCGCGTTGCAAGGCCCCGGCGAGGCGATGCAGGTCGCCCGTGTTGCCGTCCACCGCCTGGCTGTGTACCACCCGCGGGCTGCCGGAGGTGAGGGTACCGGTCTTGTCGAAGACCACCCGGTTGACGGCATGGGCACGCTCCAGCGCTTCGGCGTCCTTGATCAGGATGCCGTGGCGGGCGGCGACACCGGTACCGGCCATGATCGCCGCCGGGGTCGCCAGGCCGAGCGCGCAAGGGCAGGCAATCACTAGCACGGCGACGGCATTGATCAAGGCGGTTTCAAGCGGTGCCCCGGCCAGCCACCAGCCGAGCAAGGTGGCCAAGGCCAGCACCAGTACCGCCGGGACGAACACTTGGCTGACCCGGTCTACCAGTTTCTGAATCGGCGCCTTGGCCGCCTGGGCGTCCTCGACCAAGCGAATGATGCGCGCCAGTACGGTTTCGGTACCCAGGGCCTGAGTGCGCACCAGCAGGCGACCTTCGCCATTGATGGCCCCGCCGGTGACCGGGTCGCCGGGGTGCTTGGGCACAGGCAGGCTTTCCCCGCTGATCAGCGCCTCGTCGGCATGGCTGCTGCCTTCGAGCACCTCGCCATCGACCGGGAAGCGTTCGCCAGGCTTGACCAGGACCAGGTCGCCCAGGCGCAGCTGGCTGATCGCGACGTCTTCCTCGCGGCCGTCGACCATGCGCAGGGCACGCTCGGGGCGCAGTGCCTCGAGGGCGCGGATGGCGCTGGCGGTCTGGCGCTTGGCCCGGCTTTCCAGGTACTTGCCCAGCAGTACCAGGGCGATGACCACTGCGCTGGCCTCGAAGTACAGGTGCGGCGCCATGCCCGCCGAATCCCGGGCCCATTCATACAGGCTCAGGCCGTAACCGGCGCTGGTGCCCAGGGCGACCAGCAGGTCCATGTTGCCGGTACCGGCGCGCACGGCTTTCCAGGCGGCGACGTAGAAGCGTGCACCGAGTACGAACTGCACCGGCGTGGCCAGCAGGAACTGCACCCAGGCCGGCAGCATCCAGTGCAGGCCGAACGGCTGGACGATCATCGGCAGCACCAGCGGCAGGGCCAACAGCAGCGCTGCGCCGACCGCCAGGCGCTCGTTGCGCAGGCGGCGCTGGGCGTCGGTCTGGTCCTCGCGGGTGGCCTCGGGCAGGCTGGCGCTGTAGCCGGCTTTTTCCACCGCCGCGATCAGCAGGCTGTCGTCCAGTGCCGTTAGCACGTCGAGGTGGGCGCGTTCGCTGGCCAGGTTGACGCTGACCTGCTCGACCCCCGGCAGCTTGCCCAGGGCGCGTTCGACGCGGCCCACGCAGCTGGCGCAGGTCATGCCGCCGATCTGCAGCTCGACGGTGCGGGTGGGGACGCCGTAGCCGGCCCCGCGGACTGCATCGACCAGGGCGGGCAGGCTGTCGGCCGGGGCCTGGACCCGGGCCTGTTCGGTGGCGAGGTTGACGCTGACTTGTTCAGCGCCGGTGACCTTGCGCAGGGCGCGCTCGACGCGGCCAGCACAGCTGGCGCAGGTCATGCCGGAGATCGGCAGGTCGAACGTGGTAGGTGCGGACATGGGCTCTCCTCCTTGGACAGGCCTTCAGCATCAACCTTGCCACGTGGGTAAGGTCAATAGCCGAGACCCGCGCGCTTGAGCTGGAGGCCATCATGGCCCATGGCAATGCGGTACTTGCTGATCTGCCCGGCTTGCAGGGTCAGGCGGGTGCTGCGTTGGTTTTCGATGCCCGGGGCGCAGCCTGGCACCTGGCCGGGCAATAGGCGCAGGCGTACGTCCACCGGCCCTGGCGGCAGGTTGAACGAGGTCGCTTGCTCCTGGAACAGGCGACCGGAGAGCTGGTCGTTGAGGTAGATACCTATTTCGCAATTGGTGGCGACTTCCAGGCGCTCCCGGGAAATGATCAGCACGCTGTAGTCCGAATTGCCCTCGGCGCTGGCCGGTGGTACCGCGGCCAATGCCCCCAGCAGCCCAACCAGGCCCAATGCTGCCCTGAACATGAAGAATCTCCTGCTTGCCAGATCGTCAAAGGCGCAGCTTGGCCGAGCCGCGCGCGGATTTCCACCCCGGCCGGTTCGGTCAATACTTGACCTTGCCATGATGGCAAGCTTGAGACTGCTACCAATTCCCCTGAATGGAGCAAGACCCAATGCATGTATTCAACGTTCAAGGCATGACCTGCGGCCATTGCGTCAAGGCGGTGACCCGTGCGGTGCAGGAGCAGGACGGCGCTGCCCAGGTGGATGTCGACCTGGCCGCGAGGCAAGTGAGGGTGCACAGCCGCCTGGCGGCCGAGCAGATCGTGGCGGCGATTCGTGAAGAGGGCTACCAGGCCGAGGTGGCCTGAGGTCGAGGCGTAGTCCTTGCCATGAGTTGCGGCAGCAGGATCGCCCAATCGCGGGACAAGCCCGCTCCCACAGAGCACCCAAGCTTTCGGGCTGCGCTGTCGTGCAGAGAATAAATGGCTAGTGGGAGCGGGCTTGTCCCGCGATTAGGCCGGGCCTGATGACACCATCGCCTGGCAAGGGCTGGGTGATCTCCCGCTAGCGCTTGGGCCTGCAATTATTACAAAGGTTTTCATACTGACAGCGTTCGGTGCAGGTACACTTACGCATTTGCTTAGCCTGCTATGGATTTCTGATGAACCTGCGAATTGTGTTGATCCTGGGCGCCCTCAGTGCGTTCGGGCCCTTGGCGATCGACTTCTACCTGCCTGCCTTCCCCGCCATGGCGCATGCCTTCGCCACGGACGAACGACACGTCCAGACCACCCTGGCCGCCTATTTCCTCGGCCTGTCCCTGGGCCAACTGGCCTATGGCCCGGTGGCTGACCGTTTCGGCCGGCGCAAACCCCTGCTATTCGGCATAACCCTCTTTACCCTGGCCTCGCTGGCCTGCGCCTATGCACCGAACCTCGATACGCTGATCCTTGCGCGCTTCGTGCAGGCGTTGGGCGGCTGCGCAGGAATGGTGCTGTCGCGCGCCATTGTCAGCGACAAGTGCGACGCGGTGGCATCGGCCAAGGTGTTCTCGCAACTGATGCTGGTGATGGGGCTCGCGCCGATCCTGGCGCCGATGCTGGGCGGGGTGCTGGTCAACCTGGCGGGCTGGCAGTCGATCTTCCTGGCCTTGGGCCTGTTCAGCGCGGCCTGCCTGCTGGCCGTGAGCCTCGGGTTGCCGGAAAGCCTGCCGGCAGACACGCCACGCCAACCGCTGTCCGGTGCTTTGCGCCAGTACCTGCGCTTGCTGGGCGACCGGGTTTTCCTGGGCCATGCATTGACCGGCGGCATCGCCATTGCGGGCATGTTCGCCTACATCGCCGGCTCGCCCTTCGTGTTCATCAAGCTGTATGACGTGCCGGCTGAACACTATGGCTGGCTGTTCGGCACCAATGCCGCAGGCTTCATTCTCATGGCTCAGGTCAACGCACGTTTGTTGGCCAAGCGCGGCCCGGCCTTCCTGCTGGCACGGGCGGTGTGGTTGTACCTGGCGGCAGCACTTGTGCTGCTGACCATGGCGGCGCTACGCCCAGCGCAGCTGTGGCCGCTACTGGTGCCGCTGTTCGTGTGCATCGCAAGCCTGGGTTGTATCATCCCCAACGCGTCGGCCTGCGCCATGAGCGGTCAGGGCGGCCGCGCCGGCAGCGCCTCGGCATTGATGGGCTGCCTGCAGTTCAGCGTCGCGGCGGGCGCGGCGGCACTGGTGGGTGTGCTGCACGACGGTAGTGCAGTGCCCATGGCCCTGGTGATCAGCCTGTGCGGCGCACTGGTGGTCAGTGTGGCAATGTTGACTCGACGCTTGCAGGCCAGGCGTTCGGCGTAAGGGTATGGGGAGCCTGCAGGCGGCTTTCCAGCGTGGCGACGAACAGGCGCGCCTCGGCTTCGCTGCGAAAACTCACCACATGCTGGTCGAGCCGGACCTGCCACGGGCAGTTGGGATTGCGGTTCGACGTAGTGACGACAATCTTCATCGCGGCATTCCTCCGGTGGGTGGGAGCCGCTGAAGTGTAGCGCCACCCTTTGCCTGCGCCATGTGCTGGCGCAGCTGTTCTGACTGGCGGTCGTACCTTCTGTCCGCCTGCCTCCGGCCTGTGGATAAGGCCCTGTTGCAGGAGATGGCGAAACCTTCGCTTTGGCTTGCCATATTTGAGGAAGGCTGGTGTCGGCATTGTCCTCCGACGCTTCGCTTTCACGAGGGCATTCAGGTGTGGTGCGGTCTCGCGGCGCCGGGGGGCCCGGCGATGTTGGCGGGGCTGCTTGCCGATAAGCCTTGGGCCTGATGGTGGGGCGAGGGTCAGCCAACCCCGGCCTGTCTTGGCCTGTAAAGCCGCGCCGCGGCGCAGGCGCACGGGCTAGAGCGCCTTATACTGGCTGCCGCGGCCAATGCCAGCGAGAGATACTTCCCTGCCAGGGAATGGCAAGTGAGGAGTTTCTTCGAGCGTGACTGGAATGCCTCGCCTATCGCGAACACCAGCGCCCGAAATCCAATTACGCCATTTCCGAGGGGCATTCCCGCTGCGCCGGTTGGCCACGGAACCAGACGTGATCATCCAGGGAGTTGAAATGAAAGCAGTCAGCAGTATTGCCCAGATCGCCGGCCTGATGGCCGACCCCAAGCGCAGCGCCATGTTATGGGCGTTGATCGATGGCATACCTCGCCCGGCCGATGAGCTGGCCGTGATGACCGGGCTGACCTCGTCATCGGCTTGTGCCCATCTTTCATTGCTGTCCTCGGCCGGCCTGCTGAGGCTGGAGTCGCGCGGCCGGAAACGCTACTTCCGCCTGGCTACGCCGGAAGTCGGTGCGGCGGTCGAGGCCCTGGCCAGTGTGCGACTCGAGCGCCGGGGCCAGCGCAGCGGGCAGACGACTTCGCTGCAGGTACCCTTGTCCATGCGCAGGGCTCGACGTTGTGGCGACCACCTCGGTGGCGAACTGGCGGCCGAGCTCTACCATCGCCTGATCGTGGCAGGATGGCTGGAGGGTAGCCAGGAGCATCCGCGGGTCACTGCAGAGGGGCGCGCGCAGCTGGCTGCCATCGGCGTCTTCATCGAAGCGCTGGCGCCCGGGGAGCGACACGGTTGCGCGATCTGCCATTGCAACGAGTGGAGCGACCAGGGCCCGCACCTGGGCGGCAAACTGGGAAATGCACTGTTCAGGTTGTTCATGCAATCGGGGTGGCTGCGTGAACAGGAAGCGTCGCGGGCTTTGCAGATTTCCGCGATGGGTATCCAAAATATCAACCGCATTGCCCGTCTGCCGTCCTTGCAGGTGGGCTAGGCCGAACCTGCAAGGTGCCATAGGCGATCATCAACGTACTAGGCGTGCGTCCAGGCTGTTTTGTGCCAGGCGCCGGGCCTGGTCCTGGGTCATGCCCAGGTGGGTGTGCAGGGCGTGGAAGTTCTCGGTGACGTAGCCACCGAAATAGGCAGGGTCGTCGGAGTTGACCGTTACCTTCACGCCGCGCTCGAGCATGTCGAGGATGTTGTGCTGGCCCATGTGCTCGAACACGCAGAGCTTGGTGTTCGAGAGCGGGCAGACAGTCAGCGGGATCTGCTCGTCGATGATGCGTTGCATCAGGCGTTCGTCTTCGATGGCGCGTACGCCATGGTCGATACGCTGGACCTTCAGCAGGTCGATGGCCTCCCAGATGTACTCGGGCGGGCCTTCCTCGCCGGCGTGGGCCACGGTCAGGAAGCCTTCGCTGCGGGCTCGATCGAAGACGCGCTGGAACTTGCTGGGCGGGTGGCCTTTCTCGGAGCTGTCCAGGCCCACGGCGACGAAGGCATCACGGAAGGGCAGGGCCTGGTCGAGGGTCTTTTGCGCTTCTTCTTCGCTCAGGTGGCGCAGGAAGCTCAGGATCAACCCGCTGCCGATGCCCAGTTGCTCGCGACCATCCTTAAGGGCCTGGCGGATGCCGTCGAGCACCACTTCGAAGGGGATGCCCCGGTCGGTGTGGGTCTGTGGGTCGAAGAAGGGTTCGGTATGAATGACGTTCTGGGCCTTGCAGCGTTGCAGGTAGGCCCAGGTCAGGTCGTAGAAGTCCTGCTCGGTGCGCAGGACATCGGCGCCTTGGTAATAGAGGTCGAGAAATTCCTGCAGGTTGTTGAAAGCGTAGGCGCTGCGCAGGGTTTCAACGTCCGCCCAGGGCAAGGCGATCTTGTTGCGCTCGGCCAGGGCGAACAGCAGCTCGGGCTCCAGGGAGCCTTCCAGGTGCATGTGCAGTTCAGCCTTGGGCAAGGCGTTGAGCCAGTCATACATGTGTGCAATCTCGGTCAGGTACGGTTACCGACATTCTACAGGGGCTGGCCCGATGCATGGGAAAAGGGCTGCCGGGCAGCCCTTTCCTGTTTGGATCAACCGGCGATCAGCTGGGCCGCCGCCTGGCGGTGGTCGGCGATCAGGCCTTGTACGTCCAAGCCTTCGATCTGCCCGTCGATGACACGCCACTGGCCGCCGACCATGACCCGGTCGGCACGGTCGGCGCCGCACAACAACAGGGCCGAAAGAGGATCATGGCTGCCTGAGAAGCGTAGTTCGTCGAGCTTGAACAGGGCTAGGTCGGCCTGTTTGCCGACGGCCAGCTCGCCGATGTCGCTGCGCCCCAGCAGGCGTGCCGAACCGCGGGTGGCCCAGCCCAGGGCGCGTTCAGGGGTGATCTGCTCGGCACCGTAGCGCAGGCGTTGCAGGTACAGGGCTTGGCGCGCCTCAAGGATCATGTTCGACGCATCGTTGGAAGCCGAGCCGTCGACACCCAGGCCCACGGGTGCGCCTGCCGTTTCCAGTTCCACGGTTGGACAGATGCCCGACGCCAGGCGCATGTTCGAGCTCGGGCAGTGGCAGATACCGGTTCCGGCCTGGCCCAGGCGGGTGATTTCCTCGGGGTTGAAATGAATGCCGTGGGCCAGCCAGGTGCGTGGGCCGAGCCAGCCTACGCTGTCCAGGTAGTCCACCGTGCGCAGGCCGAAACGCTGCAGGCAGAAGTCCTCTTCATCGAGGGTCTCGGCCAGGTGGGTATGCAGGCGTACGTCGAGTTCTTCGGCGAGGGTGGCACTGGCGCGCATGATCTCGGGCGTGACCGAGAAGGGCGAGCAGGGCGCCAGGGCGATCTGGATGTGGGCGCCATCGCCGCGCTCGTGGTAGCTGTGGATAAGCCGTTGGCTGTCGGCGAGGATCACTTCGCCTTCCTGCACCGTCTGTTGCGGTGGCAGGCCGCCATCGGCTTCGCCCAGGCTCATGGAGCCGCGGGTCAGCATGGCGCGCATGCCCAGTTTGCGCACGGCCTCGACCTGCACGTCGATGGCGTTGTCCAGGCCGGTCGGGAACAGGTAGTGGTGGTCCGCTGCGGTGGTGCAGCCCGACAGCAGCAGCTCCGCCAGGGCGACCTGGCTGGCCAGTTCCAACTTGGCTGGGGTGAGCCGTGCCCAGACCGGGTAGAGGGTCTTGAGCCAGGGGAACAACGGCTGGTTGACCACCGGCGCCCAGGCGCGGGTGAGGGTCTGATAGAAATGGTGGTGGGTGTTGATCAGGCCTGGCAGTACTACATGCTCGCGCGCGTCGAAGACGTGGTCGCAAGGCGTGCTGGGGCTTTCGCCAAGGGCGAGCAGTTGGGTAATACGGCCGTCTTCGATGACCAGGCCACCACGGGCGTCGGCGCCGTTGGCGGTGAAGATGGCAAGAGGGGATTTCAACCAGATGCGGGTCGCAGGCATGGTGCCGGCTCCTCTGAAAGTGGGTTCAGGTTAGCCAGCTCAGTGTTGCCCTGTCTGCTGATCCAGGTTCGCCGGGGCGAGGCTTGGAGTCTACTGCCTCGCCACGTGGCTTTCAATTCACCAGATGAGGCTTTCGCCTTTGTAGTTGATGAAGTGCAGGCCGGCGCGGCCGCTTTGGGCCTTGACCTGCTCAAGCATGCCGCGGGTGCTGGTAAGGACGTCGATGTCGGCACCTTCGCCACCCATTTCGGTTTTCACCCAGCCGGGGTGCATGGCCAGCACGCACAGGTCGGGACGTTGCAGGTCGACCACGAAACTGTTGATCATCGAGTTGAGGGCGGCCTTGCTGGCCTTGTACAGGCAGATCTCGCCGCCATCGGGGATGGTCACGCTGCCCAGGATGGAACTCATGAAGGCCAGTACACCTGTGCCCTCGCGGACCTGCCCCGCCAGGCGTCGGGCGACACGGATCGGTGCCACGGCGTTGGTCATGAACAGATTGCCCAGCGCCTCGGTGCGGACGGTTTCTGGGTCTTGTGGCAGCGGCCCCATCACGCCGGCGTTGATGAACAGCAAGTCGAGGACTTCGTCTTGCAGGCGCTCGCGAAGGGCGTCCAGTTGGGCGGTGTCGTTCATCTCGAGGGTTTCGATGCGCACACCGGGCAGCGCACGTAGTGCATCGGCCTTCTGCAGGTCACGCACGGTGGCAATGACCTTCCAGCCATCTTCATGCAAACGTTGCACCAGGCCCAGACCCAGCCCGCGAGAGGCTCCGATGATCAGGGCGGTTTTAGAGGTGGGCATGGCGGAGACTCCTTGAACATCCGAGGGTGAGGTCCAGAGCATACGCCAGAAGCGGGCAGGCCGCCTGGTAGAGGTTGTTCAAAAAATGATCAGTTGCCCCAAGCCCTTTGAATTCGCGCGTTACGCTCAGGGGTTCACGGGTTATCCACAGCACATTCCACATTATCTGTGAGCAAGCCTTTATCGGGGAAACCTGTGCCGCAGGTGTGTCACAGCACTCAGGGGTTGGGGATAACTCGCTGTTATTCGGGTACTTTCAACGCTGTCATGAAAATGTGATCAAAATATGATCAATGCCTTCCAGGCCTTGTAGTTCAAGGCCTGGGCGTGAATGCCCCAAGCTTATCCACAGGTGGGCCCACAGTTGTTGTGAGCAATCTGCAGGCTTCTCAGCGCTCGCACGGCTCCAGCCGGATCCGCCCGCGACTCAGGTCAGCCAACTGTTGCTGCAGCCCTTCGAGATGGGCCTCGCCGAGGGCGACCTGCAAGTCCACGCCATTGGCCGTGAACTGTTCGTCCAACACCAGGCCGTCTACGTCCGCCAGGCGCAGCTTGAGCAGTGCCAGTTCGCTGAAGCTGCAGCTGCAGCGGTATTCGCTGCGCTGCACCAGCACCCGTTTGGGCGCTTGTTGCAGGCATTTGTTGGCGCCGCCGCCGTATGCGCGGGCCAGCCCGCCGGTGCCCAGCTGGATGCCGCCATACCAACGGATCACCAGCACCACCACCTGGTCGCAATCCTGGGCCTCGATGGCTGCGAGGATCGGTCGGCCGGCGGTGCCGCCAGGTTCGCCGTCGTCGCTGCTGCGGTATTGAGCGCCCAGTTTCCAGGCCCAGCAGTTATGGGTGGCGGCCAAGTCGCTGTGGCGTTCGATGAAGCTCATCGCCTCGGCCGGGCTGCTGATCGGCGCGGCGAGGGTGATGAAGCGGCTCTTGCGGATTTCCTCGCGGAATTCGCAGAGGTCGAGCAGGGTAGAAGGCATAGGTCCGGGTCAGGCTGTCGGGGTGATGCCACAGCCTTTGAGAATGATGTGGATAAGGTTGTTGCTGGCGTCTTCCATGTCTTGCTTGGTCAGGCGGCTGCGGCCGGTGACTTGGCAGATCTGGGTGGCGAAGTCGGCATAGTGCTGGGTGCTGCCCCACAGCAGGAAGATCAGGTGCACCGGGTCGACCGGGTCCATCTTGCCAGCATCGATCCAGGCTTGGAATACCGCCGCCCGGCCACGGAACCAGTCGCGGTAGTCGGCACTGAAGTACTCGCTCAGGCACTGGCCGCCGCTGATCACCTCCATGGCGAAGATCCGCGAGGCCTGCGGGTTGCGCCGGGAGAACTCCATCTTGGTGCGGATGTAGTGGCTCAGCGCCTGGGCCGGGTCGTCCTCGACGCTCAGGGCGTTGAAGGTGCTGTCCCACAGTTCGATGATGTTGCTCAGCACGGCGATGTACAGGCCAAGCTTGTTGGTGAAGTAGTAATGCAGGTTGGCCTTGGGCAAGCCGGCCTTCAGGGCGATGGTGTTCATGCTGGTGCCCTTGAAACCATGGCGGGCGAACTCGTCTTCGGCGGCCTGGATGATGGCTTGTTCGTTTTTCTGACGAATGCGGCCGGCGGGTTTGCCCGAGGTGGAAGGTAGGTGCGCAGGGACTTCAAGGGTCATGGACGGTTCCGTACGGTTCAGTGGCAACGGATGTCGGACAAGATTACCTTCCTGTGCCGAAGTGACAAGCACTGGCGGCATGCATAGGCATCAGCGTGTCGCAGCCAGGCTTTCGAGGAAGCTTTCCAGCACCAGGTTCGGTCGGCGGCCCTTGCGGGTCACCCAGCTCAGGCTCAGGTCGTAGAAGCGCTCGGCCGGCTTCAAGGCGCGCAGGCGGCCCTGCTGTACCCAGAAGGACGCGTAGTGGTCGGGCAGGTAGCCGATATAGCGCCCAGTTAGAATCAGGAACGCCATGCCTTCGCGGTCCGACGCGCTGGCCGTGCAATGCAGGGCCTGGTAGTGCGCCTGGATGTCGGCGGGCAGGCGGAAGGTCGGCGCGATCGCATCCTGGCTGTTGAGACGCCGGTCGTCGACCTGCTGGTCGTCGGCATAGAACAACGGGTGGCCTACGGCGCAATAGAGCAGCGAGCGTTCGCTGTACAGGGGCTGGTATTCCAGGCCCGAGAGCGGGCTGGTCTGGGGCACCACACCCACATGCAGGCTGCCGTCCAGCACGCCCTGCTCGACCTGGCTGGGGGCGATCATGCGGATCTGGATGCGCACGTCGGGGCCGCGGTCCTTGAGTTCGGCCAAGGCGTGGGTGATACGCATGTGCGGCAGGGTGACCAGGTTGTCGGTCAGGCCAATGTTCAGCTCGCCGCGCAGGTGTTGGTGCAACCCGTTGACTTCGGTGCGGAAGGTTTCCAGGGCGCTGAGCAGTTGCAGCGCCGAGTGATAGACCTCGCGACCTTCCTCGGTCAGCGAGAAACCGGCCCGGCCCCGTTGGCACAGGCGCAGGCCGAGGCGCTGCTCCAGGTCGTTCATCTGCTGGCTGATGGCCGAGCGACCGATGCCGAGGACATTCTCGGCTGCCGAGAATCCTCCGCATTCCACCACGCTGCGGTAGATCTTCAGCAGGCGGATATCGAAGTCGCTGACCTGGGCGAGTGGCTGTGGACGTTTCACGATGGGCCTTCGTTGGAGTGGGACGGGAGCACAACCTTAAAGCCAAACCTTGTGGATAAAACAGTCGATCCCATGCAGTCGCAGGGTTGCGAGCGTGCAGCCCGCGGGCAGCTCATTGATTGGCAAGGTGTTTCCGGCAAGGGGCTTTAAGTTTAGTGGGTGCATATCCAAAGATTAGAAAAGCAGAGTTTTTCTTACGTTATCCCCATGCCACCTTAGCTGCAACAACATCCATCGTTGCCTAATCGTCTTCCGAGGAACCGCCGATGAACATGCCCGAAACCGCCGCCACCGGCATTGCCAGCCAGCTCAAGCTGGATGCCCACTGGATGCCCTACACCGCCAACCGCAACTTCCAGCGCGACCCGCGCTTGATCGTCGCGGCCGAAGGCAGCTACCTGGTCGACGACAAGGGGCGCAAGGTCTTCGATGCCTTGTCGGGTCTGTGGACCTGCGGCGCCGGGCATACCCGTAAGGAAATCTCCGAAGCGGTGGCGCGCCAGGTCGGTGTGCTGGACTATTCCCCGGCGTTCCAGTTCGGCCATCCGCTGGCCTTCCAGTTGGCCGAGAAAATCACCGAGCTGACCCCGGGCGACCTGAACCATGTGTTCTTCACCAACTCCGGTTCCGAGTGCTGCGACACCGCACTGAAGATGGTGCGTGCCTATTGGCGCCTGAAAGGCCAGGCGACCAAGACCAAGATCATCGGTCGTGCCCGTGGCTATCACGGCGTGAACATCGCCGGTACCAGCCTGGGTGGGGTCAATGGCAACCGCAAGCTGTTCGGCCAGTTGCTGGATGTCGACCACCTGCCCCACACTCTTCTGCCGGGCAACGCTTTCACCAAGGGCATGCCGGAAGAGGGCGGTATCGCCCTGGCCGACGAGATGCTCAAGCTGATCGAGCTGCATGACGCCTCGAACATCGCCGCCGTCATCGTCGAGCCACTGGCCGGTTCCGCGGGCGTGCTGCCGCCGCCGAAGGGCTACCTCAAGCGCCTGCGCGAGATCTGCACCCAGCACAACATCCTGCTGATCTTCGACGAAGTGATCACCGGCTTCGGCCGCATGGGCGCCATGACCGGCTCCGAAGCCTTCGGCGTGACCCCTGACCTGATGTGCATCGCCAAGCAGGTCACCAACGGCGCCATTCCCATGGGCGCGGTGATCGCGAGCAGCGAGATCTACCAAACCTTCATGAACCAGCCGACGCCCGAATACGCTGTGGAATTCCCCCATGGCTATACCTATTCGGCCCACCCGGTGGCCTGCGCCGCTGGCATCGCCGCGCTGGACCTTCTGCAAAAAGAAAGCCTGGTGCAGTCGGCTGCCGAGCTGGCGCCGCACTTCGAGAAGGTGCTGCACGACATCAAGGGCACCAAGAATGTCATCGACATCCGCAACTATGGCCTGGCCGGTGCCATCCAGATCGCTGCGCGTGACGGCGATGCCATCGTGCGTCCCTACGAGGCGGCGATGAAGCTGTGGAAGGCCGGCTTCTATGTCCGCTTCGGTGGCGACACCCTGCAGTTCGGCCCAACCTTCAACACCCAGCCGCAGGAACTGGACCGCCTGTTCGATGCGGTGGGTGAAGCCCTGAACCAGATCGACTGATCTTTTCCGACTCTGACGACAGGCGCGTTCCTACGCGCCTGCCTCTACCTTCTTATCTGGAGTACTGCATGAGCATCGTTCAGCACCTGATCAACGGCGAGCTGGTTTCCAAGGGCGAGCGCACCGCCGATGTCTTCAACCCGTCCACGGGCGAGAGTACCCGCAAGGTCGAACTGGCCAGCCGCGCCACCGTCCAGGAAGCCATCGATTCGGCCAAAGCTGCATTCCCGGCCTGGCGTAACATGCCGCCGGCCAAGCGTGCCCAGGTGATGTTCCGCTTCAAGCAACTGCTGGAGCAGAACGAAGCGCGTATTTCGCAACTGATCAGCGAAGAGCACGGCAAGACCCTGGAAGACGCTGCCGGTGAACTCAAGCGCGGCATCGAGAACGTCGAGTTCGCCTGCGCCGCGCCGGAGCTGCTCAAGGGTGAGTACAGCCGCAACGTTGGCCCGAACATCGACGCCTGGTCCGACTTCCAGCCGTTGGGCATCGTCGCCGGCATCACCCCGTTCAACTTCCCGGCCATGGTGCCGCTGTGGATGTACCCGCTGGCCATTGCCTGTGGCAACGCCTTCATCCTCAAGCCGTCCGAGCGTGACCCGAGCTCGACCCTGTTCATCGCCCAGTTGCTCCACGAAGCAGGCTTGCCCAAAGGCATCCTCAACGTTGTGCATGGCGACAAGGAAGCGGTCGATGCATTGATCGAGGCGCCAGAGGTCAAGGCCCTGAGCTTCGTGGGGTCGACCCCGATCGCCGAATACATCTATGCCGAAGGCACCAAGCGCGGCAAGCGTGTGCAGGCTTTGGGGGGCGCGAAGAACCATGCCGTGCTGATGCCCGACGCCGACCTGGACAACGCGGTCAGCGCGCTGATGGGCGCGGCCTACGGTTCCTGCGGCGAGCGCTGCATGGCTATTTCGGTCGCAGTGTGCGTGGGCGACCAGGTTGCCGATGCGCTGATCGCCAAGCTTGAGCCGCAGATCAAGGCACTGAAGATCGGTGCCGGTACTTCCTGTGGCCTGGACATGGGCCCGTTGGTGACTGCTGCAGCCCGTGACAAGGTGGTGGGCTATATCGATGACGGTGTGGCTGCTGGTGCCAAGCTGGTGGTCGACGGTCGTGGCCTGCGCGTGAGCGGTCATGAGGACGGCTACTTCGTTGGCGGCACTCTGTTCGACCATGTCACCCCGCAAATGCGCATCTATAAAGAAGAGATCTTCGGCCCGGTGCTGTGCGTGGTGCGTGTGAACAGCCTGGAAGATGCCATGCGCCTGATCAACGAGCATGAGTACGGCAACGGCACTTGCATCTTCACCCGTGACGGTGAGGCAGCGCGCCTGTTCTGCGATGAGATCGAGGTGGGCATGGTGGGTGTCAACGTGCCGCTGCCGGTGCCGGTGGCCTACCACAGCTTCGGTGGTTGGAAACGTTCGTTGTTTGGCGACCTGCATGCCTATGGCCCGGACGGGGTGCGCTTCTATACCCGTCGCAAGGCCATTACCCAGCGCTGGCCGCAGCGGGCGAGCCATGAGGCTTCGCAGTTTGCGTTTCCTAGTCTTTAAATAGAGTGGGTTGAAGCGGGGAGGCCGGTAGGCCTCCCCGCTTTGTTTTTCGGCAATATCGAAGTTTTTTGAAAATAACGGTTGACGTGCCGTTTCAGGGGCCTATAATGCGCCCCACTTCCGATGCAGTAGAAACGCAAAACTCCTTGAGATTCAATGAGTTGAACGGTTCAGGTGGTATCGGAAGGCTTCGGTCTCACAGATCGGCAGCGGTGAAAAAGGCAGTTGACAGCAGGTTTTAACGCTGTATGATTCGCCTCCCGCTACGAGAGATCGCAGCGCGTTAAGCGGTTGAAGTTGAACGACTTTCTCGTAAGAAACTTCAAAATAAACGCTTGACAGACTTTGAGGAAAGCGTAGAATGCGCGGCCTCGGTTGAGACAACGCTCTTAACCAAATCGCTCTTTAACAATCGAATCAAGCAATTCGTGTGGGT
>NZ_JBLUPY010000030.1:0-51072 GCF_048068215.1 Pseudomonas sp. NY15372
GCGCTCCGGGGTTCCCTCGCTCCGGCATTACTCCCGGTGGGGCGCGGCGAAGGGCCATCCATGGCCCTGCGCCGCTTGCCGGGCATCCATGCCCGGCACCCACCTCCGTAACGCCTCCACTCGGCCTCCTGACGTCGCGTTTGGCGGCGCCTGGACTATCGCGCATCGCAAGCAGAAGCAAAGGCAAAAGCCAGTCGGTTAATTTTGGGACATCTCATTGGGGCTGCTATGCAGCCCATCGCGGGACAAGCCCCCCAGGCAACCCGCCAGTGGCAAGCCTTGCATAACCCTGTAGGAGCGGCCTTGTGCCGCGATGGGGCGCGTAGCGGCCCCAATTATTAAGGCAAAGCAGCTACTTAATGCGTGAAGCGCAGTCAAAAGATTCGATCCCTCACAAGATCCTGCTCACAACAGCACCAGCGGCATGATCCTACCAAGCAGCCCTTCTGTTGCTCTTGATACGCGATAGCCCAGGCGCCACCAAACGCGACGTCAGGAGGCCGAGTGGAAGCCTTGCGCAGGTGGGTGCCAGGCATGGATGCCTGGCAAGCGGCGCAGGGCCATGGATGGCCCTTCGCCGCGCCCCGCCGGAGCAAGGCTGGAGCGAGGGAACCCCGGAGCGCAGCGCAGGGGCCGGATGCAGGAGCCAGCGTTTTTTGGTTACTTTTTGTCGCGTTTGACAAAAAGTGACCCGCCGTAAGGGCGGAAAGGTGAATAAGCGTCGCCATCGCAAATGGACTTTGCGCTTACGTCAAAACCAACAATTTATCGACTGCATTGAAATAGCGAAATATCCATTCGCCATGGCGGCGCTCACTCACCTTTTCGCCTTTACGGCGACCTACTTTTGCTCTTGGGCAAAAGTAGGCAAAAACCGCTGGCTCCTGCATCCGGCCCCTGCGCTTCGCTCCGGGGTTCCCTCGCTCCTGACGTCGCGTTTGGCGGCGCCTGGACTATTGCGCATCGCAAGCAAAAGCAAAAGAAGGTCGGTCGGTTAATTTTGGGCCATCTCATTGGGGCTGCTACGCAGCCCATCGCGGCACAAGCCCGCTCCAGGGGGGCGCATTCAGCCCTGGCTGCAACCTTCACCCATGGCGCGGTATTGGATGGTGTGCACCTGGCCCTGGTGGTCTTCGTAGGTCATGGTGGCGGGCACCACTTCGCAGACGTTGGGGATGGTCGAGAGGCTGATCACTCGCTTGATATCCAGGTTGGTGGAATAGTCGTACTGCTCGACAACAGGCTGGGTAGAAGCGGTCTTGACCTCATCTGCCAGGGCGAGTGAGGACATACCGACCAATGCAAGAATCAGTAATGGTTTCATGGAGTTTGGCCTTAAAAGCAATCAAGCTGATCGATTGACTTCATATGCCGGAAAGGGCGCGGAGAAGTTGTCATCGGAGTGCGAGATGACACGAAGTACCGATCCCGCTGTGTACGGGGGATGCAGAAAGTTTACTCCTGACAGGTAATAGTTGAACCCCGAAGTCGGACATTCACCCTTGCGTGATCTGCAACAATTCATGACAGCAGGTTGATTCTCGACGAACTGCACAACCGTGCTCGAGGTGTCACAATCCTCCCATGACGACCCTGCCTGAACTTCACTGCACGCCTTTGAACAGCCTCGAGCGCAAGTTGCTCGACCACTTCTACCGCCAATACGGTTCGCGCATGCGCGCAGCCGCCGATGGCGAGCTTTGGGTGGCGCGGGCCAAAGGTATCGTCGGCGGCATGAGCTTGACTCCCATGGCCGGTGGCCGCTGGCTCACCGGCCTGTTCGTGGCACCGCAGTGGCGTGGCCGGCAGGTTGCCACGCAGCTGATCGAGACCGCGCTGAAGGATGCCTCGGCGCCCATCTGGCTGTTCTGCCATCCGGACCTGCGCACCTTCTACCAGCGTCTGGCTTTCACCGACACCGACGCGCTGCCCGAGGCCCTGGGCGCTCGCCTGGCGCGCTACCAGCGCAGCAAGCGCCTGGTGGCGATGGTGCGAGATCAGTCGTCGCGGGCATCCAGCCCAGGGAACAGCACGTCGGTATAGCCGAACCGGCTGAAATCCTGGATGCGCGAGGGGTACAGGCGACCTATCAGGTGGTCGCACTCGTGCTGCACCACCCGGGCGTGGAAACCATCGGCGAAACGGTTGATCGGGTTGCCTTGTGGGTCAATGCCTTCGTAGCGGATATGCCGAAAGCGCGGCACCACGCCGCGCAGGCCCGGCACCGACAGACACCCTTCCCAGCCATCCTCGACCTCCATCGCCACGGGGGTGATCACCGGGTTGAGCAGGATCGTCTGCGGTACCGGCTCGGCATCGGGGTAGCGCTCGCTGCGCTCGAAGCCGAAGATCACCAGCTGCAGGTCAATGCCGATCTGCGGCGCAGCCAGGCCCACGCCCCCCACATGGCGCATGGTCTCGAACATGTCGTCGATCAACTGCTGCAGCTCGGCGCTGCCGAGCAATGCCTGCGGCACGGGCGGGGCGATGCGCAGCAGGCGATCGTCGCCCATCTTGAGAATGTCACGGATCATCGCGGGTTCGGCTCGCTGGGCTGGGGCTCGACCGGGTGCTCATGGCCGAGCACGGTGAGGGTTTGCTGGGTGGCATGGCCAGCGGCTTCCTTCTCGCCAGGGTTCTTGCCTTCGCTCGACATGTGCTCGATGACCGCATTCATCTCAGCGCCCAGCAGCAGCACCGCGGCGGAAATGTAGAAATACAGCAGCAGTACGATGATCGCACCGATGCTGCCGTACATCGCGTTGTAGTCGGCGAAGGTCTTCACATAGTACCCGAACGCCAGCGAGGCGATGATCCACACGACGACCGCCAGCACCGAGCCCGGTGTGATGAAGCGAAACTCCTGCTTCACGTCGGGCATCACGTAGTAGATCAATGCCACCGCCACCATCATCAGGATGATGATCGACGGCCAGCGCAGAATGGTCCACACCGTGACGATCACTTCCTGCATGCCGACCTGGGCGGCGATCCACTCCATCACCTGTGGCCCGAGCACCATCAAGGCCGCAGCGGCCAGGAGCATGCCGGCGATGCCGACGGTATAGATGATCGACAGCGGCAGGCGCTTCCACACCGGGCGCCCCTCGGGCACGTCGTAGGCGGCATTCATCGCGCTCATCATCAGGCGTACACCGGCCGAGGCGGTCCACAGGGCAATGACGATACCCACCGACAGCAGCCCACCCTTGGACTGCTGCAGCTGGTCGATCACCGGGTTGACCTGTTCCAGGGCCTGGGGCGGCAACACCAGCTCCGACTGCAGGCGCAGCCAGGAGAAGAAGTCCGGCAGGTGCAGGAAGCCGATCAGGGCGATGAGGAACAGCAGGAAGGGAAACAGGGAAAACAGCATCTGGTAGGCCAGCGCAGAAGCGTAGGTGGACATCTCGTCATCGAGGAATTCTCGGACGGTGCGCACCAGCACGCGGTGCAGGGGCAAGCCGCGCAGGTCGGGGAAAATCATAGCGTCTCCTTTCGCCGCAGGATCGTGTCAGGCAAGGCCAACTGGCAGGGGTAGGCCCTTTCAATGGTGCAAGTCTAATAGACCACGCCGGGTGCGGTGCTGCTCAATTGCTGTGGTAGCGGCGATCCGGGGGCAAGCCCGCTGCACGCCTCTGCAGAACCAGGGTGTTGCCCGACCACATCAGGCTTGTTCGCCAGCAGCGCCCAACGCACAATACCAGGCCTTTCTAGCGTCAACCCGCAGGAACCTGCATGAAACTCGACAAAACCACCGCCATCGCCCGCCGCAACGAAGTGCTGGAACGGCCGGTGCTCAACCGCGACAACACCTTGTTCGCGATCCTCGACCGCAAGCGCAACCTGTGGTGGTTCGATGTGCCGACGGCGCTGCTGCGCAAGGGCCAGCCCGACTGGGTCAACCTGCTGCTGCACACCCCCGAGACCGACACGCTGCAGCACCTGAAGGTGCCGACCAACTTCCTGCGTGCCCATCAGGAGCAGATGGAAGTCCGACACCCCGGTAAGCGTCGCTCGACCATCAGCCTGGCCCTGAGCGCCGACCGTGACTCGCTGCTGCGCGACACCCGCCCCGGTGGCGAGCAGTTGGACTTCACGCCCTTCCTGCAGGCCTGATCAGGCCCGCTCGATGCGATCGTCAAGGATGACGATACGGCCCTGCTTGTACAGCGCGCCAATCGCTTTCTTGAAATTGCCCTTGCTGACATTGAACAGCCGGCTGATCACCTCCGGGTCGCTCTTGTCGCAGACCTCGAGCATGCCGCCGGCGGCCTCCAGGCGCGCCATGATCTGCTCGGGCAGGCTGTCGGCCAGCACCTTGCCCACCGGCTGCAGGCTCAGGGCGATCTTGCCGTCGTGGCGCACTTCCTTGATATAGCCCTTCTCGTGCATGCCCGAACGCAGGAACTTGAACACCTCGTTCTTGTGGATCAGGCCCCAGTGGCGGTTGTTGATGATCGCCTTGAAACCCATGGGCGTCTGCCCGGCCACCAGCAACTCGACCGGCTGGCCGGCCTGGTAGTCGGCCGGAGTGCGATCCAGGTAACGGTCCAGGCGTGCGGTGGCGGTGATGCGGCGGGTGCGTTTGTCCAGGTAGGCATGCACCACGCAGTAGTCGCCGATCTTCAGCGGGCGCGACTCTTCCGAGTACGGCATCAGCAGGTCCTTGGACAGGCCCCAGTCGAGGAAGATGCCGGCGCCATTGATGTCCTTGACCTTGAGGCTGGCGAACTCGCCGACCTGCAGCTTGGGCTTCTCGGTGGTGGCGATCAGCTGGTCCTCACTGTCGAGGTAGATGAACACGTTCAGCCAGTCGTCGACCTCGGTGGCGGTGTCCTTGGGGATGTAGCGCCTGGGCAGCAGGATCTCGCCGTCGGCCCCACCGTCGAGGTACAGGCCGAAGTCGGTGTGTTTCACGATTTGCAAACTGTTGTAGCGCCCAAGCAAAGCCATTTACGAAGATCCTCAAGACAAGGCGGCTATTCTACACCTGAACAGCCCCGGCCGCCTGTCCGTCCATGCCCAGGAACTGCCGTGGCCAGGTTGCGTCTACTGCCAGGCAAGCCCCAGCAAGGATTCGCCCATGCTCCTGACCCTGCGCCATGCGTTCCTCGTCCTCTGCTTCGCCCTGGCCGTGGTGGCCTGCAGCCGCATCGACCTGGCCTATCGCAACCTCGACGTGCTGGTGCCCTGGTCCCTGGGCGACTACCTGAACATGAACCGCCAGCAGAAGGCCTGGCTCGACCAACGGCTCAAGCAGCATCTGACCTGGCATTGCCAGACCCAGCTGCCCGGCTACCTGGCCTGGCTCGACCAGATCCGCCGGATGGTGGCCGACGATCAGGTCACCGACCAGGCCCTGCGCCAACGCACCGACGAAGCGCGTCAGGCCATTGCCAGGGTCGCCGAGGCGATCACCCCGTCGGCCACCGAGCTGTTGCGTGGCATGAGCGACGACCAGGTCAAAGAGATGAGCCAGGCCTTCCGTGACGATATCCGCAAGCGCCAGGCGCAATACGACAAGACACCATTGCCCAAGCAGGTCAGCGAGCGCGCCCAGCGCATGGAAGAACGCCTGGAGCCCTGGTTCGGCGAGCTCAACGCCCCTCAGCGCCTGCGGGTGCTGACCTGGTCCCAGGCGCTGGGCGACCAGAATGGCCAGCGCATTGCCAACCGTGCCCACTGGCAGCAGCAACTGGTGCAGGTCCTGGCCCAGCGCGATACCCCGGCCTTCGAGCCGCGCCTGGCACAGCTGCTGCAGCGCAAGGAAAGCCTGTGGACCCCGGAATACCGCATCGCCTTCCAGCGCTCCGAACAGCAGGCGCGCAACCTGTTGGTGGACCTGGTCAGGCAGAGCACACCGGGGCAGCGGCAGCACCTGCTGGCGCGGCTGGCCAAGGTGCGCAGCGACTTCACCGAGCTCAAGTGCATGAAGGGCTAGCGCCCTTTGCGCCTATACGGGAATACGTCAATCACCCGGCCATCGTTGATCGCCGCCTGCAGCCCCTTCCAATAATCGGCGTCATACAACTCCCCGTGCAGCCGGCTGAACAACCGCCGCTGGCCGATATCGGCGAACAGGAACGGCGGGAACTCCTCGGGGAACACATCGTGGGGGCCGATCGAGTACCAGGGTTCGCCGGACATTTCATCTTCCGGGTAGCGCGGCGGCGGGATATGTCGGAAATTCACCTCGGTGAGGAAGCTGATCTCGTCATAGTCATAGAACACCACCCGGCCATGGCGGGTGACGCCGAAGTTCTTCAGCAGCATGTCCCCCGGAAAAATATTCGCCGCCGCCAGTTGTTTGATCGCCAGGCCGTAATCCTCCAAGGCCTCCAGCACCTGGGCTTCGCTGGCCTGCTCGAGGTAGAGGTTGAGCGGAATCATGCGCCGCTCCGTCCAGCAGTGGCGGATGCATACGGTGTCGCCTTCGAGCACCACGGTCGAAGGCGCCACCTCCAGCAATTCGGCCAGGCACTGGGGTTCGAACTTGGCCTTGGGGAAGCGAAAGTCGGCGAACTCTTGGGTATCGGCCATGCGCCCAACCCGGTCGACGCTTTTCACCAGGCGGTACTTGTCGATCACCGTGGCCCGATCGACAGTCTTGGAAGGCGAGAAACGGTCCTTGATGATCTTGAACACCGTGTTGAATCCGGTCAGGGTGAACACGCTCATCACCATGCCCCGCACCCCCGGCGCCATGATGAAGCGGTCCTCGGTGGTGGCCAGGTGGTTGATCAGGGCACGGTAGAACTCCGACTTGCCATGCTTGTAGAAGCCGATGGAGGTGTACAACTCGGCGATATGCTTGCCGGGCAAGATGCGCTTGAGGAAATTGACGAATTCCGCGGGCACCGGCACATCGACCATGAAATACGACCGGGTGAAGGAAAAGATGATCGACACTTCGGCTTCGTCGGTGATCAGCGCATCCGCCTCGATGCCATGGCCCTCGCGATGCAGCAAGGGGATCACCAGCGGCCACTGCTCGTCGGGGGTATACAACCGTCCGACCAAGTAGGCGCCCTTGTTGCGGTACAGCACCGGCGAGAACAGCTCCGCGGCCAGTGCCGGGTCCTTGCACACCCAGTCCGGCAGGCAGTCGCGCAGTTGTTCCTCGAGGCGCGCCACGTCGCCCTCCAGGTCGCCGTAGGGCACATCGAACGGGTAGTCGGCGAACACCGCCCGCAGCAGGTTGCGCAGGCTGCCGTCCGGCCGGTAGGTACGGGTCTGCGCTGCACGTTCATGGCCGCGCATCGATGGCCGGGTGGTGTGGATGAACATGCAGCCATCGCTGATCAGGTCATGGCTGAACAGGCTGCAGAAGATCGAGTTGTACCAGGTCTCCGACAGTTCATCGTCCAGCCGCGGGTCGATCAGCCGAATATAGGCGCTCTTGACCAGCGGCCACTGCTCCACATCCAAAAGCACCGCCTCGGCGAAGCCTTGGCGCAGCCAGCCGTTGACTTCATTGACCTTGGCCTCGTAGAGGTTGATCCGCGCCGCAGCCGCGCGCTGGATCTCCTGCCATTGGGCCTGCTCGAAACGCTCGCGGGCACCGAGCGTGATGCGCCGGAAATGCTCGCGGTAGTCGTCGAAGCCATCGAGGATCATCCGGGCGATCTGGGCCGCCGGCCAGGGCTGGGACATGCAAGGGACCTCCGTGCTGGGGTTCAACACGTCAGCTTAGTTTCATCTCCCGCTCTTGGTATCGCCGTTCGTGGGTAAACCGCACACAGCGGCAGCACTCCGCTGCACCTGTGGGCTGCGTTGTCGCGCAGAGAACAAGCGGCTAGCGCCGGTCCCCTGTGTGCGGGCTTGTCCCGCGATGGGGCCAGCGCGGATTCACACCGCAAGAAAGAACAAGAACCGCGCTCCCCCGCTAGCGTACACTCGCGCCCTTGCCGATCGCTGGAGACCACCGTGAGCCCCACTGCCCTTGCCCGCCTGCTGACCCTTGCCGCCGTCTGGGGTGCGAGCTTCCTGTTCATGCGCATCATCGCTCCCGAACTCGGCACAGTGCCGACCGCGTTCTTCCGTGTGTCGATCGCCTGCCTGGGGCTGATGGCCATCCTGGCGGCGGCGCGGGTACGCTGGGACTTCGAAGGCAAGCTGGGTGCCTGCCTGGTGCTGGGGATGATCAACTCGGGGATTCCGGCCACCTTCTATTCGGTGGCGGCCCAGGTGCTGCCAGCCGGCTATTCAGCGATCTTCAATGCCACCACGCCGTTGATGGGGGTGCTCATCGGCGTGCTGTTCTTCCGTGAGCCGATGACCCTGGCCAAGCTGTGTGGGATCTTCCTGGGGTTGCTCGGTGTCGGCATCCTCAGCGGCGCAGGCCCTGTGGCCCTGGACCTGGCTCTGCTGCAAGGCGCCCTGGCCTGCCTGGCGGCGACCACCTGCTATGGCTTCGCCGGTTTTCTCGCCCGGCGCTGGCTGAGCGACCTGGACAGCCGGCTTTCAGCCCTGGGCAGCATGCTGGGCGCCACCTTGCTGCTGACCCCGCTGTTCGCCTGGAGCGCCCTGACCCAGCCTCCGGCCAGCTGGGGCGGCTGGCAGGTCTGGTCGTCGCTGTTGGGCCTGGGCCTGTTGTGCACGGCCTTCGCCTACATCCTGTACTTCCGCCTGCTGGCCGAGATCGGGCCGGTCAAGGCCAGCACCGTGACCTTCCTGATCCCGGTGTTCGGCGTGCTCTGGGGTGCCTGGCTGCTCGACGAGCCGCTGTCGATGGCGCACCTGTACGGCGGGATGCTGATTGGCATGGCGCTGTGGCTGGTGCTGCGGCCGGCCCGATAGAAATCGCAAAGCAAGGCCGCTCCCTGCAGGAGCGGCCTTGCGCCGCGAACGGGCCGCAAAGCGGCCCTCACACCTCAAGCCTCAGCCACCCGCAACCCAGGCTTGCGGAACACGAACAACAACCCGACGACGATCAACCCCATCCCCAGCAGGCTCAGCGGCGCCAGCCGGTTGCCGAAGATCAGGAAGTCCATCACCGCCGTCACCGCCGGCACCAGGTAGAACAGGCTGGTGACATTGACCAGATTGCCCCGGGCAATCAGCCGGTACAACAGCAAGGTCGCCAGCAACGACACCACCAGGCCCATCCACAACAGCGCGCCGAAGAAGCTCGCGTTCCATTGCACATGCAACGGCTGCAAAGGCGCGAATGCCGCGCACAGGGCGAAACCGGCCAGGTACTGCAACGGCAAGGTACCCATGGGATTGTCGGTGATGCGCTTTTGCAGGATCGAGCCGAAGGTCATGCTGGCCAGCGCCAGCAGGGCGAACAGCATCCCGGCCAGGGATACCCCGCCCAGGTTGATCCCCTGGTACACCACCATCACCAGCCCACCGAGCCCCAGGCCCAGGCCGAACAACCGGCTCCAGGAACGCTGGCGCTCCATCAGCACCACGGTGAGGATCGGTTGCACGCCCATCACCGTGGCCATGACGCCGGGCGTGACGTGGGTATCGAGCGCCAGCAGGTAGAAGATCTGGTAGGCGCCCAGCAGTACGCAGCCCGTCCCCAGGGCACGCAGGATCGCACCCGGGGTGCGTGGCCAACGTAGCCCCAGCAACGGGCCGATCAACAGCAGGCCGGCCAGGGCCAGTGCCGAGCGCAGCAGGAGGAAGGCGAACGGGCTGGCCTGGGCCAGGCCGAGCTTGGAAACGATCGCCCCGCTGCTCCACAGCAGGACGAACAGGCTGGTCGTGGCCGCCGAGGCCACGGATGCTTTGCAAAAGACAGACATGTAGTGCCACCTGTATTGGGCAAGTAAGCCAAACGGCGGGCTGTCGCGTTAGCGAGGGATAGAGCCGACCGTGTTCAGTAGGTTGCGCGTGCGATGGGTGCGGCCAGGGGCCGTCAGCCCAGCACCACGATTGCGCAAGGAGGCGGAGCTACGCCGCCTACGACGCCACTGACAGGTGGTGGGTAGTGACTGATCATGGCCGGCTGCTGGCTGCCACGCACGACCAGGCCCGCGACAGGCGCGAGGACGGCAGCAGTGGCAGAAGGGATGGCTGGCATGAACAGGTCTTCTGGAAGGACGTGAATGGAATCGACTATAGCGGCGTAACCACTACCGAGCAAGGTGCGTGATGATCGGAGCCCAATCGCCGGCAAGCCAGCTCTCATGGAACAACGCATAACTATTTGAGTTTGCAGGTCCGTTGTGGGAGCGGGCTTGTCCCGCGATTGGGCCGGGCCCGATATCACCGTCGCCTGGCAAGGGCTTCGCCCTTGATCGCGGGACAAGTCGGACCGCCGCACCGCCGCTCCCACAGGGGGACCCACGCTAGCCGCGCTGGTCCTCGGTCAGAACAACCAGCGGTACAGCAGGTAGGCCACCACCACTGCCAGCACCGGCCGCAGGACACGGTAGGCCTTGGGGTTGGCGCGTTTGAACTGCTTCATCCGAGCGCTGATCCGGTTGCTGAAGCGCTTGCTCCAGGCGTAGGCCTGGTTGATGCCGCCCACGCGCTCGTCATCGGTGTTCTGTGGTGCGGTGGCGCGCCCGAGGAAGGCACTGACCTTGCGGTTGATGCGGGTCATCAGCGGGCTGCTGAGCGGGCGCTCGATATCGCAGAACAGAATGACACGGGTGACATCTGTCTCGTTCTTGACCCAGTGCACGTAGGTTTCGTCGAACATCACATCCTCGCCGTCGCGCCAGGCGTACGGCTGGCCATCGACATAGATGCGGCAATTGTCCGAATTGGGCGTCGACAGGCCCAGGTGATAGCGCAGCGAGCCGGCGAAGGGATCGCGGTGTGGATTCAGGTGGCTGCCGCCCGGCAGCAAGGCGAACATGGCACCCTTGACGTTGGGGATACGGCTGACCAGTTCGACGGTCCTGGGGCAAAGCATTTCGGCCGAGGGCAACGGCTTGTCGTACCACTTCAGGTAGAAGCGCTTCCAGCCCTTCTTGAAGAACGACCCGAAGCCGGCATCGTTGTCCTTCTCCGCCGCGCGGATGTAGCCCTCATCGAACAGGCGCATGGCCTCCTCGCGGATCACCTCCCAGTTGTTCTTGAGCACATCCAGCTCCGGGAAGCGCTGGCGGTCCAGATACGGCCGGGAGGGTACGCCGGAAAACAGGTACATCAGGCTGTTGTAGGGAGCGAACAGCGCCGAATGGTTGACGAACTGACGCAACACCGGCAAGCGCGCCTTGCCGCGCAAATGCACGAACAGCACACTACCGAAGAACACCAGCAGAACACCTGCCTTGGCTGCAAAGGAAAAAGTCATGCAACAACTCCTAGGAGAGGAAACCAGGCCGTAACCTGCTCCCACGCAAAATCATCCGGCCATCATAAACCCATCCGGCCCCGGTAAAAAACAACCGAGGTCGGACTGCAGTGTTGAGGATTTTGCAACAAAGCACGCAATCGGGCATTGCGCCGGATCAGCGGTGGAGCACAAATGCGCGCCTCGACCACCGGTAAGCTGGCTCCACCTGTGGGAGCCGGCTTGCCGGCGATTGGGCTGCGCAGCGGCCCCCTGCGCTTATTGCTGGTTTTCCTGCTCGGTGAACAGATCGCTGAACAGCATGCTCGAGAGGTAACGCTCGCCGGAGTCCGGCAGGATCACCACGATGGTCTTGCCCTGCATTTCGGGTTTCTCGGCCAGGCGCACCGCAGCCGCCATCGCCGCGCCACAGGAGATACCACAGAGGATGCCCTCTTCCTGCATCAGGCGCAGGGCCATGGCCTTGGCCTCTTCGTCGGTGACGGTCTCGACCTGGTCGACCAGCGACAGGTCCAGGTTCTTCGGCACGAAACCTGCGCCAATACCCTGGATCTTGTGCGGACTGGGCTTGAGTTCCTCGCCGGCCAGGGTCTGGCTGATCAGCGGCGAAGCCACAGGCTCCACCGCCACCGACAGGATCGACTTGCCCTGGGTGTTCTTGATGTAACGCGAAACACCGGTGATGGTGCCACCGGTGCCGACGCCCGCCACCAGCACGTCCACCGCGCCGTCGGTGTCGTTCCAGATTTCGGGGCCGGTGGTCTTTTCGTGGATCGCCGGGTTGGCCGGGTTGTCGAACTGCCCCGGCAGGTAGTATTTGCCGGGCTCGGACGCAACGATCTCGTTGGCCTTCTCGATCGCGCCCTTCATGCCCTTGGCCGGGTCGGTGAGCACCAGTTCGGCGCCCAGGGCCTTGAGCACCTTGCGCCGCTCCAGGCTCATGGAGGCAGGCATGGTCAGGACCAGCTTGTAGCCACGGGCGGCGGCAACGAAGGCCAGGCCTATACCGGTGTTGCCCGAGGTCGGCTCGACGATGGTCATGCCCGGCTTGAGCTTGCCGCTGCTCTCGGCATCCCAGACCATGCTCGCGCCGATCCGGCACTTGACCGAATAACCTGGGTTACGCCCTTCGATCTTGGCCAGGACGGTCACCCCGCGCGGGGCGATGCGGTTGATCTGCACCAGCGGCGTGTTGCCGATGGAATGGGCGTTGTCTGCGTAGATGCGGCTCATGGCAGGGTCCTTAACCGTGCGGGGAAAGCCTCAAGGGTAAGCCCGCCCCACAGGCCAGTAAAGCCCGTTCGAACTCGGCCAAGCCCGGTGCGGTCAACCGGACAACCCGCCTCGGAGGACCTTCGATGAAAGCGCGTTACCGCTGGCCGTTGCTCAGCGTCACCGGCCTGCTCGCCCTGTTGCTGGCCCTGCACCTGGCCCTACCCTACCTGGTGCGCGACTACCTCAACGACAGGCTGGCCGACATGGGCGACTACCGCGGCCGCATCACCGACGTCGACCTGGCCTGGTGGCGCGGCGCCTACCAGATCAACGGCCTGGAAATCGTCAAGACCACCGGCAAGGTCCCGGTGCCGCTGCTCGATGCGCCGCTGATCGACCTGTCGGTGAGCTGGCGCTCGCTGTGGTACGACCACGCCGTGGTGGCCGAAGTGGTGTTCGTACACCCTGTGCTGAACTTCGTCGACGGTGGCAACAAGCGCAACTCCCAGACCGGCCAGGGCACCGACTGGCGCCAGCAACTGGAAAAACTGCTGCCCATCACCCTCAATGAAGTGCGCATCGATGACGGCACCCTGACCTTTCGCAACTTCACCTCCAAGCCGCCGGTGGACCTGAAGGCCACCCAACTGCAGGCCAGCATCCGCAACCTCACCAACGTGCGTGACGAGCAAGGCCGGCGCGACGCCAGTTTCGACGGCACGGCGCGCCTGCTGGGCGACGCCCGGGTGGAAAGCCGCGCCACCTTCGACCCGTTCAGCGACTTCGACGACTTCGAATTCCGCCTGCGCGCCACCGACATCCAGCTGCGCCGGCTCAATGATTTCGCCAGCGCCTACGGCAAGTTCGACTTCAATGCCGGCCACGGTGACCTGGTGATCGAAGCCCAGGCCGAGAAGGGCCGGCTCAGCGGCTATATCAAGCCGCTGTTGCGCGACGTGGACGTGTTCAACTGGCAGCAGGACGTCGAAGACAAGGACAAGGGCTTCTTCCGCTCGATCTGGGAAGCGTTGGTCGGCGCCAGCGAAACCGTGCTGAAGAACCAGCCCAAGAACCAGTTCGCCACCCGCGTGGAACTCAGCGGCAGCGTGCACCAGCAAGACATCAGTGGGTTCGAGGCGTTCTTGCAGATCCTGCGCAATGGCTTCATCCAGGCGTTCAACGCACGTTACGAGCAGCCGCCGCCCGATTCCGACTGAACCGGGGCGCGACGCACCATTCAGAGACTGAATACCCGGTCTGCGTTTGCAGGCGCCGGGCGCGGCGTTATAGTCGCTGACAAATCACCAACAGATGTTGCCTGCACGGGCCCTATCGCCCGCAAGCCAGCCCTCACCTCGACCCGGTGGGAGCCGGCTTGCCGGCGAAAGGCCGATGCAGGCTTGCGCAGAGGATCGGTTCATGAAGTTCGAAGGCACCCGCGACTACGTCGCCACAGACGACCTGAAGCTGGCGGTCAACGCGGCCATCACCCTGGAGCGCCCGCTGCTGGTCAAGGGTGAGCCCGGCACCGGCAAGACCATGCTCGCCGAACAGCTCGCGGCCTCCTTCGGCGCCCGGCTGATCACCTGGCACATCAAGTCCACCACCAAGGCCCACCAGGGGCTGTACGAGTACGATGCGGTCAGCCGTCTGCGCGACTCGCAACTGGGCGTGGACAAGGTCCACGACGTGCGCAACTACCTGAAGAAAGGCAAGCTGTGGGAGGCCTTCGAAGCCGAGGAGCGGGTGATCCTGCTGATCGATGAAATCGACAAGGCCGACATCGAGTTCCCCAACGACCTGTTGCAGGAACTCGACAAGATGGAGTTCTACGTCTACGAGATCGACGAGACCATCAAGGCCAAGCAGCGCCCGATCATCATCATCACCTCCAACAACGAGAAGGAGTTGCCGGACGCCTTCCTGCGCCGCTGTTTCTTCCATTACATCGCCTTCCCCGACCGCGACACCCTGCAACAGATCGTCGACGTGCACTTCCCCGGCATCAAGCAATCGCTGGTCAGCGAGGCGCTGGACGTATTCTTCGACGTGCGCAAGGTGCCGGGCCTGAAGAAGAAGCCCTCCACCTCCGAACTGGTCGACTGGCTCAAGTTGCTGATGGCCGACAACATCGGCGAGGCGGTGCTGCGCGAGCGTGACCCGACCAAGGCCATCCCCCCGCTGGCCGGCGCCCTGGTGAAGAACGAGCAGGACGTACAGCTGCTCGAGCGCCTGGCCTTCATGAGCCGGCGCGGCAATCGCTGACAGGAGCCGGCCATGCTGCTCAACCTGTTCAATGAAATGCGCGCAGCCAAGGTGCCGGTGTCGGTGCGCGAGCTGCTCGACCTGCTGGCGGCCCTGCAGCAGCGGGTGGTGTTCGCCGACATGGACGAGTTCTATTACCTGGCCCGGGCCATCCTGGTGAAGGACGAGCGGCATTTCGACAAGTTCGACCGGGCCTTCTCTGCCTACTTCAAGGGCCTGGAGAACCTCGATCGGCACCTGGAGGCACTGATTCCCGAGGACTGGCTGCGCAAGGAGTTCGAGCGCTCGTTGAGCGACGAGGAGCGTGCGCAGATCCAATCGCTGGGCGGGCTGGACAAGCTCATCGAGGCGTTCAAGAAGCGCCTGGAGGAGCAGAAGGAACGCCATGCCGGCGGCAACAAGTGGATCGGCACCGGCGGTACCAGCCCGTTCGGTTCCGGCGGCTACAACCCCGAGGGCATCCGCGTGGGCGAGGCCGGCAAGCGCCAGGGCAAGGCAGTCAAGGTCTGGGATCAGCGCGAATACAAGAACCTCGACGACCAGGTCGAACTGGGCACGCGCAACATCAAGCTGGCTTTGCGTCGGCTGCGCAAGTTCGCCCGCGAAGGCGCCGCCGAGGAGCTGGACATCGATGGCACCATCGACCATACCGCCCGGGATGCAGGGCTTTTGAACATCCAGATGCGCCCCGAGCGACGCAACACGGTCAAGCTGCTGTTGCTGTTCGACATCGGCGGCTCGATGGACGCCCACGTCAAGGTCTGCGAGGAACTGTTCTCGGCCTGCAAGACCGAGTTCAAGCACCTGGAGTACTACTACTTCCACAATTTCGTCTACGAGTCGGTGTGGAAGAACAACCTGCGCCGCACCTCGGAGCGCTTCTCCACCTTCGACCTGCTGCACAAGTACGGCGATGACTACAAGGTGGTGTTCGTTGGCGATGCGGCCATGGCGCCCTACGAGATCACCCAACCCGGTGGTAGCGTGGAGCACTGGAACGAGGAAGCCGGGTATGTGTGGATGCAGCGGTTCATGGAGAAGTTCAGGAAGATCATCTGGATCAACCCCTATCCGAAGCAGGCCTGGGACTACACCGCCTCGACCCACCTGGTGCGCGACCTTATCGAAGACAAGATGTATCCACTGACCTTGCAGGGGCTGGAGGAAGGGATGCGCTACCTGTCCAAATAGCGTGCAACCTCAATCGCCGGCAAGCCGGCTCCCACAACGGCTGCTGGTGCTGCCCCGTGGGAGCCGGCTTGCCGGCGATCGGGCCGCAGGCCTTACCGCCAGCGATCCAGGTATTGCTGCTGCTCCTGCCACGCCAAATCCTGCACCACTGCCCTGAACCGCACCGCCGCCCCCGGCAGGCATTGCGCCAACCGGGCCAACGCCAGCGGCGTCAACGCCCCCAACCGCGGATACCCGCCAATCGTCTGCCGGTCGTTGAGCAGCACGATCGGCTGTCCATCCGGCGGCACCTGCACCGCCCCTAGCGGTATACCTTCGGAAATCATCGGCGCCCCTTGATACGCCAGTTGCGGTCCGAGCAGACGAATGCCCATGCGATCGGCGCGGCTGTCCAAGGCCCAGTCACGGTTGAACGCCTCGAACAGGCTGATGCCACTGAACTGGCCAATCTGCGCGCCGATCACCAAGTCCAACTCTGGCGTACCGTGATAGGCCGGACGCAGCGGCTCCGGTACTTCCCGAAGCGCCGCGGAGCCACCGGCAAACGCCAGTACCTGCCCCTTGGAAAGCGCCGCGCCGTACCCGGTGACACCACCAAGCGCCTCGCGTACCACCGTCGCGCAACTGCCCAGCACCGGCTCGGCCTGGAACCCGCCCGGTACGGCAAGATAAGCGCGGGCACCCTGCCGAGGCTGGCGCAGGCTCAGGTGCTGGCCCTTGGCGAGCCGCATGCTGCGCCAGGGCTGGACGGGCTGGCCATCGACCTGTGCATCCAGGTCAGCGCCCGTCAGGGCGAGCGTGCAATCCTGCTCGGCCACCACACCGAAACCTCCCAGCGTCACCTCCACCACCGGCGCATCCAAGGCGTTGCCCAGCAGCCAGTTGGCCCAGCGCATGGCCACCCAGTCCAATGCACCGCCCTGGGTGACGCCCAGGTGGCGCACGCCGAAACGCCCGGCATCCTGCACCTGGCACAGCGGCGTGCTGCTTTCGATCGTCAGTTGGTTCATGCCAGGGCCTCCAACGGGGTGTCATCGCCGCCCAAAGCCATGAACTCGGCATGGGACACCGCCACGAAACGTACCCGGTCCCCCGGTTGCAGGAGGCTGTAGCCGTCACGCTCGCGGTCGAACAGCTTCACCGGGGTACGGCCGATCAGGTTCCAGCCGCCCGGGGACACGGCCGGGTAGACAGCGGTCTGCCGCTCGGCGATGCCCACGCTGCCGGCGGCCACGCGCTTGCGCGGGGTACTCAGGCGCGGGCTGGCCAGGCGCTCGTCCACCAGGCCCATGAAGCCGAACCCCGGGGCGAAGCCCAGGGCGAACACCGGGTATTCACGCGCGCAATGCAGGCGCACCACCTCGGCCTCACTCAGGCCGCTGCGGGCTGCCAGCTGCGGCAGTTCCGGCCCAACGCTGGCGTGGTACCACACCGGGATCTGGTGCCGGCGCCCGGTATTGCCAGTGTCCGGCTGCAAGCCCTCCAAGGCCTTGCCGATCAGCGCCCTCGCCTCGCCCGGTGCCGAGGTGAACTGCACCATCAGCGTGGTATAGGACGGCACCAGGTCGACCAGGCTCGCCCCGAAAGCCGCGTGCAAACGCTCGCTAGCCGCCAGTACCCATGGCATGTTGGCCTCGTCGATGGTGTCGAACAGGCGCACCATCACACTGTCGATGGCCACCACCTCGATGCGTGGGTTCATCATGGTTGCCCCCACGCATCGAGGGCCTGGCGGATCTGCTGCACCGCCGCCACGGAGCTGTCGTTGTCGCCATGTACGCACAGGGTACTGGCGTCCAGTTGCACAGCGCTGCCGTCATCGGCCACCAGTGCCTGGCCACGCGCCAGGCGCATGGCCTGCTCGACCACCTGCGCAGGGTCGTGGTGCACTGCACCGGGCTGGCGCCGGGACACCAGATGGCCGCTGGCGGTGTAGGCGCGGTCAGCGAAGGCTTCGAACCACAGCGGCACGCCCACCGCCTCGCCCAGGGCCCGGGCGGCGCTGTCATCGGCAGTGGCCATGAGCATCAGCGGCAAGCTGGCGTCATAGGCGGCCACGGCCTCGAGCACGGCGCGCAGCTTGAGCGGGTCGGCCATCATGTCGTTGTACAGCGCCCCGTGGGGTTTGACATAGGCCACGCGGCCGCCAAGCACCTTGCAGATCCCCTCCAGGGCACCGATCTGATAGTGCAGCAGGTCGCGGATCTCCTCACTGCTGCAGGCCATGGAACGGCGGCCGAAGCCGACCAGGTCGGGATAGGCCGGGTGAGCACCGATGGTGACGCCGTGTTCCAGCGCCAGGGCCACGGTGCGGCGCATGGTGCCCGGGTCACCGGCATGGTAGCCGCAGGCGATGTTGGCGCAGTCGATGTATGGCATGACCTCGGCGTCCAGGCCCATGCGCCAGCTGCCGAAACTTTCGCCCATATCGCAATTGAGTAGCAGGCGTTTCACCGGTGGGGTTCCCTTGTGGCTATTCATGTTGCCTACCTTACCGTGCCTTGAGTTGTTTGCCGCGTGTTTCCGGCAGGCTCAGGGCGGCAAGAATCACCACACCGTAGGACACCGCGGCGAAGCCACCGATACCCAGCCCCAGCGGCACCTTCTGGCTGAGCACGCCGATCAGCAGCGGGAAGAGCGCGGCGATGGCCCGCCCCACGTTGTAGCAGAAGCCTTGCCCCGAACCACGGATACGCGTGGGAAACAGTTCGGTGAGGAAGGCCCCCATGCCGCTGAAGATGCCCGAGGCGAAGAAGCCCAGGGGGAAGCCCAGCCACAGCATGACGCCATCGCTCACCGGCATCTGGGTATAGAGCAGCACGATGACGAACGAGCCGACGGCGAACAGGATGAAGTTCTTCTTGCGACCGAGCAGGTCGGTCAGGTATGCGCTGACCACGTAGCCGACGTAGGAGCCGACGATGACCATGGCCAGGTAGCCTCCGGTGCCCAGCACGCTCAGGCCCCGTTCGTTCTTGAGGAAGGTCGGCAGCCAGGAGGTGATGGCGTAATAGCCACCCAGGGCGCCGGTGGTCAGCAGCGAAGCGCGCAAGGTGGTCCAGAGCATGCCCGGGGCGAAGATTTCGTAGAAGCGCGACGGCGCCTCGGTCTTCTCAACCGCCTTGGCCTCGCGATAGACCTCCGGGTCCTTGACCAGACGGCGAACGAAGATCACGAACACCGCCGGCACGATGCCCAACAGGAACAGCGCGCGCCAGGCCTGTTCCGGTGGCAGGAAGGAGAACAACAGCGCATACAGGATGGCCGTCAGGCCCCAGCCAATGGCCCAGCCGGACTGCACCATGCCCACCGCCTTGCCACGGTCCTGGGCGCGGATCACCTCGCCGATCAACACTGCGCCAGCGGTCCATTCGCCGCCGAAGCCGAAGCCCATCAGGGTGCGCGCCACCAGCAGTTGCTCGTAGCTTTGGGCGAAGCCGCAGAGGAAGGTGAAGAAGGCGAACCACAGCACCGTCAGCTGCAGGGTACGCACGCGGCCGATACGGTCGGACAGGATGCCGGCGATCCAGCCCCCCAGGGCCGAGGCAATCAGCGTGCTGGTGTGGATCAGCCCAGCTTCGGCGGTGGTGATGCCCCACATGAGGATCAGGGTGGGGATGACGAAGCTCAGCATCTGGGTGTCCATGCCATCGAGGCCATAGCCGATCTTGCAGCTCCAGAAGGTGCGTCGCTGTTGGCGGTCGATGTCGCGGTACCAGGCGAAGGGGCCGGTGGACGGGCGGGTGGGCGCCTGCTGCTGCACGCCGGTTGGGTTCATGGTTGCCTCGGCTTGTTGATATTGTTTTATGGACGACGCCTGGCGTCGCGGCCTGGGTATCATTGTTCAAAGGCTGCGGGGGCAGCGTCCAACGATAAAAACCGCCGGTCTGGAACAAGAAAAACTGATCATGAATCTGCGCTTTCTCGAAACCTTCGTCTGGGTCGCCCGGCTCAAGAGCTTCAGGCTCACCGCCGAGAAGCTGTTCACCACCCAGGCGTCGGTGTCCAGCCGTATCGCCGCGCTGGAGGCGGACCTTGGGGTGAAGTTACTGCTGCGCGACTCTCGCGGCGTCAGCCTGACCCCGGAAGGCAGCAAGGTGCTGGAGTACGCCGAACGCATGCTCGACACCGCCAAGGCCATGAAGCAGTCACTGGACAGCGACCGAACCAAGGTCGGGCGGATCCGCATCGGCGTGATGGACACGGTGATCCACACCTGGATGAGCGCGCTGGTGGCCGAGCTCACCGAGCGCTACCCCCAGGTTGAGATCGAACTGGTGGCCGATACCGCGCTGAACCTGCGCGAACAGCTGCAAAAAGGCTTCCTCGATGTAATCCTGCAAACCGACCTGTTGCGCCAGGAGTCGATCCGCAGCACCGACCTGGCACGCTACCCGATGGGCTGGGTCGTCGCGGCGGGCTCCCTGCAACATCGCGACTACGCCTCGCTGGCGGAGCTGGCCCGGGAGCGTATCGTCACCTTCTCCAAGAATTCCCGCCCGCACCAGGAAGTGCTCAGCCTGCTGCAGGCCGCAGGTGCCCAGGCGCCACGGCTGAACTGCGTGAACTCGGTCGCCGCCATCACGCGCCTGCTGCGCGATGGCTTTGGTATCGGCGCCCTGCCCCCGGCACTGGTGGATGCGGAACTGGCCCGGGGCGAGCTGGTGTTGCTGGGCGGGTTGCAGCCGCCGCCGAGCCTGGAACTGGTGGTGGCCTGGCAGACCGGCGTGGCATTGGTGGATGAAGTGGTGGGAGTGTGCAAGCAGGTGCTGGAGCGTTATGCGCGGGATGTGGGGGAGCAGCGGATCGTGCTGGTCTGACAGGCCTGGGGCCGCAAAGCGGCCCCAGGCCTAGCGCCAACTCTCTTTGACAGCCTTGCGCCGACCGCCAAGCACCACCCAGCCAAGCCCCACCAGCAGGCTCTCGACCACCAACGCCAGCACGAACCCCACGCCAAGCCCCCAGCCGATAGCCTCGGGCACCAACAGCACCTGGTAGCTGTAGCCCGCGAGCGTCTCGTCGCGCAGTTGCGGATCGGCCTGCACCAGCACATGCCAGGTGCGGCTCGGCCAGGGCGCTTGCAGTGCCTGCCACTCCTTTTCCAGCAATTGGTTGCGAACCAGCAGGCTTTCGATGCTGTTGGCATCACTGTTGAACACCGGATCGTCGCTGGTACGGTAATGGCGCACCAGTGCCTGCAGGTCACCGTTGAAGAAGCGTTCGGCGGTCTGCCGGAAGCCGTCGAGCGCCTCGCGCGACTCGAACAGGTGCGCCTCGACCCGCTGGCTGTAATCCTTGATCAGCCCAGGTACCTGGAGGCCGGCCAGCAGGCCGAAGGTGAACAGCAGCAACCGCAGGTAACCTCTGAACATGCAACGGCTTCCTAGCTCTGCCCCTGGGCGATGCATTCGCCATGGCGCCACAGGGCCCATTGACCCGGCTCGTAGCGCTGCCAGGTCTCGTTGTCGGTCAGGGCCTCGGTGGCGATCACCGTGACCACGTCGTTGGGGGTGGTTTCGGACTGGAAGTCGACATTGAGGTCGACATCCTTCAAGCGCGCCGGGCCGAACGGCGCGCGCCGGGTGATGTGCACCAGTTTGGTCGAGCAGAAGCAGAACAGCCAGTCGCCATCGCTGAGCAGGCAATTGAACACGCCCTTGCCGCGGTACCCGGCACAGGCTTCGACCAGCACCGGCAGCAGCTGTTCAATCTCGACAGGCTCCGGGAAGGCGGCGCGCACGCGGTTGAGCAGGTCGCAGAAGGCCGCCTCGCTGTCGGTGTCGCCCACCGGCCGGTAGAAGGTGACCTGGCCACGGAACTCGCCAAGCTGGCCGTTGTGCGCGAAGCACCAGTTGCGCCCCCACAGCTCGCGTACGAACGGGTGGGTGTTGGACAGGCAGACCTTGCCGACGTTGGCCTGGCGGATATGGCCGATGACCACTTCGCTCTTGATCGGGTAGCGCTGCACCAGGTTGGCCACTTCCGACTCGCTGCTCGCTGCGGGGTCCTGGAATACACGCAGGCCACGCCCTTCGTAGAAACCGATGCCCCAGCCGTCGCGGTGCGGGCCGGTACGGCCGCCGCGCTGCATCAACCCGGTGAAGCTGAAGACGATGTCGGTGGGAACGTTGGCGCTCATGCCCAGCAGTTCGCACATGCTCCAGGCCCTCCGCCTACAACCGTGGCTCGACCCGGCCGCGGCCGGTGGCCACCGGCTGCGGGTCGTCGCGGTAGCGGTCATGGCGCTCGGCGGCCAGCGAAGCCCGGGACGTCACCTGTTCGTCCTCGGCGGCCTGGCGTTGGGCGGCGGCGTCGGCCTTGGCCCGGCGTTCACGGGCGCGCTTTTCCAACGGCCAGCGCACCAGGACGAAAACGCCATACAGAATGAACGCGATCAAGCCGTACATGGCCAGGTCCGAGGCGGCACGCCAGGCGTTGTTGCCCACCTTGAAGGCCAGGTCCAGAGCGGTGATGGCGATGGCCGGGGCGAAGCTTTCCTTGACCGGGTCGACGATGGTCGGGGTCAGCAGCAGCACTGCCAGGACCACCCGCAGCGGTTCGCGCAGCCAGCGCCACATCCAACCGGTGAGCTTGAAGCCCACCCACAGGCAGCCAAGGGCGGCCAGGGCGTACAGGCCCCAGGCGAGCGTATAGTCGTTCTCGGTCATGGTGTTCGTGCAAGCCAGGTAAAGAGATGCCTATGATAAACACTTTTCAGGGCGCACACAGCGTCTCCCTGTCCCGGCCCCAATCGCCGGTAAGCCGCCGCCCACAGATTCAGCGCTGCCCTCGAGGCTAAGCAGTACCTGTGGGCGCGGGCTTGCCGGCGACAACGCCAGGCAGGCCGCCCCCAGCCAAGAGATCCCCAATGCCCAACAAGCCCCAGCCGCCCGTCGCCCGTAGAGACAACGCCCCCGACCCCTACGCCTGGCTGCAGCAGCGAGACACGCCCGAAGTGCTCGCTTACCTGCACGCCGAGAACGCCTACCAGCAAGCCTGCCTGGCCGACCAGGCGCCCCTGCGCGAACAGCTGTTCGAGGAAATCAAGGCACGCATCCTCGAAACCGACCTGTCGCTGCCCTCCCCCTGGGGCCCATACCTGTACTACACCCGCACCACGGCCGGCGATGAATACCCCCGCCACTACCGCTGCCCGCGACCTGCCGACGACTCCAACACCGTCGACCAAAGCCAGGAGCAACTGCTGCTCGACCCCAACGCCCTGGCCAATGGCGGCTTCCTGTCCTTGGGCGCCTTCAATGTCAGCCCCGATCACCGCCTGCTGGCCTACAGCCTCGACACCAGCGGCGACGAGATCTACACCCTGTACGTGAAGGACCTGGCCAGCGGCACGGTCACCGCCCTGCCCTTCGACGACTGCGACGGTAGCCTGACCTGGGCCAACGACAGCCAGACGCTGTTCTTCGCCGAACTGGACGACACCCACCGTCCCTGGCGCCTGCGTCGCCATACCCTGGGCAGCAGCGAGGCACAGACCGTGTTCGAAGAGCCTGATGGGCGTTTCTTCCTGCACTGCTACCGGGCCAGTTCCGAGCGCCAGCTGGTGCTGCTGCTCAACAGCAAGACCACCAGCGAGGCCTGGGTGCTCGACGCCGCGACCCCACAGGCGGCCTTCACCTGCCTCGCGCCGCGGGTCGAGGGCCATGAATACTTCCCCGACCACGGCCAGCTCGACGGCCAATGGCGGTGGTTCATCCGCAGCAACCAGGACGGCATCAACTTCGCTCTGTTCCACGCCCCGGCCGAGCAGGTGCCCAGCCGCGAGCAGTGGCAGGTGCTGGTACCCCACAGCGACGCGGTGATGCTCGAGGGCCTGAGCCTGAACGCCAGCGCCCTGACCCTGAGCCTGCGCGAAGGCGGCCTGCCGATCATCGAGGTGCGGCCCCAGGGCCGGGCGCCCTACCGTGTCGAGCTGCCGGACGCCGCCTACAGCCTGTACGTTCAGGACAGCCTGGAGTTCGCCAGCACCCGCGTGCGGCTGCGCTACGAAGCACTCAACCGGCCGGCCCAGGTACGCCAGCTGGACCTGGCCAGCGGCGAGCAGGCTGTGCTCAAGCAGACCCCGGTGCTGGGCGAGTTCGATGCCGACGACTATGTCAGCGAACGCCTGTGGGCCGTGGCCAAGGATGGCACCCGCGTGCCCATCAGCCTGGTGCGCCGGCGCGATGACCTGGGCCGCTGCGTACCGCTGTATCTCTACGGTTATGGTGCCTACGGCGAAAGCCTCGACCCGTGGTTTTCCCACGCCCGCCTGAGCCTGCTGCAACGCGGCGTGGCCTTCGCCATCGCCCATGTGCGCGGTGGCGGCGAGCTGGGCGAGGCCTGGTACCGGGCCGGTAAGCAGGCGCACAAGCAGAACAGCTTCGACGATTTCATCGCCTGTGCCGAGCACCTGATCACCGAGGGCGTGACCACCCGCGAACGCCTGGCCATCAGCGGCGGCAGCGCCGGCGGCCTGCTGATGGGGGCAGTGCTCAACCAGCGCCCGGAGCTGTTCCGCTGCGCCATCGCCGAGGTGCCGTTCGTCGACGTGCTCAACACCATGCTCGACCCGGAGCTGCCGCTGACCGTCACCGAGTACGACGAATGGGGCAACCCCGAGGAGCCGGACGTCTACCAGCGGATCAAGGCCTATGCCCCATACGAGAACGTCAAGGCCCAGGCCTACCCGGCCATGCTGGTGGTCGCCGGCTACAACGACAGCCGCGTGCAATATTGGGAAGCGGCCAAGTGGGTGGCGCGCCTGCGCACCTGCAAGACCGACGACAACCTGTTGCTGCTCAAGACCGAGATGGGCGCCGGACACGGCGGCATGAGCGGGCGTTACCAGGGGCTGCGCGATGTGGCGTTGGAGTATGCGTTCGTCTTCAACGCGTTGGGCGTGGTGTAGCCACAGGCCGCGTGGATCCGCAGCTCCCTGTGGCAGATCACCCAGCCCTTCGAGGCCGTCTCAGTCTTGCTTGGGTGACTGTTTTGGCGACTCCTGCAACCCCGGCAACGGCTGATCCTTGGGCGGCCCAGGCACCGGCATCGGTGGCAGCAATGGCGCGCCGGGTTGGTTGTCACCCGCCTTGGGCGGCGTACTCGGGGTGATCTGTGGATAAGGGGTTGGCGTCGGTGTACCCGGCGCGCCAGGCACCGGTGTGAGGATCCGTGGCTGCTGGCCGGCAGCGTCGGCCAGCGGCACGGCGGCGAGGATCAGTGCGGCGAGGATCGCATGGACCATCGGCAACCTCCTGTCAGGGGATTCCTACAGGCTATGCCCAATCGGGCGTTTTCGCCTGTCCGACCAGGGTGCAGGCGCGCTAGACTCAGTGGCATAACCGTCATCCGCCCGATTACAGGAAAGGTAACACCATGAGTTCGGCCTCCACCTCCGCCGCCACCGCCCGCCTCGAGCGCATCCTTGCCGACGCCAAGCGCGACAAGGAAATGGGCTACCGCGACAAGGCCCTGAAGATGTACCCGCATGTCTGCGGCCGCTGCGCCCGTGAGTTCTCCGGCAAGCGCCTGTCGGAGCTGACCGTGCACCACCGCGACCACAACCACGACAACAACCCCCAGGACGGCTCGAACTGGGAACTGCTGTGCCTGTACTGCCACGACAACGAGCATTCGCGCTATACCGACCAGCAGTACTTCAGCGAAGGGTCCACCAGCACCCCGAGCATCGCCAAGGCCACCCACAACCCGTTTGCCGGGTTGGCGAGCCTGCTCAAGAAGGACTGACCATCGAATCGCCCCCCGCGGCTGCCGGTGAGCCCGTATAATCGCGCTTTTTGCGAAGGGCCCCGGTACGTGGCAAACAAACGGTACAGCTGCATCGGCCTGTTCAACCCCAAGTCCGCGCAGAACGTAGGTTCGGTGATGCGCGCAGCGGGTTGCTATGGCGTCAACTCGGTGTTCTACACCGGCAAGCGCTATGAGCGCGCCCGCGACTTCGTCACCGACACCAAGCGCGTGCACTACGACATACCGCTGATCGGCATCGACGATCTGCAGCGCATCATTCCCCTGGGCTGCACCCCGGTGGCGGTGGAACTGGTGGACGGCGCCCGGCCGCTGCCCGAGTACACCCACCCAGACCGCGCCCTCTACATCTTCGGGCCCGAGGACGGCAGCCTCAGCGACGAGGTGCGGGCGTGGTGCGAAGAGACCATCTACATCCCCACCCAGGGCTGCATGAACCTGGCGGCAACGGTGAATGTGGTGCTGTATGACCGCATGGCGAAGGGGCTCAATACCCGCTCGGGCCCCAAGTTCAAATAAAAAGCCGCCCCTGTGGCGCCAGTGCTGGCGATAGGGCCAACAATGACGCCACAAGAGCGGCCGGGGTGCCGAACTCCGTCAGAACAGCACCGGTCTTGCGCAAGCACACTATGTCAAGCTTCTGCCAGGCGGCGCATTCCAGATAAGACTTCACCTGCTCGAAATGCGACTCGCTGAGCACCGCCCGGCAAGTGAAGTGAACGCACCGACGAGGCAGCGAGTCAGCTGCTTACACCTCAACTGGAGCGTTCGTCATGCGAGATACCCCTTTGCTTGTGCATACACGTAACGTCCATGGCTGGGAGCGCGCCAGCTCCCTGGCCGGTGGCGCCTTGATGATCAGCAAGGGCCTGCGCCACGGCGGCCTGGTCGGCCTGCTGCAGATCGTGGTCGGTGGCATGGCCCTGGCCCGGGGCGTCAGTGGGCACTGCTCGACCAAGGCCTGGTGGCAGCGACACCGGGCCGAGTACCTGCAACTTCGTGGAGACATCGAGCGCAGCGCAGCAGAGCTCAAGGCGCTCAAGGCCAGCGCCGAGGCGGCGACACAGGGCGTGACAGTGACTGGGGTCGAGCCCAAGGCCAAAGGCTGAGGCGCCTGGGCCGGCGCTATCGCGGGGCAAGCCCGCTCTCATAGAACAACGCATAACTATTTGATTTTGCAGGCCCTTTGTGGGAGCGGGCTTGCCCCGCGATAGCGCCGGCCCTGCCATCCAGGGCCTCGTCTCAACGCAGGACCTTGCTCTCCAGCACCTCGGAACGCCGCCCCAGCACGCTCTCGCTGAGCTGGATGAATTCCTCGGTGTTGACGCTGGGCAGGCGCATCAACGCCCGGGTGACATCGTCCAGCGACCGCTTGTCATGGGTGTGCAGGCGAATCTCGCGATCCAGCGCCTGGAGCAGCAGCACGCCACGGGCAACCTGGGCGACATCGGCGTGTTCGCCGCGCAGTTGGGTAACCTTGGCACCACGCTTGTGCAGGCGTGCCTGCCAGGCTTCGTAGCGGTCGTCACTGATGCCGCCGGCGCGGCGCAGCAACTCGGTGGCGTAGTAATCAGCCAGGCTTTCGCCCAGCCAGTCGCTGCCGTCACGGTCGTTGACCTGGGCGAACAGCTGCACCAGCTCGCGCAGCAGCGGGCTGGCGCCGCTCTCGCCGATCAGCGGGCGGGCGCTGTGCAGGTAGATCGAGTTATGCCCGGCCAACGCGCCCCGCCACATTTCGTCGCGCGCGCCCACCAGCAGCAGCTTGGGCGGGTTGCGCGGGAACACCGCCTGCAATTGGGGCCAGATGAAGGTCAGCAGGGTCAGGGTGTCCATCCGGCGCATGCCCTGCCCCTGCGGCGCGGCCACGGTCACTTCCGTATCGCCCAGGCGCGCGCGGCGGCTGCCCAGGTTGCCGGCGAGCATCCAACCGGTGGGCCGGTCGAACAGCCGCGAAACATCGTCGATGCGAAACTTCTGCTTGCCGATACGCGGCCAGGCGGTTTCGACGCTTTTCCAGCCAGCCGGCAGCTCGAACGCCAGGCGCGCTACCAGCTCGGTGCCATCCTGCTGGTCCAGCCGCGCCGCCGGTACCAGCAGGTCGCCGCGCAACAGTGCCCAATGCGCAGTGATGCGGCTCTCGTAGGCGCCACCGCGCGGCTTCTGGTCCAACTGCACGCGATAGCTGAGCTGGGTCTTGCCCGCGGCCGGGTGCCAGACGCCCCGCTCGCCCTGTACCTGCCATTGGCCATCGGCCTGGAAGTCGCTGTAGGCGCCCTGCTTGCCCAGGTCGAAATCCAGACTGCGCACGACGCTGCCATCGGCCAGGGTCAATTGCACCTCGGCCTGGCCGCTCGCCGGCAACAGGCGCACCTGGTAATCCAGGTCGACCTTCTTGGCCCAGGCCGGCGCACAGGCCACCAGGCCCAGAACCCACAACAGATGGCAACGCATTCAGAACTCCTTGTTCCAGAGGCGAAAGGAAGACAGGCGCGGTTCGCTCAGCTCGCGCGGAAGATGAGGTGGTCCTCCCAGTCGTCTTCGTCGACATCATGCTCGCTGAGCATGCGCCCGGACTGGGAGATACGTTGTTCGTGCACCTGCGTACGGTCGCCGCATACCAGGTGGTGCCAGGCTGGCAGGTCCTTGCCTTCGCTGACCAGGCGATAGCCGCAGGTGCTCGGCAGCCATTTGAACTGGTCGGCCTTGCCGGGGGTGAGCTGGATGCAGTCAGGCACCTGGGCGAAGCGGTTGGGGTAGTCGCTGCATTGGCAGGTGGTCAGGTCCAGCAGCTTGCAGGCGATACGCGTGTAGTAGACGCTGTTGTCGTCCTCGTCCTCGAGCTTCTGCAGGCAGCACAGGCCGCAGCCATCGCAGAGCGACTCCCACTCCTGCGGGTCGAGCTGTTCAAGGGTCTTGCGCCGCCAGAAGGGCGCGTTGTCGGCGATCATCACACGTGTTCCTGCATTGAACTTCAATCCGCGGCGCGCGGCGGCGCCAGTCTAGAGCCTGTCCGGGGCCAATGCCAGACCGCTGGTCAGTGCTGGCAGGAGGCAGTAGCGTGCGTGCTTTCTCCCGGGTGCCAGCGAGGAAAGACCGGCGCTGTTGGCGGCCGAACCGGGGCTGGCCCTATCGCGGGCAAGCCCGCTCACAGAGGGTCAGCACTGGCCGTTTGTTCTGTGCTCGACAGCGCAGCCCAAAGGGCTGGGTGACCTCCCGCAACAAGCGTACACAGGGCCTGTGGGAGCGGGCTTGCCCCGCGATTGGGCCGGGCCCGCTATCACCGCCGCCAAGCAAGGGCTTCGCCCTTGATCGCGGGACAAGCCCGCTCCCACAGGGTGTGGTTGGCGCTGCACCAGTGGGAGCCGGCTTGCCCACAACCATAGAATCTCCCACAGGCTCGCCGCAGCTGCAGAACCGGCGCAGTGGCTGTGGGAGTGGGCTTGTCCGGCGATGGAGTCGATTCAATACCCGCGCTGAAAATCCACTTCGCCGCGCAACCCCTGCCCTGCCTGGTACGCCTGCACATTCTCGACGAACAACCGCACCATCGCCGCCGGCGAGGTAGGTGCCGAGCTGTGCCCGGTCAGCAGCAGGCCCCAGGCGGTCCAGAACGGGTGTTGTCGGGGCAACGGCTCCTGGCGGCAGACATCGATCACCGCCCCGGCCAGGTGGCCCTCCTTCAACGCATGCACCAAGTCGGCATCGACCACCGCCACGCCGCGCCCAGCATTGATGAACAACGCACTGGGCTTGAAGCGCTTGAACAGCGCCGCATCGTACAGGTCGTGGGTGGCTGGGGTGTCCGGCAGCAGGTTGAGCACGTAGTCGGCCTGCTCCACCATGCGAGGCAAATCCTCGAGCCCCGCCACTTCGACGAATGGCGCCTGTGCCCGCGCCTGGCTGGCGACACCGTGAAGGATCGCCCCGAACGGCACCAGGAACTCGGCCACCCGCTGGCCGATATCGCCCGTGCCGACCACCAGCACCCGACGCCCCTCCAGGCTGCGCCCCGGGCGGTCGTCCCAGCGCCGCTCGACCTGGCTCACCAGGCGCGCCAGCACATCGCGCTCGTGGATCAGCATATAGGTAAGCATGTATTCGGCCATTACCTGGCCGAAGATGCCCACGGCCCGGGTCAGGCGATAGTCACGTGGCAACCCTTCGGCCAGCAGCGGGGTGATACCGGCCCAGGTGGACTGTATCCACGCGGGGCTGTGGCCCTGGCGCAGGAGGCTGGCCAGAAGGTCCGGCTGGCCCAGCCATACCGGGCAACCGGCAGCCTGGCGCGCAAGCTCGGCGGAATCGCCGCTGGTGACGATCTCCAGCGTCGGCGCCGCCTCGCCGAGCAGGCGGGCATAGTTGGCATGATCCTGTTCAGCGATCAGAACGCGCATGTACGAAACAACCTTGGCAAACAACGAAGACGACCCGACAGGCGGGCCGCTTGACGAACGATGGGGACCAGGCCGGGATCAGGCCGGGTCGTTGCGGCGCAGCAGCTCTTCGGGCAAATGCTCGATGTAGTCGTCCTCGGGCGGCGGCATCTGCAGGTGGTAGCCCTGGTTGTCGAGGTTCTCCAGCACCTTGGCGATGTCCTCCCGGGCCAGCTTGCGCTCGGGGGTCAGCACCAGGTCGAAGGCGTGCACGGGGGTGCCGAAGAACGGCAGCAAGGCCTCGGGAACGCGCGCCAGGCCTTCGGCCTTGAGCACATAGAGGTACATTTCGTTCTTGCGTGGGCTCTTGTAGATCGAGCAGATACGTTTCATCAGGATTCTCCGGCGCCCGCCAAGTTGTCCAGCAGGGCCTGGCCCATGCGCTCGCGACGCCAGCCGCGCAGCGAATCGGGCAGTTGATAGGGGCCGTTGGGGAAGCCGCTCTTGAGCAGGGCTTCGAGGGTTTTCTTGCGCAGCATGAGCTCTGGCGCGATGCCCAGGCGCTCGCCTTCGGCCTGGCCGACCGCGCGCAGGCGCTTGAGGATGCCCGAGGCTTCGATCGGCAACGGCTCGGGCAAGGCTTGCGGCCACTGCTCGGCCGGCAGGCTCGCGGCGCGCTTGATCAGCTCCAGGAGGAACTGCCCGTCCTGGCGGATGGTGCGCGGGTGCATGTCGTCGATCCTGGCCAGGGCCGACAGGTTGTCCGGTTGGCTCTTGGCCATGGGCCACAGCGAGTGCTCGCGCAGCACACGGTTGCGCGGCAAGTCGCGGCTGCGTGCCTCGCGCTCGCGCCAGGCGCACAGCGCACGCAGCACCGCCAGTTGTTGAGGGTTCAGCTTCCAGGCCAGCTTGACGTCGCGGTACAGCGTCTCGGGCTCCACCTCGCGGCGCAGCTGGGCGACCAGCTCGGCGCCGTCTTCCAGCACCCAGGCGTACTTGTCGTCGGATAACCGTGGCCGCAGCGCGCTGAACAGCTCGGCCAGGTGCACGGCATCTTCGGCAGCGTAGCTGACCTGGGTCTCGGACAGCGGGCGCTGCAGCCAGTCCGAACGGGTTTCGCCCTTGGGCAGCTCCAGGCCCAGCACCTCCTGGACCAGACGCGAATAGCCCATGGAGAAACCGATGTTCAGGTAGCCGGCGGCCAGCTGGGTATCGAACAGCGGCTGCGGCAGCTTGCCGGTCAGGCGCAGGAGCACTTCCAGGTCTTCGCTGCAGGCATGCAGCACCTTGACCACGCCCGGGTCTTCGAGCAGTTCGGCCAGCGGCTGCCAGTCGCGGATCAGCAACGGGTCGATCAGGTACGCCCGGTTGCCCTCGCCGACCTGGATCAGGCCGGCCTTGGGGTAGAAGGTGTCGACCCGCATGAATTCGGTGTCGAGCGCTACGAAGGGCAGTTCGCGCCAGGCCCGGCAGTGTTCGGCCAGGGTCTGGTCGTCACGTATCCAGTGTATTTCGATGGCCACGAGGCTCTCCCACAAATATTGGCGCGCAGTATATACGGCGCGGGCATTGGGGGTGAAACCTGCGCCATCCTTGGTTTGATCAACGGTCAGCGGTCATCCACGGACGACAGCTGGCGAACATGTCCATCGATTGCCGGTAGACCTCGGTGCGCACCTGCAACAGGCCGAGCATCGAATGGAACAGGTTGTCCTGGCTCAACGGCGCGTCGCGCAGGCGGCCCAGGCAGTCACTGTCGAGCGAAAAGTCCTGGCGATAGCTGTCGGAGAACCACATCAACAGTGGCACGTGGCGCTGCTGCTCAGGGGCCAGCATGTAGGGGGTGCCGTGCAGGTAGAGGTTGTATTCGCCCAATGATTCGCCGTGGTCGGAGAGGTAGATCATCGCCGTATCGACCTTATCCTGGCGGCTGCGCAGTAGGTCGATCAGCGCGGCCAGCACCTGGTCGGTATAAGCCAGGGTATTGTCGTAGCTGTTGACGATCGATTGCTGGTCGCACTGGTTCAGGGCATTGCTCTGGCACACCGGGGTGAAGCGCTGGGCGCTGGCCGGGTAGCGTTTGTAGTAGTCGGGGCCGTGGCTGCCCATCTGGTGCAGCACCAGCACGGTGTCATGGTCGAGGTTGTCGAGCAGCTCGCCCAGGCCCTGCAGGAGGATCTCGTCGCGGCACTCGCCATCGGCACACAGTTTCGGGTCCTTGAGGTTGCTGACATCGACGAACTGCACCCGGTCGCAGGTGCCTTTGCAGCCGGACTGGTTATCGCGCCACTGCACGCTGAGGCCGGTACGCTGGAGGATGTCCAGAAGCCCTTCGCGGTTCTTGGCGACGCTGGCGTCGTAGTCCTTGCGCGGCATGCCGGAGAACATGCACGGCACCGACACGGCCGTCTCGGTACCACAGGAATGTACATCGGAGAAAGCCAGCAGGCCCTGTTCCTTGCCCAGGTTCGGGGTGGTGTCGCGGTCGTAGCCCAGTACACCGAAGTTCTGCGCCCGGGCGCTCTCACCCACCACCAGCACGGTCAGCGACTTGCGCGCGTGGCGTTGCCAGGCGGCGCTGTCACGTTTGGCGTCCTCCCCGTAGTGCTGGAATGGCCGGGCGGCGCTGCCCAGGCGTTCACCGACATAGCCGAACGAGGCGCCGACGATGTTGCTCGGGGTGAGCATCAGGCGGATCTCGTGGTGGTTGCGAAACAGCGAGGCCAGGCCCTGGTAGTTGACCAGTGCCACCGAGCCCAGGGCCGCGACGCACGCGCCGCTGACCACCAGCTTACCGAACAGCTCGCGGTGCCAAGGGCGATAGACGATGGGCGCCTTCCACACCAGCAACGAAGGCAGCGCACCGAGCAAGATCATATACAGCGCGAACGTCAGGGAGAGCAAGTCACGTACTTCCGTGACATTGGTCTCGGCGATATTACGAAACATGCCGGTGTCGATCAGTACGCCATATTGGTTCATGAAGTAAGCGACGCCCGCACCACTCATGAACAACAGGATCAGCACCGGTTTTAGTACGTACTTGAACGCCACCAACGTGAGGATGAGATTGAACGCGAAGAACATCAGCACGGCGAATGCCAGCAGCAGCCAGAGCCCCACCATGCCGGGCGGTACCACGGTCTGCAGGTGCTCCCAAAGCGCAGTGTTGAAACCGATCAACAGGTAAAGACTGGCCAGCAACGTGACCCATTCGGCCCGCAGGTTTTTGAAGTTCGGCATGATGTTCGCAGATGAGAGTTATTATCGGCCGTCGCACCAGGCGGGGCACCGGGGAAGTTGGCCGAACTCTAGAAAGCGTGCCATCAATATTTCGTGAAAAAGACGCCAACGAATAATGGGCGGTGCGGTTTTTTCAGATGAAATGAATTTCATGTTTGCCAAGGCGGCAAACGGTCCCTTGGCGCCCCCTCCCCCGCAACCGGGCAAAGGCGACTATCCTCAAGATTCAGGACTTTTTACCAACCCCTGACCCGAGGTGAAGAAATGCCAGTCCCGCATGATCTGCTCGCTGACCTGCACATTTCCGCTGACGATTTCCAGGCGCTGATCGACAAGGACCAGACGCTCCATCAACTGCACAAGGAGTACAACGCCAAGGACAAGGAAGTGGTGGCCGCCGAAGGTAACGGCACCTCCGACGACGCGGTGAACCGCCTGCGCAAGGAGCGCTTGTTGCTCAAGGACAGGATCGAACGGATCGTTCATCCAGCAAGCTGACCCCGCCTGCCAGTACCGACGCCGTCGCGGGGCAAGCCCGCCCCCACAGCGGGTAACGCCATCCTGGCCTGCCCCAAGGGTTGGATGGGTGTCCAGCTTCTTGGGGGGGCAGCCCATCCTGTGGGAGATTACCCAGCCCTTCGGGCTGCGCTGTCGCGCAGAGAACAAGCGGCTAGCGCCGCCCTTGTGGGAGCGGCGGTCCGACTTGCCCCGCGATGCCTTCTACGCTCAGGCCGAAGCCTTGAGCGCCGTGTCCAGGTCCTCGATCAGGTCGCGGTAGTCCTCGATCCCGACCGACAGGCGCAGCAGGTTCTCGCTGATGCCCATCTGCCCCTTCTGCTCCGGGCTCAGGGAATTGTGCGACATGCTCCAGGAGTGGTTGATCATGCTCTCCACCCCGCCCAGCGAGTCGGCCAGCACGAAGATCGACAGCGCTTCCACCAGGCGGTTGACCGCTGCCCGGTCGCCCTTGATCTTCATCGCCACCACCGCCCCGCCGGTGCGCATCTGGCGCTTGCACAGCGCGTGCTGCGGGTGGCTTTCAAGTTCCGGGTAGTACACCTGCTCGACCTGTGGGTGCCCCTCCAGGAAGCGCGCCACGCGCAGGGCGTTGGCGCACTGGCGCTCCATGCGCACGTCCAGGGTCTTGAGCCCACGCAGGGCCAGGTAGCAGTCGAACGGCCCCTGGATGGCACCGACGGCCATGCTGATCCGGCGCAGGCGCTTGAGCAGCTCTTCGTTGGCGGCTACCACCACACCACCGATCAGGTCGGAGTGGCCGCCGATGTACTTGCTCGCCGAGTGCATCACCAGGTCCACGCCGAGGGTGATCGGCCGCTGGTTCCAAGGCGAGCAGAAGGTGTTGTCGATGCAGGTGAGGATACCGCGCGCACGGGCCAGCTTGCACACCGCCTCGATGTCCACCAGGTGCAGCAACGGATTGGTCGGCGACTCGATCCAGATCAGCTGGGTCTCGGGGCGGATGGCCGCGGCCACGGCATCCAGGTCGTTGAGGTCGACATAGGTGGTGCTCAGGCCCGAGGTGCGGCTGCGGTAGTCTTCCATCAGGCGGAAGGTGCCGCCGTAGACCCCGTTCATCACCACCACGTGGGCATCCTTGGACAACAACTCGAGCACGGTCGCCGTGGCGCCCACGCCCGAGGCGGTGGCTACTGCGCCTGCGCCTTCCTCGAGGGCGGCGACACAGGTTTCGTAGGCATGCCGGGTCGGGTTGCTGACCCGGCTGTAGGCGTATTCGGGGTTGTCGTCCAGGCCGCGCTTGATGAACGAGCTGGTGGTGACGATGGCCGGAAAGATGGCATTGTCGGCGACGCTGGACTGCTCGCCGGCGTGGATGGTACGGGTGGCGAAATTGCGCGGCTTGTCGGACATGGTCGGGTCCATTGACTCTGCTGAGGTTGGAAAGCGCCACTATCGCATATCCGGCGGGGTGGCGCCGAATGGGAATGAACCTGTCGCATTCCCTTGCTGGCTATTTTTTTCGTTCCCCAAGCGCGCTAATCTCGAGAAACTTTTCCTCACGCCAGCCAGCCACTCAATATGGACAGTTTCGATCAGCACATCCTCACCCTGCTCCAACGCGACGCCTCCATCTCGCTCAAGGACCTGGCCGAAGCCGTCAACCTGTCTACCACGCCCTGCTGGAAACGGGTCAAGCGCCTGGAGGACGAAGGCTATATCCGGGGGCGTGTCGCCCTGCTCGACCCCGAGCGCCTGGGCCTGGGCCTGACCGTGTTCGTCCAGCTCAAGACCCAACGCCACGACAGCGCCTGGCTGGAGCAATTCGCCCGGGTGGTAACGGGGTTCGAGGAAGTGATGGAGGTGTACCGCATGTCCGGCGACTGGGACTACATGCTACGGGTGGTGGTGGGCGATATCGCGGCGTACGACCGGTTCTACAAGAAACTCATCACCAGCACCGACGGGCTGTCGAACATCACTTCGAGCTTTGCCATGGAGCAGATGAAGTACACCACGGCGTACCCGGTACATCGGTGAATGTCGGGGCCGTTGCGGCCTGATCGCCGGCAAGCCGGCTCCCACAGGTACGACGTTAGCGCCGTCCAGGTGGGAGCCGGCTTGCCGGCGATTGGGCTGCGCAGCAGCCTCCAATGGATCAGGCCACGCTCGCCTCGATCCGGTTCCCGACCCGCGCCTTCTCCAGCTTGATGGCCACGAACTTCGAGGTCGGTGTATAGGTGCCCTCGCCATAGCTCTCCAGCGGCACCAGCGGGTTGGTCTCCGGGTAGTAGGCCGCCGCCTGGCCTTCAGGCAGGTCATAGGGCACCAGGCGGAAGCCCGACACCCGCCGCTCGCGGCCGTCCTCCCAGAGCGACACCATGTCCACGTGCTCGCCAGGCTCGAAGCCCAGGCGGCGGATGTCCGCCTCGTTGACGAACACCACTTCACGCAGGCCGAACACACCCCGGTAGCGGTCATCCAGGCCATACAACGTGGTGTTGTACTGATCGTGCGAACGCAGGGTCTGCAGGATCAGGTCCGGGTTGTCGCCTCGTGCCAGCACCTGGGCATTGACCAGTTGCCGGGGCAACTGGCTGGCGGTGAAGCGCGCTTTGCCGGTCGCCGTGCGCCATTGGCGTTCGGATGCCGTGTTGCCCAGGTAGAAGCCGCCGGGGTGCTGCAGGCGCTCGTTGAAACTGCTGAAGCCCGGAATCACCTCGGCGATCATGTCGCGGATGCGGCTGTAGTCCGCGACGGCATATTCCCAGTCGATCGGCCGGTCGCCCAAAGTGGCCTTGGCGATGCCCGCGATGATCGCAGGTTCCGAACGCAGGTGCGGCGAACGGGGTTTGAGCTGGCCGTGGGAGATATGCACCATGCTGAAGGTATCCTCCACGGTGACGCCCTGGGGCCCTTCGGCCTGCAGGTCGATCTCGGTACGGCCCAGGCACGGCAGGATCAACGCATCGCCACCGGTGACCAGGTGCGAGCGGTTGAGCTTGGTGGAGATCTGCACGGTCAGCGCACAGTTGCGCATCGCCGCGTGGGTACGCGGGGTGTCCGGCGTAGCCTGGGCGAAGTTGCCCCCCAGGCCGATGAACACCTTGGCCCGGCCCTCTTCCATGGCCTTGATCGCCAGCACCGCGTTATGCCCATGCTCGCGCGGCACCTTGAACTGGAAGCGTTCTTCCAAGGCATCGAGCAGCCTGGCCGGGGGCTTCTCGTCGATGCCCATGGTGCGGTCGCCCTGCACGTTGCTGTGGCCACGCACCGGCGACAGGCCCGCGCCGGGCTTGCCGACGTTGCCGCGCAACAATTGCAGATTGACGATTTCCTGCACCGTCGCTACCGAATGGCGATGCTGAGTCACGCCCATGGCCCAGCACATGATCACCCGCTCGGCCTTGCGGTACATGCGCGCGGCCAGCTCGATCTCGGCCAGGCTCAGGCCCGACTGCTCGACGATATGGTCCCAGGACGTAGCATCCACCGCAGCCAGGTAGGCGTCGACGCCATCGGTGTGTTCGGCGATGAAGGCATGGTCGAACACCGCCGGCTCGCCTTTGGCCTGGGCTTCGCGCTCCCACAGCAGGAGGAACTTGGCAATGCCGCGCATCGCCGCCATGTCGCCGCCCAAGGCCGGGCGGAAGTAGGCGGTGTTGGTGGGCTCGGAGCCGTTGCTGAGCATCTCGAAGGGGTGCTGCGGATGCTGGAAACGTTCCAGCCCGCGCTCCTTGAGCGGGTTGAAGCACACCACCTGGGCGCCCCGCTTGACCGCCTCGCGCAGCGGTTCGAGCATGCGCGGGTGGTTGGTGCCCGGGTTCTGGCCGATGACGAAGATCGCGTCGGCCAGTTCCAGGTCATGATAGACGACCGTGCCCTTGCCTACACCCAGGGTACTGGCCATGCCCACGCCACTGGCTTCGTGGCACATGTTCGAGCAATCGGGGAAATTGTTGGTGCCATAGGCGCGCACGAACAACTGGTAGAGGAACGCCGCCTCGTTGCTGGCCCGGCCAGAGGTATAGAATTCGGCCTGGTCCGGCGATTCCAGGGCGTTGAGGTGCCGGCCGATCAGGGCGAAGGCTTCGTCCCAGGAGGTTTCCACATAGTGGTCGGTAGCGGCGTCGTAGCGCATCGGGTGAGTCAGCCGGCCCTGGTACTCGAGCCAGTAATCGGTCTGGGCAGCCAGGGCGCTGACGCTGTACTTGGCGAAGAACGCCGGGTCCACCGAGCGGCCGGTGGCCTCCCAGTTGACGGCCTTGGCGCCGTTTTCGCAAAACTTGACCATGTCGCTCTCGGGCGATTCGCCCCAGGCGCAGCCGGGGCAGTCGAAGCCGCCGTTCTGGTTGGTCTTGAGCATGGCCCGCAGGTTCTTGAAGGCATTGTCGCTGCCCAGCCAGCTCTTGGTCACGCTCTTGAGTGCGCCCCAGCCGGCGGCCGGTCCTTTGTAGTCCCTGATATGTTCGTCTTGGCTCATGCGATGGATCCTCACGCTCTTGAAAAAGCACCGGCTGGTCAGGTCCGGTGTTTTTCCAGCCTATGGACCCCGGCCCAGAGCCGTCCAATCGAAATACCTTAAAGCGTGATAAGCCCTCTCGATCACGGCCCTCAGCCCTTGTAGGCCGTGGCCTGCAGCCGTGATAGACACGGCTGATCGAACAGTCAGGGAAAGCAATTTGACGAGGGTGCCTGCAGGTTATAGCTTGGAGGTTGCCTGCGGCGACGCGCCGCCTCACCCAACACCCAGAGCATGAACGTGGAAGAGAACACCCAGGCACTGATCGACGGCTTCAATCGACGCATCGACTACCTGCGGATGTCGGTCACCGACCGCTGCGACTTCCGTTGCGTCTATTGCATGGCCGAGGACATGCAGTTCCTCCCGCGCCAGCAGATCCTCAGCCTCGAGGAGCTGTACCAGGTGGCCGAGCGCTTCGTCGCCCTGGGTACCCGCAAGATTCGCCTGACCGGCGGCGAGCCGCTGGTACGCCAGGGCATCGTCGAGCTGTGCGGGCGTATCGCCGCCCTGCCCGGCCTGCGCGAGCTGTGTCTGACCAGCAATGGCTCGCAACTGGGTCGCCTGGCCCAGCCGCTGTTCGACGCCGGCGTGTCGCGCCTGAACATCAGCCTCGACAGCCTCGATGCCGAACGCTTCCGCAGCCTGACCCGCACCGGCGACCTGCACCAGGTCATCGCCGGCATCGATGCCGCACGCCGCGCGGGTTTTCGGCGCACCAAGCTCAATTGCGTGGTGCTCAAGGGCCGCAACGATCACGAAATCGTCGACCTGGTGCGCTTCGCCGTCGAGCGCGAACTGGATATCTCGTTCATCGAGGAAATGCCGCTGGGCGTGATCGACGAGCACGAGCGCGGCGAGTCGTACTGTTCCAGCGACGAAGTGCGCGCGCGCATCGCCGAGCACTTCACCCTGGTGGAGTCGGCCGAATCGTCCCAGGGGCCGGCGCGCTACTGGCGGGTCGCCGAGGCACCGCAGACCCGAGTTGGCTTCATCTCGCCGCACAGCCACAACTTCTGCGCCACCTGCAACCGCGTGCGCCTGACCGTCGAAGGCCGCCTGCTGCTGTGCCTTGGCAACGAGCATTCGATGGACCTGAAACAGGTCATGCGCGCCCACCCCGGCGATGCTGAACGCCTGGAAAAGGCCATCCGCGACGCCATGCATCTGAAGCCCTACCGCCATCACTTCGAGGTCGGTGGCGAGGTGCAGATCCTGCGTTTCATGAACATGACCGGCGGCTGATTGCCGCCTCTGGACCACCATGATCGTCCATCCCCGCCCCGACGTGCTGCGCGTGCTCTTCACCCTCAAGGGCTCGATCGTCAAGCGCATCGCCCTGCGCTGCCTGATGGTCACCCTGTTGGCCGCCCTGATCGTGCTGATCGAGCACCACTACCCGGCATTCTTCTACCCGGTCAGCGCCACGCCCTTCACCCTGCTGGGCCTGTCGCTGTCGATCTTCATGAGCTTTCGCAACACTGTCTGCTATGACCGCTGGTGGGAGGGCCGCAAGGCGTGGGGGCGGATGATCATCGAGACACGCTCGTTCATCCGCGAAAGCCAGGCGATCGCCGACCAGCGCCTGCGCGCCGAACTGCTGCGTGGCCTGTGCGGCTTCGCCCATGCGCTCAACGCCCGTCTGCGCAACGAAGACGAACTGGCCGCCGCGCGGCCGTGGCTGGCCGAGGGCACGCTCATCAGCCCACACAACACCTGCGACGGCATCCTGCGCCAGCTTGGCGAGCACTGTTCGCGCCTGGCCGAGCGCCAGTTGATCAGCGAATGGCGCTACACCCTGCTCGAACAACGCCTGGTGGGGCTGACGGAAGTCCAGGCCACCTGCGAACGGATCAAGGGCACACCGTTACCGTTCCCGTATACCTTGCTGCTGCACCGCACCAGCTACATCTTCTGCGTGCTGCTGCCGTTCGCCCTGGCCGAGCCCCTGGGCTGGCTGGCGCCGATCTTCACCACCATCATCAGCTACACCTTCTTCGGCCTGGACGCCATCGGCAACGAGCTGGAAGACCCGTTCGGCCGCGATGAGAACGACCTGCCCACCGACGCCATGGTGCGCACCCTCGAGCGCGACGTGCTGTCGGCGCTGGGGCACGAGCCGCTGCCGCCGGCGCTGGTGCCGGTGGATCATGTGTTGAGTTGAGAGTCCGGGGCTGCCATGCAGCCCTTTCGCGGCACAAGGCCGCTCTCACAGAGGGTCAGCACTGGCCGTTTGTTCTGTGCTCGACAGCGCAGCCCAAAGGGCTGGGTGACCTCCCGCAACAAGCGTACACAGGGTGTGGTTGGCGAAGTACCGGTGGGAGCCGGCTTGCCGGCGATTGGCCAGAACGGGCAACAGCATCATGAATCCTGAGCGAGCAGGGCTGGTTGAGTGCATGGTGATTACCCACACCGGGATGCGATCTGGCTTTGGGTAAAAGGGTTGTCTTCATCGCCGGCAAGCCGGCTCCTACAGGACTGTGTGAGCGGCCTTGTGCCGCGAAAGGGGCGTAATCTACCCCCGGCTTTCACACAGCCCCACCGCCTTCAGGTGCGGCACGAAATTGCATGGCCGATGCCGCGCATCGAGCTGTTCCACCAGAATCCCCTCCCAAGCCGTGCGGCAGGCGCCGGTCGAGCCCGGCAGGCAGCAGACCAAGGTGCCGTTGGCCAACCCGGCCAAGGCCCGGCTCTGCACCGTCGAGGTGCCGATATCGAGGATCGACAGCGCCCGGAACAGCTCGCCAAAGCCATCGATGCGCTTGTCCAACAGGCACTCCACCGCCTCGGGTGTGCTGTCTCGCCCGGTGAACCCAGTGCCACCGGTGACCAACACCACCTGCACCTGCTCATCGGCGATCCACTGGGCGACCTGGGCGCGGATCTTGTAAAGGTCATCCTTGAGCAGCGCCCGTGCCACCAGACGGTGACCGACTTCCACCGAGCGCGTCGCCAGCAGCTCGCCCGAGGTGTCGTTGTCGACGGTGCGGGTATCGCTGACGGTCAGCACGGCGATATTGAGCGGTACGAACACCGCGTCCGGTTTCACACTCACCTTGGGGTTCCTCTCGAAAGGGCATTGTCATGCCACGCTAGGGCCAAGGCCGGGCGGCGTCCAATCGATATGGCGTACCACGCCATCAACCGCCTCTATCAGCACAGCGACACAAAACGAATGGCCAGCTACGGCAGACTTGGTTAAGGTCAGCCCATCTCGCTTCCACCAGGCCGCACCATGGACATCAAGCAGCTCAAGTTCCTCATCGCCCTCGACCAGACCCGTCACTTCGGCCAAGCCGCGGCGCTGTGCCATATCACCCAGCCGACGTTGTCCATGCGCCTGCGCAACCTGGAGGATGAACTGGACCTGGTGCTGGTCAAGCGTGGCCAACGTTTCGAAGGGTTTACCGAAGCCGGTGAGCGCATCCTGGCCTGGGCGCGCACCTTGCTCGCCGCCCACGATGGGCTGCAGGCCGAGGCGGCCAGTTGCCGTGGCCAGGTGGTCGGCAGCCTGCGCCTGGGCACCGTGCCGCTGGCGAGCTTCAACCCCATGCAATTGTTGCTGCCATTGCGCGAGAAGTTTCCGGAGCTGCATTTTCAACTCAGTTCACTGAGCTCCGAGCAGATCATCGATGGGCTGAGCCGCAACCAGCTGGATCTTGGTATCTGCTACTTGGACCAGGTCAATGCCAGCTTCTTCGAAGTGATCGAACTGGGTACCACCACCATGGGCCTGCTGCACGACACCCGCTACTTCGAGTTCGACGCGCCCGAGCTGCGCTGGGAAGCCTTGGCCAACCTGCCCCTGGGCTTGCTGAGCAAGGGCATGCACTACCGCCAGTCGCTGGACCTGAGCCTGCGCAGCCGTGGCCTGGAACCGGCTGCGGTGCTGGAAAGCGACTCCACCTTCCAACTGATCCAGGCCATCAATACCGGCATGTGCTGCGCCGTCATGCCATTGGATTGTGGGCTGGAGGACCTGTCCGACCACATGCGTATCCTGCCGATCGTCGATGCCAGCATCCACAGCCCGGTGGGGCTACTGTTGCGCCGCAGCGAGCCACGTTCGGCGATTGCCGAGCAATGTTTCGCCGAAGCCAAGGCGTTGCTCACTGCCACGCCCTGAGGGCTGCGTTCGGGGAGCGCTTCGCTTTCGCGGCACAAGGCCGCTCCTACAGGTGTCGTGCTGGCTTTGTAGGAGCGGCCTTGTGCCGCGAAAGGGCTGCGCAGCAGCCCCATGCCCATCAATGCCTGGCCAACACCGCCTCCACGGCACACCCCGAAGGTTCCTCGTCGATCTGCGCCATGCTCAAGCGCGACGTTTCGCGCAACATCAGCGAACACACCGCCACCAACGCCAAGGCGCCGGCCCCGTACAGCGCCACGCCCAGCGGGTCATGGTCGGTGAGGATCAGGATCGCCGTGGCGATGCTCGAGGCCGTACCACCGCCCAGCGCCGCACCGATCTGGTAGCTGGCCGAAATCCCCGAGTAACGCATGCTGCGCGGGAACTGCTCGCCGAGGAACGCCGGAATCGGCCCCTGGGTCGCCCCCATCAGCAGGCCGGTCAGGCTGTAGGCGAACAGGGCGATAGGGAAGCTCTGCATGCCCACCAGGGCGAAGAAGGCGAACAGCCCCAGGGCCATGACCAATGCACCGAACACCATCACCGTGCGCCGGCCCAGGCGATCGGACAGGTGGCCGAACAAAGGTGCCGACAGCACGATGGCGATCGACAGGGTCAGGTCGAACATCAGCGCCTGGGTGCTGCCGTAGCCCACCTGGGTGGCGTAGGTCAGGAAGAATGTGCTGCCGATGTAGGCGATGGTGCAGTAGCCGAAGGCGATGCCGGTGCACAGCAACAATTGCCGCGGCCGCTGGCGCAGCGCCTCGGCCAGGGGGGCACGGACCGGCTTGGCTGCAGGTGCCGCCAGCGGCGCCGGGGCCTTGAGGCGGGCATACAGGCCGATTAGCACCAAGGTGCCGCCGAGCCAGAACGGAATGCGCCAGGCGAAGTCCGCCAGGTTGTCGTCGAACGTTGCGCTGACGATGGCGAACACCGCGGCGCCAAGGATGCCGCCGACGCCGATGCCCATGCTCGTGAAGCTGCCCCACAACCCTCGCCTGCCCGGCGGTGCCGACTCGATGCCGAACAGCGCGGCCCCGCCCCACTCGCCGCCGGCGGCGAAGCCCTGGATCAGGCGCAGCAGCACCAGCAGGACCGGCGCCATCGCGCCGATGCTGGCGTGGCTGGGCAGGCAGCCGATGAGGAAGGTACTCAGGCCCATCAGCAACAAGGTCGCCACCAGCACCTTCTGCCGGCCGATGCGGTCACCGAAGTGACCGAAGACCAGCCCGCCCAAGGGGCGGGCAAAAAAGCCGGCACCGAAGGCACTGAAGGCCACCAGGGTCGCGGTCAGGTGGTCCATCTGCGGGAAGAACACCTGGGGAAACACCAGCGCCGCCGCCGTGCCATAGATGATGAAGTCATAGAACTCCAGCGCAGTGCCCAGGCCGGAGACGCAGAAGGTCCGCAACGCAGACCGGGTTGACGCAGGGTGGGAATATTCCGCATGCATTGTTGTTGTTCTCGTTTTGCGGGTGCCGCCCCATGGCAGGCAGCGGCACCGGGTTGGCTCAGAAACGTTCGAAGCCGGCCTTGGCCAGTTGCAGCGGCGTGCCCGCCACGTAGTCCAGGAAGCAGTGCTCGGTGTCGATACCGACGCTGAGCAGCGTTTCCCAACGTTCGGTGTCAGGCATGGCCATGTCCGGGTGGAAGCAGATCGGTGCGCTGTCGCCATCGGCGCCGCACATGGCCTCGGCGCGGGCGCGCAGGTCGCTGCTGCCCATCTGGCCGATCACCTGTTCCAGATGGCCCAGGCGACATTGGGTGTCGGCCCGGTCGGCCACGTGCTCGCCCAGGCTCAGTTGTGGGTCGAGGAAATGGTTGGTGTGCAGCAGCCAGCCGTCCTCGCGTGGCAGCACCAGCGCGGTGCGCTCGGGGCTCAGCTCGATGCTCACCGCGCGCGGGCTGCAGTCCTCGCGGGAAAACACGGTCAGCACGGTCGAGGCGCTGACCCGCGCCGAACGCGCCAGCTCCACGGCTTCCTCGACGCTGCTCGCGTCTTCCAGCAGGCGACGGGCGATGGCATGCACCGGCACCCCGCCGCTGTCGTTGTCGCTGGTGTGGTGCAGGATATTGAAGTGCAGGCCCAGGCCTGCGCTGTTCACGCCCAGCTTGGCCAGCATGCCGAATTCGCAGAACAGCTTGACCTGCATACCGCGCTCGGTATGCAGGCCCAGCATCAGGCCATGGGGGCAGAGGCTGTCGTGCCAGTCCCAGGTCTGCAAGGTCTGCGGCGCACGCGGGCCGCGAGGTGCATGCACGGTGGTGGAGCATTCGCTGTGGCGGGTGCGAGCGGCCAGCACCTCGGTGCGTGCGTTCAGGCTCGCCAGTTGCCACAGCGGCAAGCCCGTACCACTGGCCATGCCGATCACTTCCGCCGCCAGGTTCGGGCTCCAGGCCTCCAGGGCGGCCAGGCTGTTCTCGCCGATACGCTGCGCCTCGCGCAGCGACACGCCGACCCGGGGGAAGAAATCCAGGTATAGCTGGGTGGTCTGGCGGATCTGCTCGGCGAAACGTTCGCCGATCTGGCGACCGCGCTCGGCGGGGTTGCGGATGTCGGTGACGAGAGTGTGGATCTTCACTGCGGGGGAACTCCTGGTACAGCGAGCTCAAGGCATCGTTGCTGTTTGGGAAAGAGTGGAATGCCTGCTCAGGCGACCACCCTTAGCCTAGCGAGCCATCCCCGGCGGATCATCGTCATACCCCGCACAACTTTTGTGCCCAGGTGGAAAAACTCAGCGCCGAGCGACCGCCTCCAGGCCCTGCCCCCGCAGGTGCTCGTGCAGCAAGGCGATGAAGGCCTGCACCTTGCGCGTGTTGCGCCGGTGCGGCAGGTACAGCACATGCACCCAAGGCCCGAACGCGCTCAAGGCCCGCCAGTAGCCAGGCAGCACTTCCACCAGTTGCCCCTTGGCCAGGTAAGGCGCGGCGCACCAGGTGGGCACGAACTGCAGGCCCTGGCCGTCGAGCAGGCAGGCCAGGAGGAAATCGAAGTTGTCGCTGATCAGCTTGGGCGTGGGCTGACGCACGCGCAGGGTCTGGCCGTCCTGCTCGATCCACCAGTAGCTGCGGTTGAGCAGCGGATGGCGCAGCAGCAACCAGTCGTGCTGGGCGTAGTTCTCCAGGGTGATCGAGTCGCCGCGCCGGGCCAGGTAGTCGGGGCTGGCACAGAGGATCACGCGGTTCTCGATCAGCGGCTGGGCGATCAGTTCAGGCTGGTCGGTGGGGCCGTCGCGCAGCGACAGGTCGTAGCCGCCGTCGATCAGGTCTTCATTGGCGTCGTTGAGGTTCACCTCCAGGCGCACCTGCGGGTGTTCGCGCATGAATCGGCAGCACACTTGGTTGAGAAACGCCGGGCCGAACGACGGCGGCGCGGTGATGCGCAGGGTACCCCGCAGCTCGTGCTGCAACTGTTCCACTTCTTCGGTCACCCGTTGCAGGTGCATCAATGCCTGGCGCGCGCCTTCCAGGTACAGGGTGCCGGCTTCGGTGAGCGCCATGCGCCGGGTGGTGCGCTCGAACAAGCGCACTCCCAATTCGGTTTCCAGGTGGGCGACGGCCTTGGTGATGGCCGAGGGGGTCTTGCCCAACTGCTCGGCGGCACGGCTGAAACTGCCGTGCTCGGCGGCGGCGACGAAGATGGTCAGGGCCGTCATTTTGTCCATGGTTTCTTCCTGTTCGGCACAAGCGAGGCAATGCGAAGGCGCGGCGAGTATCCGCGCCTTTTCATCAAGCCGGCAAATACCGCGCAATTTGAATAGGCACCGGCATGCCCAGGCTTTGCACCATGGCAATCATAGGCAACGGATTATTTCCCCAACGCGAAAAAAGTTGTGCCTGCCTTCGCATTTAATCGCGCGTGTGCCTTGGCTAGGCTGCGGCCCCATCACAACAAGAACGAGGCATCGAATGAAGCAGCTCCTGAAGATGGCGATCAGCGCGGGCCTGGCCTGCACCGCCCTGCCGGGCTTCGCGGCGGTCGACCTGATCCTGCACAACGCCAAGGTCTACACCGCCGAGCCAGGCCAGCCGTTGCAGCAGGCTGTGGCGGTCGAGGGCGAGAAGATCGTCGCGGTGGGTTCCGACCAGGCTGTGCTGCGCCTGAAGGCCAGTGGGACGCAGGTGATCGACCTGGGCGGCAAGGTGCTGATGCCGGGCATGCTCGACTCCCACTCCCATGCGATCAAAGGCGGCCTGCAGCTGGAGCTGGCCAACCTGGCCGGCGAGCAGCTCCCCCTCGACGAGCTGGAGCAGCGCCTGCGTCAGTGGCGCCAGGACGGTAAGGCCGTGCGTGGCGAATTCCTTTCCGTCGGTGGCGTGCCGGGTACCTACTGGGACGACATCCCAGCCCTGGAGCAACGCTTCAACCACGGCGAGTGGGCCAAGCAGCCGATCCTCTTCGCGGCCAACGACATGCACACCGGCTGGGCCAACCAGGCCATGCTCGAACGCGCCGGGATCGACGCCAAGACCATCGCCGCGCTGCCCGCCGAGGCGCGCAACACCATAGGCCAGCACCAGGACGGCACCCCGAACGGGTTTCTCGCCGACGCCAGCTACTACCCGGTGACCGACCTGCTGCCGCCGCTGAGCCACGACACCCTGATGACCGCCGGGCGCATGGCCCTGGACTACAACAAGCAGCTGGGCATCACCGGCTGGATGGACCCGCTGGCCAATGAGCTGCCAGGCGCCGACGTGAAGAACGATTCTCTGGGCGTGCTACCGGTCTACAAGGACCTTTCCGAGCGCGGCGAGTTGACTGCCCACGTCGCCGCCCTGCTGATGGCCGACGCCAAGGCGCGCCCTGCCGACTTGGACGAGCTGGACAAGGTGCGCCAGCAGTTCCTCGGTGTGCACAACCTCACCCTGCCGGGCATCAAGGTGTTCGCCGATGGCGTTGCCGAGGCCCCGGCACAGACCGCGGCGATGCTCGAGCCTTACAAGAACTCCGGGCAGAACGGCGAGCTGCTGCTGGACCCGAAACACTTCGGCGAGCTGGTCAGCGCCGCCGATGCCCGCGGCTGGCTGGTGCACGTGCATGCCATCGGCGACCGCGCCGTGCGCGAGGCGCTCAATGGCGTGGAACAGGCCCGACGTGAGCGCCACAGCGGCATCCCCCACTCCATCACCCACCTGCAGATGGTCAACCCGAAGGAATATGCTCGTTTCAAAGGTCTGGACGTGATCGCTTCGATGCAGCTGTACTGGGCCAGCGCCGACGAAAACAACCTCGACCTGGTCAAGCCGTACGTGGATGCCATGGCCTTCATGCATACCTTCCCGGCCCGTTCGCTGCTGAAGAACGGCGCGACCATCGCCGGCGCCAGCGATTGGCCGATCACCACGCCAGAGCCGTGGAAGGCGATCTACCAGGCGGTCAGCCGCAAGGGCCCCAAGGGCGTGCTCAATGCCGACGAGGCCATCGACCGCGAAACCATGTTCCAGGCCTACACCCTCAATGCTGCACGGGCCATGCGCCTGGAACACCAGATCGGTTCGCTCAAGGCAGGCAAGCAGGCGGACATGATCGTTCTCGACCGCGACGTGCTCACCGTCGAGCCCGAAGCGCTGCGAGACACCCAGGTGCTGCAGACCTGGTTTGCCGGCAAGCAGATCTACGCGCGCTGATCGCTTCGCGGCCCCTGTGGGAGATCACCCATCCCACCGGGCCGCGCTGTCGCACAAAGAACAAGCGGCTAGCGCAGCCTCCCCTTGTGGGAGCGGGCTTGCCCCGCGATAGCGCCCGCCCTGCCATACACCACACAAAAACAATAACGGAACCCCTCGAATGCGCCCACGCACCTTCATCGCAGGCAGCCTGCTCGCCTGCGCCCCGTTCGCCCACGCCATCGACCTCAACGACGCCTTCAGCCTCGAGGCCAAGGTCGGGATCTTCAGCGACTACCGCACCCGCGGTATCTCCCAGACCCAGAACGACCCGGCCCTGCAAGGCTCGCTGACCCTGGCCCACACCAGCGGCCTGTACGCCGGGGCCTGGAGCTCCAACGTCGACTTCGGCTTCGGCAGCCGTACCCGCCAGGAGCTGGACTACTACGCGGGCTATTTCTGGCAGATCAGCGACGATGTCACCCTCGACACCTCGTACATCAAGTACGTCTACCCACGCCAGGGCAACTTCAACTACGGCGAATACCATGCCGAACTGCGAGCCTGGGGTGTGCTGCTGGGCGGCAACTACTCGGATGACTTCAACGGCGACCAGTCGATGCTCTACAGCTATGTCGGCTATGGCACCCTGCTGCCCCACGACATCGGCCTGGAGGTGCGCTACGGGCGCAACGACTACAAAGACCCGAGCTGGTTCGCCAACGACGGCAGCAGCCGCAACGCCTACCACGAATGGGAGGTGGAACTGAGCCGCACGATGCTGTCGCTGGACTGGTCGCTCAGCTACATCGACACCGACCTGTCCCAGGCCGAGTGCGCCAGCTACCTGGGCTTCAAGGACGTCTGCTCGGCCACGGTGGTGGCCTCGGTCAGCAAAGGTTTCTAGCGCTTGTAAAGCCCATTGCGGGGCCCTTGTGGGAGCGGGCTCGTCCCGCGATGGGCTGCACAGCGGCCCCCGTTACCTGGCTTTGAGCGAAAACCGACACACCGCCCCGCCACGCAGCATGCATTCCTGGTGCACCGCCTCCCCCCCGCCCAACGCCCCGATCAACGCCAGATCCAGCTCGCACACCACCGGGTGGGCCTTGGCCAGGTGATGGAACACGCAGTTGTGGGCCACGATCTCAGGCTCCCCGGACGAACGAAAGAACACCTGCGCTTCGTAGCCGGCATTGTTCATGTGCTCGACAATGCGCGCCTCGTCGACCACCTCATGTTCCATGTCCTCGGCCATCTTGCGCCCCAGGTTGCGCATCAGCGCCAACAGCGCGTCCTGGCCGATCAGCCCGGCGACTTCATCGATCAGCAGGTTGGCCAACAGCGGGTACTGCCGCGGAAAAAGCTCCCGCGCATGGTCGGTGAGCTGGTGCAGTTGCTCCGGGCGCCGCCCGGTGGGCCGGGTGGCGCCGCGTTTGACCAGGCCGTCGCGCTCCAACGCCGCCAGGTGCTGGCGCACCGCGGTGCGGGTGACCGCCAGGGCCTGCGACAGTTCGTCGATGCTCATGCCGTCGGGCCGGTAGAGCAACGCGTTGAGCAGGTCCTGCTGGGTACGGCCCAGGCCTTCGAGCATGGGTGTGGCTCCTCGTTCAGAACTTGTCCGGGAACTGCTTGACCAGCGCCCCGGCCAGGGCATCGGCCAACGCCTGCATGTGCTGGCGCATCATCTGCCAGGTCTGCGCCTCGCCGGCATAGTCACCAGCGGCGAACTGGTCGATCTGCGACAGGTGATGCCCACCATGGGCGGTGAGCATCGACAGCAGGGTCTGCTCCGGCAGATAGGGGTTGGCCTTGGCCAGGAAGGCCGACAACGCCTTGGCATTGCTCGACAGCTCGTTGACGGCCGTTTGCTTGCCGGCCTTGTCCTTGGCCACGGTCGCATCGCTGTAGTGTTTCACGGCGCCCCAGTGCCCGGCCAGCAGCTTGAGCAACTGGTCGGCAGCAGGCTGGCCGTACAGCGGGGCGATGCTGTTGGCGATGGTAGTGGCATTGTCGACCACCTGTTTGGCGGCCACATCGGCTTGCTTGTGGTTGCCCGCCTGGTTGGCCATGGCGTAGTTCCTGACCCAGAACACATGCTCGACCCACAGGTCGCGTAGGGCCAGGCGCGTGGTCAGCGCTGCGGAGTCGGTGGTGGGGGAAGCAGCGGGGGCAGAGGTTTGGCTCCAGGCTGGCTGGGCACACAGGGCGAGCAGCAGCAAGGCGGCGATCTTGAGATTCATGGCAGCACCCTCGGATGGGATCGGACTGACAAGAATAATTTAAGCATCAAAATATGTTTTTATTGACCCGCCATGGGAATTCCGATCAGCGGTCTCAAACAATTGCTTCCCTTCTCCTGTAGGAGCGGCCTTGTGCCGCGATCGGCTGCGCAGCGGCCGCAAACCCGGCATAACACCGCCCGGTATAACGAGCTGCCAGGATTTGCGGCCGCTGCGCGCCCGATCGCCGGCAAGCCGGCTCCTACATGTCTGGCGGTGTCTTTGAAAACAGCGCAGGACCGGTGGGAGCGGGCTTGTCCCGCGATCGGCTGCGCAGCAGCCGCAAACCCGGCATAACACCGCCCGCCCGGTATAACGGGCTGCCAGGATTTGCGGCCGCTGCGCGCCCGATCGCCGGCAAGCCGGCTCCTACATGTCTGGCGGTGTCTTTGAAAACAGCGCAGGACCGGTGGGACCCAGCCCTTCCGTGCTGCGCTGTCGCGCAAAGAACAAGCGGCTAGCGCTGGTCCCCCTGTAGGAGCGGCCTTGTGCCGCGATCGGCTGCGCAGCAGCCGCAAACCCGGCATAACACCGCCCGCCCGGTATAACGAGCTGCCAGGATTTGCGGCCGCTGCGCGCCCGATCGCCGGCAAGCCGGCTCCCACATGTCTGGCGGTGTCTTTGAAAACAGTGCAGGACCGGTGGGAGCCGGCTTGCCGGCGATAGGGGCGCCTCAGATCCTGAAGCTGCCCACCAGTTGCTTCAAGCGCCCCGCCTGCTGGCTCAGGGCATCGCAATGGCGC
>NZ_JBLUPY010000031.1:0-50082 GCF_048068215.1 Pseudomonas sp. NY15372
GGCCCGCGCGCCCCCCCCCGGGCGGGCCCCCCCCCCCCCGCGGGGGGCCGGGGCGGCCGGGGTCTCGGCCCGGTACCGGTTATCAATGAGCCCGGGCCAACCGCGCCCGCCGGGCGCGCCACCCGGCCACCAGCGAGGGCCCCAGGGCCACCAGCGCCGAACCCAGCACCACCGTCACCGCTCCCACATACCCCAGGGCATTGATGTCCTCGGCATGCACGTACGCCGGCCACAGCCAGGCCGCCAGAGCCACCGCGACGAAGGTCACCAGTGGCGTCAGCGCCAGGGTCGCGCTCACCCGCGAAGCCTCCCAATGGGCCAGTGCCTCGGCGAAGGCGCCATAGGCCACCAGGGTATTGAGGCAGCATGCCAGCAACAGCCACCCCTGCAGCGGGCTCAACTGCAACGCTTCCAGCGGGTGCACCCAAGGAGTGAGCAGCACCGCGCAGCACAGGTAGATCACCATCATCACCTGCTGCGAATGCCACACCGTCAGCAGTTGCTTCTGGCTCAGGGCATAGAACACCCAGATGCTGGTGGCCAGGATGATGGTCAGCACGCCGGTGGTGTAGGTGCCCAGCGAGGTCAGCAGCTCTTCCAGGCGCTGGTTGAAGAACAGGCCGAAACCGGCCAGCAGTACCAGCAAGCCCATGCCCTGCCCCAGGCTGAAGCGCTCCTTGAACACGAACACGCTGGCCACCAGCAACAATACCGGGCCGAGCTGTACCACCAGTTGCGCGGTCCCGGGGCTGAGCAGGTTGAGCCCGACCAGGTACAGCACGTAGTTGCCCACCAGACCGCATACGGCCACCGCCACCAGGCCATAACCCTTGCGCCCCAGCTTGTCGAACGCCGGCAGGCGCCGGTTGGCCGCGAGCCAGGCGAACAGTAGGCCGCCGGACACCAGCAGGCGGTACCAGGTGACGGTCACCGGGTCCATGACCTGCAACACCTGCTTGAGCTTGATCGGCAGGATGCCCCAGAGCAGCGCGGTCAGAAGTGCCAGGAACAGGCCATAGACCCAGCGTCCGGAAGAAATGTGCATAGCGTCCTCGATCAAGCCCATGGAAAGGGTGGGCAAATTCTAAGGGCTTGGAGTGCCGCACTGAGAGAAAGTGGCGCGAAAAGAATTCATCTGGTCATTCCCGGAAGGCATGGGTGCCTGTGCCGGCCCAGTCAAACCGGCGCATTCTCGTGTAGGAGCGGCGGTGCGGCGGTCCGACTTGTCCCGCGATCAAGGGCAAAGCCCTTGCCAGGCGACGGTGATATCGGGCCCGGCCTAATCGCGGGACAAGCCCGCTCCCACAGAGCTCAGCACAGTCAACGCTTCACTTCTTGTTTTTCGCGAACGCCGCCTCCAGCGCCTCGTTGATCGTTCTGAGCACCTTCACCCGTGCCCAGCGCTTGTCATTGGCTTCCACCAATGTCCAGGGTGCGATCTCGGTGCTGGTCCGATCGACCATGTCCCCCACCGCCTCGGCATACACATCCCACTTGTCGCGGTTGCGCCAGTCTTCCTCGGTGATCTTGTAGCGCTTGAAGGGGATCTGTTCGCGCTCCTCGAAGCGCTCCAGCTGGGTCTGCGGGTCGATCGCCAGCCAGAACTTGACCACCACCACACCGGCACGGGTCAGCTGTTCCTCGAAGTCGTTGATCTCGCCATAGGCGCGCATCCAGTCGGCCGGGGTGCAGAACCCCTCGACCCGCTCCACCAGCACCCGGCCATACCACGAACGGTCGAAGATGGTGAACTTGCCGCGCGCCGGGATATGTCGCCAGAAACGCCACAGGTACGGCTGGGCGCGCTCCTCCTCGGTGGGCGCGGCCACCGGCACGATGCGGTACTGGCGGGGGTCGAGCGCAGCCGCCACGCGGCGGATCGCCCCGCCCTTGCCGGCCGCGTCGTTGCCCTCGAACACCGCCACCAGGGCATGCCGGCGCATCTGTTTGTGACGTAGCAGGCCGGCCAGGCGCGCCTGCTCGGTCACCAGTTGCTCCTGGTAGTCGGCCTTGTCCAGGCGCCGGCTCAGGTCCAGGGCACCGAGCAGGCTCTTCTGGTCGATGCTGCGGCCCAACGGGGCGACGTTGCCCTGGTGCTTGGCGCTCGGCGCGCTGGCCAGCGCGGCCTGCAGGCTCTCCAGCAGAATGCGCCCCACCGCCAGGCTGCGGTAGTACGGGTCGGCCCCCTCGATCACGTGCCAGGGCGCATAGTCACGGCTGGTGCGGCGCAGCACACGCTCGCCGAAACGCACGAAACGGTCGTAGGTTTGCGACTGCTGCCAGTCCAGCGAGCTGATGCGCCAGCTGTGCAACGGGTCGTCCTTGAGCGCCTTGAGCCGGGCCTTCATCTGTTTCTTGGACAGGTGGAACCAGAACTTGATGATCAGCGCGCCTTCGTCGCAGAGCATCTGCTCCAGGCGCTCGGCACCGGTGATGGCCTGGTCGAGCACGGCGTCCTTGAACAGGCCGTGCACCCGTCCCTGGAGCATCTGGCTGTACCAGTTGCCGAAGAACACGCCCATCCGCCCTTTCGGCGGCAGGGCCCGCCAGTAGCGCCAGGCCGGTGGTCGGGCCAGTTCTTCGTCGGTCTGCTGGTCGAAGGTGCGCACCTCGATCAGGCGCGGGTCCATCCATTCGTTGAGCAACTTGACCGTCTCGCCCTTGCCGGCACCCTCGATGCCGTTGATCAGCACGATCACCGGGAAGCGCGCCTGCTGCTTGAGTTCGTACTGGGCCTCGAGCAGCGCCTCGCGCAATGCGGGCACTTCAGCTTCGTACGCGTCCTTGTCGATGCTGTGTCCTATTTCGGCGGATTCGAACATGGGTGGCCTTGCTCCTTCAATGGATAAGCAAGACTAGCGGATTGCGCGCCAGGCTTCAGGCCCCGATCGCAGCGGGTGGATCTCTGTGGGAGCCGGCTTGCCGGCGATTGGGCCGGTACAGCCAGCGAAAAACCGACAGATGCCTTAAAATCGCCGCCTTTCACCGCAACCCGAGCCACCCATGCCTGCCACCACCCACGCCCAGATCGACTGGGACGACCAAGGCCGCCCCCATTCGCGCCAATACGACGACGTCTACTTCTCGAAGAACGAAGGCGTGGCAGAGACCGAGCATGTCTTCCTCGAACAGAACCGCCTGCGCGAGCGCTTCGCCGACCTGGCGCCCAACGCCTGCCTGGTGATCGGCGAAACGGGTTTTGGCACCGGCATGAACTTCTATTGCGCCTGGCAGCTGTTCGCCGAACAGGCCCACCCCGAAGCGCGCCTGCAGTTCGTCAGCGTCGAGAAATACCCGCTGACCCGCGAGGACCTTGCCCGCGCCGTGCAGCTATGGCCGGACCTCGCGCCCTATTGGCAACCGCTGCTGGAGCAATACGTGGCGGTACATGGGGGCTTCCAACAGTTCACCTTCGACGGCGGCCGCGTCACCCTTACCCTGCTGGTGGGCGACGTGCTCGAACAGTTGCCCCAGCTCGACGCCCCGATCGATGCCTGGTTCCTCGACGGCTTCGCCCCGGCGAAGAACCCCGACATGTGGACGCCGGAGCTGTTCACGCAGTTGGCCCGGCTTTCGCGGCCAAGCACCACCCTCGCCACCTTCACCACCACCGGTTGGGTGCGCCGGGGCCTGATCGCCGCAGGCTTTGCCATGCGCAAGGTGCCCGGTATCGGCAAGAAGTGGGAGGTGATGCACGGCGAGTTCCAGGGTTGGCCGGCCGAGCAACCGCTGCCACCGGGCATCGCGCCCTGGTATGCCCGCCCCGCCCTGCCCCAAGGCCCACGTCATGCCTTGGTGATCGGCGCGGGCCTGGCCGGTAGCGCCACCGCCACGAGCCTGGCCACCCGTGGCTGGCAGGTCAGCGTGCTGGAGCGCCACGACGCCCCGGCCCGTGAAGCCTCGGGCAACCCTCAGGGCGTGCTGTACCTGAAGCTCTCGGCCCATGGCACGGCGCTGTCGCAGATGATCCTCGCCGGCTTCGGCTACACCCGGCGCTGGCTGCAACGCCTGCAACCCGGCCAGGCCTGGGACGCCTGCGGCGTGCTGCAGCTGGCCTTCGACGACCAGGAAGCCCAGCGCCAGGCCAAGCTGGCCGAAGCCTTCGACAGCAGCCTGCTGCAAGTGCTCGACCAGGCCCAGGCAGAAGCTGTCGCCGGCGTGGCGTTGCCGGCCGGTGGGCTGTTCTATCCCGAAGGTGGCTGGGTGCATCCACCCGCCTTGTGCCAGGCGCAGTTGCACCATTCGAACATCCGTTTGCTGGCGCATCATGAGGTGATCGAGCTGCGCAAGGCCGACGACCAGTGGCAGGCCTGGGACGGCGAACGGCTGCTGGCCAGCGCGCCCGTGGTGGTACTGGCCGGCGCCGCCGAGGTACGCCGCTTCGACGCCTGCGCCGCGCTGCCGCTCAAGCGTATTCGCGGGCAGATCACCCGCCTGCCGGCCACCGAGGCCAGCCGGGCGTTGCGCACCGTGGTCTGCGCAGAGGGCTACGTGGCACCGCCTCGGGGCGATGAGCACACGCTGGGTGCAAGCTTCGACTTCCATAACGACGACCTGACCCCGACCAGCGCCGAACACCAGGGCAACCTGGCCTTGCTGGAGGAGATCTCCACGGACCTGGCCCAGCGGCTGCACACCGCCGCGCTTGACCCTGAGCAGTTGCAGGGCCGGGCGGCATTTCGCTGCACCAGCCCCGACTACCTGCCGATCGTCGGGCCGGTGGCCGATGCTCAGGCGTTCGCCGAGGCGTATGCGGTGCTGGCCAAGGATGCCCGGCAGGTGCCAGACACCCCTTGCCCGTGGCTCGACGGTTTGTATGTGAACAGCGGGCATGGCTCACGGGGCCTGATTACCGCGCCCCTATGCGGGGAATTGGTGGCGGCCTGGGTGTGTGGCGAACCACTGCCGGTGCCCCGTGCGGTGGCAGAAGCATGCCATCCGAACCGGTTTGCGCTGCGCCGGTTGATTCGCGGTAAATAATCCAGGCCCAATCGCGGGGCGAGCCCGCTCCCACAGAGGTCAGCGCTTGCCACTCGTTCTCCCACAGGTCTTTCGACTGCAACAGCCCCTGTGGGAGCGGGCTTGCCCCGCGATTGGGCCAGCATTGCCACGCCTATATAACAGATCGATCTAAAACTCTCGCAAACCCCATGGGTCAGTTCCTTATGTGCCTCATTTCGGGGGCACATATTCCCCAACGGCAAAACCGGTAAGGACCTATGTGCGGATTAGCAGGAGAGTTACGTTTCACCCCCATCAACCAAGCCCCTCGCCCGGCGGACCTCGCCGCGGTGGAGCGCATCACCCACCACCTGGCGCCCCGTGGCCCCGACGCCTGGGGTTTTCATAGCCAGGGCCCGATCGCCCTCGGCCATCGACGCTTGAAGATCATGGACCTGTCCGACGGCTCGGCCCAGCCGATGATCGACAACACCCTGGGCCTGTCGCTGGCCTTCAACGGCGCCATCTACAACTTCCCCGAGCTGCGCGAAGAGTTGCAGGGCCTGGGCTACAACTTCTTCTCCGACGGCGACACCGAAGTGCTGCTCAAGGGCTATCACGCCTGGGGTGCGGCGCTGCTGCCCAAGCTCAACGGCATGTTCGCCCTGGCCATCTGGGAGCGCGACAACCAGCGCCTGTTCCTGGCCCGCGACCGCCTCGGGGTCAAGCCGCTGTACCTGTCGCGCAACGGCGAGCGCCTGCGCTTCGCCTCGAGCCTGCCGGCCTTGCTCAAGGGCGGCGACATCGACCCGGTGATCGACCCGGTAGCGCTCAACCACTACCTCAATTTCCATGCCGTGGTCCCCGCACCGCGCACCCTGCTGGCCAACGTGCAGAAGCTCGAGCCAGGCACCTGGATGCGCATCGATCGCCATGGCGAGGTGCAGCGCGAAACCTGGTGGCAACTGCACTACGGCCCACACCCCGACGAACAACAGCTAGGCCTGGACGACTGGACCACCCGCGTGCTCGACGCCACCCGCGACGCCGTGGCCATTCGCCAACGGGCCGCAGTGGACGTCGGCGTGCTGCTCTCCGGCGGCGTCGACTCGAGCCTACTGGTAGGCCTGCTGCGTGACGTAGGCGTGGACGACCTCTCGACCTTCTCCATCGGCTTCGAGGATGCCGGCGGCGAGCGCGGCGACGAGTTCCAGTATTCGGACCTGATCGCCCGCCACTACGGCACCCGCCACCACCAACTGCGCATCGACGAGCGCGAGATCATCGAACAGCTGCCGGCGGCGTTCCGCGCCATGAGCGAGCCGATGGTCAGCCACGACTGCATCGCCTTCTACCTGCTCTCGCGGGAAGTGGCCAAGCACTGCAAGGGCGTGCAGAGCGGCCAGGGTGCCGACGAGCTGTTCGCCGGCTACCACTGGTACCCGCAGGTCGATGGCGCCGAGGATGCCTACAGCGCCTACCGCGACGCCTTCTTCGACCGCAGCCACGCCGAATACCGCGACACCGTCCAGGCCCCCTGGCTGTTGGAGACCGACGTGGCCGGCGAGTTCGTCCGCGAGCACTTCGCCCGCCCCGGCGCCGGCGAGGCGGTGGACAAGGCGCTGCGCCTGGACAGCACGGTGATGCTGGTGGACGACCCGGTCAAGCGCGTCGACAACATGACCATGGCCTGGGGCCTGGAAGCGCGTACGCCGTTCCTGGACTACCGCCTGGTGGAACTGTCGGCACGCATCCCGGCGCGCTTCAAGTTGCCCGACGGCGGCAAGCAGGTGCTCAAGGCCGCGGCACGGCGGGTCATCCCCCATGAGGTGATCGACCGCAAGAAGGGCTACTTCCCGGTGCCCGGCCTCAAGCACCTGCAAGGCGCCACCCTGGACTGGGTGCGCGAACTGCTGACCGACCCGAGCCAAGACCGCGGCCTGTTCAACCCGGCGATGCTCGACCGCCTGCTGAGCAACCCCCATGGCCAGCTGACGCCGCTGCGCGGCTCCAAGCTGTGGCAGCTGGCAGCCCTGAACCTGTGGCTCAGCGAACAAGGAATCTGACCGATGAAAGCCCAAACAGCCTATGGCCAACGCCTGCTACGTGGACAAGCGCCTTCCTACGAGCGCCTGCAGGCCCGCCTGGCAGGCGACGGCAGCGAACCCCACGACCAGCCGCGCGCCGTGCACTGCGGCTGGGGCCGCCTGCTGATCGGCCACACCTACCCGGACCCGGCGGTGCTGGCCGAGGCGCTGTTGGACGAGTGCCCCGGCGAGCGGGATATCGCCCTTTACGTGGCCGCGCCACAACAGTTGTTGGCCCAGGCGCCGCAGCAGCTGTTCCTCGACCCCTCGGACACCTTGCGCCTGTGGTTCACCGACTACCGCCCGGCGCAACGGGTGTTCCGCGGCTTTCGTATCCGCCGCGCCCAGGCCGAGGCCGACTGGCAGGCGATCAACGCCCTGTACCAGGCCCGCGGCATGCTGCCAGTCAACCCTGAGCTGCTCACGCCCCACCACCTGGGTGGCCCGGTGTACTGGCTGGCCGAGGACGAAGACACCAACGCAGTGATCGGCAGTGTCATGGGCCTGAACCACAGCAAGGCCTTCGACGACCCTGAGCATGGCAGCAGCCTGTGGTGCCTGGCGGTGGACCCGCAATGCAGCCGGCCAGGCGTCGGCGAGGTGCTGGTGCGCCATCTGGTCGAGCACTTCATGAGCCGTGGCTTGGCCTACCTGGACCTGTCGGTGCTGCACGACAACCGCCAGGCCAAGCGCCTGTACAAGAAGCTGGGCTTTCGCAACCTGCCCACCTTCGCCGTCAAGCGCAAGAACGGCATCAACCAGCAGCTGTTTCTCGGCCCAGGGCCAGAAGCCGAGCTCAACCCTTATGCCCGTATCATCGTCGACGAGGCCTTGCGGCGTGGCATCGAGGTGCAGGTGGACGACGCCGCCGCGGGCCTGTTCACCCTCAGCCTGGGCGGGCGACGGGTGCGCTGCCGCGAATCGCTGAGCGACCTGACCAGCGCCGTGACCATGACCCTGTGCCAGGACAAGCGCCTCACCCAGCATGCCCTGCACAACGCCGGGCTGAGGGTGCCGGTGCAGCAGCTGGCCGGCAATGCCGACGATAACCTGGCATTTCTCGAAGAGCACGGCGCGGTGGTAGTCAAGCCGGTCGACGGCGAACAAGGCCAGGGTGTGGCGGTCAACCTGACCACCCATGAAGAGATCAGCCAGGCGATCGAACAGGCCCGGCGCTTCGACAGCCGGGTGCTGCTGGAAAGCTTCCACCCAGGGCTGGACCTGCGCATCGTGGTCATCGGCTTCGAGGTGGTGGCCGCGGCGATCCGTCACCCCGCCCAGGTGGTGGGCGATGGCGAGCACAGCATCAAGGCGCTGATCGAGGCCCAGAGCCGCCGGCGCCAGGCCGCCACGGGTGGCGAAAGCCGTATCCCGCTGGATGAGGAAACCGAGCGCACCCTGCGCGCTGCGGGGCTGGCGTACGACAGCGTACTGCCGGCCGGGCAGCGCCTGGCGGTGCGCCGCACGGCCAACCTGCATACCGGCGGCACCCTGGAAGACGTCACCGAGCGGTTGCACCCGGTACTCGCCGATGCAGCGGTGCGCGCAGCCAGGGCGCTGGATATCCCGGTGGTCGGCCTGGACCTGATGGTGCGCGATGCCGAGCACCCAGATTACGTGATCATCGAGGCCAACGAGCGAGTCGGCCTGGCCAACCACGAACCGCAACCCACGGCCGAGCGCTTCATCGACCTGCTGTTTCCCCATAGCCGGGCGCTGGCCTGAGCGACGCCGTACCGGCTCCCACAGGGATCGCAAACTGTGCAAGACAGCGCAGGACAGGTGGGAGCCGGCTTGCCGGCGATTGGGCCCTCGAGGCCATGCCAATACATTCATTGACCCAGAACGGAGGCCAGGACATGTCCGACCGACATCCCGAACCCGATCTCGACTACCTCAAGCGCGTGCTGCTGGAAATGCTCGCCATCCCGAGCCCCACCGGCTTTACCGACACCATCGTGCGCTACGTGGCCGAACGCCTGGAGGAGCTGGGCATCCCGTTCGAGCTGACCCGCCGCGGCACCATCCGCGCCACCCTCAAAGGCCGGCAGAATTCTCCGGACCGCGCCGTCTCGGCGCATGTCGACACCATCGGCGCCAGCGTGCGCCAATTACTGGACAACGGCCGCCTGGCCTTGGCGCCGGTGGGCTGCTGGTCCAGCCGCTTCGCCGAGGGCAGCCGGGTGAGCGTGTTCACCGACACCGGCGTGTTCCGCGGCAGCGTGTTGCCGCTGATGGCCAGCGGGCACGCCTACAACACCGCCATCGACCAGATGCCCGTCAGTTGGGAACACGTGGAGGTGCGCCTGGACGCCTATTGCGCCACCCGCGCCGACTGCGAAGCCCTGGGGCTGGCCATCGGTGATTTCGTGGCCTTCGACCCGCTGCCGGAGTTCACCGAAAGCGGCCACATCAGCGCCCGCCACCTGGACGACAAGGCCGGCGTGGCGGCGCTGCTGGCGGCGCTCAAGGCCGTGGTGGAAAGCGGCCGCCAGCCGCTGATCGACTGCCACCCACTGTTCACCATCACCGAGGAAACCGGCTCCGGCGCCGCCGGGGCGCTGCCGTGGGATGTCAGCGAATTCGTGGGTATCGACATCGCGCCGGTGGCGCCAGGGCAGGCGTCCAGCGAACATGCGGTGAGCGTGGCCATGCAGGATTCCTCCGGGCCCTACGACTATCACCTTTCGCGCCATCTGCTGAAATTGGCCGGCGACCATGACCTGCCGGTACGCCGCGACCTGTTCCGCTACTACTTCAGCGATGCCCACTCGGCCGTGACCGCAGGCCACGATATCCGCACCGCGTTGGTGGCCTTCGGCTGCGATGCCACCCATGGCTACGAGCGTACCCATATCGACAGCCTGGCCGCCCTGAGCAAGCTGTTGGCCAGCTACCTGCTCAGCCCACCGGTGTTCGCCAGCGACTCGCACCCGGCCAATACCTCCCTGGAGCGCTTCAGCCATCAGTTGGAGCATGAAGCGCAGATGGAAAGCGAAACACGGGTGCCGCCGGTGGACACCCTGGTGGGGAGGCCTTGAGATGGTGGCGGCGTGTGATATCGCCCCCGGGGGGGGCGGGCCGCCATAACACTGGCGCCGAAGCAACTGAGGCGATCCTTTACCCCGTCATAAAACAACCCCGCTACAGCTTTGCGTCAATCTGTGGGAGCATGCCCTCTTCCAGCCAAGACCGTGAATCATGCTGATCCCCTACGACCAACTCGAAGCCGACACCCTCACCCGCCTGATCGAAGACTTCGTCACCCGCGACGGCACCGACAATGGCGACGATACGCCCCTGGAAACCCGCGTACTGCGGGTGCGCCAGGCATTGGCCAAGGGGCAGGCGTTCATCCTCTTCGACCTGGAAAGCCAACAGTGCCAACTGCTGGCCAAGCATGAAGTGCCGCGCGAGTTGCTCGAGTAGCTACACCGCCATCAGCCTTTGGTCTGTTTGGCCTTGATTCGCCGGTACACCTCCTCCCGGTGCACCTGCACATTCCGCGGCGCGCTGATACCGAAGCGCACCGCGCCGTCACGGACCGACACCACCTTGATGTGGATATCGTCCCGGATCATGATCACCTGCCCGATTTCGCGTCCGATCACCAACATGCTCTGTGCCTCCAAACCAACGGAAAACCAGAGACTGCCTGCGGTACATTCGGCCGCACAATGCATCGACCGGCAATTAGATGCTTCCTACAGGCATCGGTAACTTTTCCTGTAAGTTCAGCCCTGTTGCAGGCGGGGTCCGAACACGATGACGGTCGCTCCCAGTACGCACAGCAGGGCCCCGACCCAGTCGCTGCCCAGGGGGCGGGCACGCTCGACCAGGGCCAGCCAGAGCAACGAGGAAACGATGTAGATCCCCCCGTAGGCGGCATAGGCGCGACCGGCGTAGGCCGCCTCGACGCGGGTGAGGATCAGGCCGAAGACGGTCAGACTGAGCAGCGCCGGCACCACCCACCAGGCGCTCTTGCCTAGGCGCAGCCACAGGTAGAACGCGTAGCACCCGCCGATTTCGAACAACGCGGCCATGAAGAACCACAGATAATTGACCACACCCAGCCCTCGCCGATGAAAAGACGGCCAGCATAACCGAGCGCTGCACGCTCTACAGCGAACATCCTGCCAGTTCGCCCTCCCGTGCGATGACCGAAGCTCAACCCAGGCCACCGTGGGTGGCTTCACGCTCCAGTTGCTGCTCCAGGCGCAACATCGCCTGGCGCAGCGCCTGCACGTCCTGGCGCAGGTTCACCTGCACCACGGGCCTGGCCGCGCAGGTGGCTTCGAGCTTTTCGCACAGGTCCAGCAGGCGGGTGGCGCGGGCGATCCGGGCGCCGCCCTTGACCCTGTGCGCCAGATCCGCCAAGCCCGCAGGATCGTCGTTGAGCGCCTCCAGCCGCTCGAGATCGTCCCGGTTGCTGCTGCGCAGGTCACACAGCAGGGCCTTGAGCGCGGCGTTGTCACGACCGACCAGGTATTCGAGGTGGGTCAGGTCGAACATGGGCGGTTCCGGGTCCGCTGCGCGCTGTTCGCAATTGGCCAGCGCCTGGGTAAGGCTGTCCAGCCCCAGCGGCTTGAACAGGCAATCGTCCATTCCCGCTGCACGACAACGCCGGCGCTCTCGCTCCTGCGCGCTGGCCGTCAGGCCCACCAGCCGGCAGGGTGGCCGACCGCTGCGCCGCTCGTGTTCGCGAATCGCCCGGGACAGGGCATAACCGTTGAGCCGTGGCATGTTGCAATCGCTGATCACCACGTCGAAGTGCTCCTTGAGCCACAGGCGCAGCGCCTGGGAACCATCCTCGGCGACCCGGGCCTGGTGGCCGAGGAAATCGAGCTGCTGCGCGAGCAACAGCCGATTGGCCGGATAGTCGTCGGCCACCAGTACACGCAGGCGGGCCTGGCGGGCCGCCTGCAGCGGTACCGGGGGCGGCACGAAGGGTTCCTCGTCCGGGGCCAATGCCAGGTCCAGCCGTACATGGACCTGGGTGCCTTTGCCGAGCACGCTGTGCAGTTGCAGGCTTCCCCCCATCATCTCGCACAGGCTGCGGCTGATGCCCAGCCCAAGGCCGGCACTGCTACGGGGCGACTGGCGTTGGTTGCTGGCCTGGCGGAACAGCTGGCCCAGCGCGTGCAGTTCCGAGGCGGCGATGCCGATCCCGGTATCCTCGACCTTCAGCTCCACGCTCAGCCGTGCGCCGCGTCGCTGGGCATCCAGGCACACCCGGACATGCCCTTGGCGGGTGAACTTGATGGCGTTACTCAGCAGGTTCGCCAGCACCTGCTTGAAGCGCAACGGGTCGAGCATCACCCGTGCCTCCACTTCGCCCCGGACCTGAAGCTGCAAGGCAATACCCTTGGCATTGGCCTGCTGCTCGAACAACTGCACGACCCGGGTGACCTGTTCATGCAGGCCTACCCGTTCCGGCGCCAGGTGCAGGTGCCCTGCCTCGATACGGGTAATGTCGAGGATGTCGCCGATCAGCTCCAGCAAGCCATGGGCGGCATCGCTGGCCACGTCGATGGCCAGGCGGTCGAGCACGCCTTGGGCAGCCTTGCGCTGGGCCAGTTCGAGCATGCCCTGGACCGCATGCAAGGGGGTGCGGATTTCATGGCTCATGGTCGCCAGGAAATCGGTCTTGGCCTGGTTCGCCTGCTCGGCCTTGCGCGTGGCCCGGCGCAGCTTCAGTTGCAGCCGGCGCAGGTAGCGCACCCAGAGCAAGGTCAGGGCCAACAGCAACAGCACGGCGGCGAACCCCAGCAGGATCCTGGCCTTGTAGCGCGGCCACACGCCGTCGGCAACGATCATCGGGTTGCGCCAGCGCCGCACCAGGTTGTCGATTTCCTGCGGGGCCAAGGTCAACAAGGCCTTGTTGATGATGCCCTGCAGCTCCGTCGCCCCACGGACGCTGGCGAAGGCGAAATGCACCGGCGCCAGGGCCAGGCTGGCACTGATCTTCAGGCGCCCGGGGTACCAGCGGGCAATCATCGGCCGGGCATCGTCGAAGGTCAGTATCGCTGCCTCGACCTGCCCGCGCGCCACGGCGCGCAGGGCCTGCAGCGGGCCGTCCACCGGCCGCGCACGAATCTTCGGATAGCGCAGGCGCACATCATTCAGCGACAGGCTGTCAGCCACCACCGCCACCGATTGGCCGTCCAGTTGCGCAAGGTCCGTGGGCGCCCTGGCCTCGTCACGGGTCACCAGCACCCGAGAGGCACTGAGGTAGGCGCGGCTGAAGTCCAGGGTGCGCCGGCGTGACGGGCTGTCGGGGAGCCCACCGATCAGTTGCGCCTGGCCAGTGCGCAGCTGCTCGATCATCCGCTCGAGGGTACCGCCGCTGCGCACGTCGAAATGCAGGGTGGTCCGCCGGCTGATCAATTGCAGGATGTCCAGGCTCAAGCCGCGCCACTGCCCATTGCCATCGCGATAGCTCAACGGCAGCAACTGCTCGTCCAGCAGCACGGTGACCCTGGGGTTGTCGTGCAGCCAGCGTTTCTCGTCCTCGGTCAATTGCAATGGCGGGGAGACATGGGTTTGCGTCACGATGGAGCGCCAGCGCTTGCCGACCTGCTCGTGCTGGGCGGTGCTGAGGCTGCCCAGCACGACGTCGACCAGCTCCCTCAGCGGGCTGCCGTCATCGGCCATGGCAAAGCCGATCTGCTGGGTCGGCAAGCCGGCACGGCCAACCTCCGTCCAACCGCCCGACTGGTTTCGCCCCAGAACATAGCGGATGCCCTGGGCATTGCCGAGGAACAGGTCGGCCTGGTTCAACGTCAGGGCTGCCAGGGCACTGGCCGGTGCCGGATACGACTGCACCTGGGCCTGCGGATAATGCGCGCGGATCTGTTCCAGCGAGCGGTAACCGTCGAGTATCGCCAGGCGCACGGGCTGGCGGGCGTCCACCGAGGCCCCGGGCCTGTCGGCCTGGAGCAGCAGGGGCTCATCCTCGGCATAGGGGCGCGACAGCCGCAGACCAGCCTCCAGGGCCTGCCGAGACGTCACCGAACCGAGCAGGTCGATCCGCCCGTCACGTAACGCCGCGATGGCCTCCTCGTAGGAGGCGAAGAGCTCTATCTCCAGTTGCAGGCGCAAGTGCTTGGCCAGCAGCCCAGCGTAGTCGGCCGTGATGCCTTCGAAGGACAGGCCCGTACCGAGGATGTCGAACGGCGGGTTTTCCCGGTCGATCGCCCCCAGGCGCAGCTGGCGATGCGCCCACAGCCAACGTAGCTGCCTGTCGTCGAGTTCCGGATGAGCAGCCCCTGGCCAGTCAGGTGGATAAAGTCGCGGGGCACCCAGGACCTGCGCCGCAACGGCGCCATACAGCACCGCCGCAAGCAAGAAACGCATGAGCACGGGAAGGTCTAGATCATCAGGTTGCGGCGAGCGAGGTCCGCTAGTTCGATCAATGAACCCACCCGGAGTTTTTCCAGCAGGCGACCTTTGTAGGTACTGACCGTCTTGTTGCTCAACAGCATCTTTTCACCGATGGCCTTGTTGGACAGGCCCCGGGCCAGGTGTTGGAGGATGATGATCTCCCGGTTGCTGAGCATGGCCAGGCGCTGGGGCTCGCTGAAGGCGAGGTCCTCGTGCTTCACCGAACTGAGCGAGACATCCGGGAAATAGCTGTAGCCCGAGCGCAGGGCGCGCACGGCCTTGCTCAGCTCGCCCAGGTCATCGCTCTTGCATAAAAATCCCGAGGCCCCGGCCTTCAGGCAGCGCAGCGAGAAGAAATCGGCGGTCTGCGAGGTCAGCACCAGCACCTTCGGCGGCGGCTGTATCTCGCGGGTCCGGGCCAGCACCTGCAAGCCGTCCAGGCCAGGCAGGATGATATCGAGCAGCACCAGGTCCGGTATGCATTCCCGGGCCAGGCGCACGGCATCGATGCCGTTGTCCGTTTGCCCCACTACCTCATGGCCGTCATGGCACAGCTGCATGCAGACACTGGAGCGGATGAAGGGGTGATCATCCACGACAAGAACTTTCATGGTGTGTCGTCCTTTACTGGTCAGGCTCCAGGCTCAACCGTTGAAAGCCATTTCCTGGCGCTGGTCACCTTCCTGGAGCTCGAAGCGGTAATGGCGCCCCGGCTGCCCATCGAGCGCCTGGGTGCGCCCTGGCAGCAGGTGCTGCTTGGTGGCGTTGGAGCAGTCCTGGCCGTCTGCCGCGCATAGGCGCAGTTGGTCGAGCACCACCGTGGCGTTGCCCTGGTTGGTCACCACCACGCGCCCGCCTTCCTCGCGCACGGGGGTCTTGAACTGGGTGCCGGTGGGGCGCACGAACAACAAGGTGCCGTAGCCCGCGAGCAGGTTGACCCCGGCGGTGAGGGACTCGCGGTAGTCCTTGGCCTCTTTTTCACTGACGGCGAAGCCATCGCCCTGCTCGGGAAGTACCGGGATGAAACGCAGACGGAAGTAGCGCTCCCGGTCGCGCTTGCCACGGTACAGCAAGCGCACGGCCTGCATGCCGCGGGCCGGCACGATCAGGCGCGCCGGGCTGGCCACCAGGCCACGTTGCTCCAGTGGCAGCCCTTCGAGGTCGACTTCGCGGGCGACGCCGTTCTCGTCGTACACCAGCTCGACCAGCGAGATCTTGACGAACGCGGTGGTATCGCCGCCATTGCGCACGCGCTTGAGCACCGTGCTCTTGTCCTCGCCCAGGTAGTCGTACAGTGCTCCGACGTTCAGCTCAGGCGCCGCCTGGAGCGTCAGGGGTGCCAGCAACAGTGCCAGACACAGGGATTTCCAAGGGTTCATTGCATATCCTCGCGATCATCCGTAATAGCCAATCAATATCACCCAGCTCATGTTCGGCTGGTTTTCCGAGCGCTGGAAGTCAGACACCTCCCAACAAAAACTAGGAAAATTCCTAAAGACACCTGAGCCACTGTTGCCAAATGCAACGGGAACCGCCATGGCTCACGACCGCTCTGCAGACCGCGTCGCCTGAGCCTGGGCCAACCCGCCCGGTTGACAGGTCACATCGCCTGCCAGCAGCACATCGCCCTCACGCTCGAGGCGCGCCGGGTCCAGTGACAGCAAGCAGAGGGTCTTGCCTTGCTGGCGTATTTCCAGCGTGGGGGTGGACTCGCTCATCTCCACCGCAAAGTGCCCGCCTGCTTCGCTGACGCTGCGGCTGGCGTGGTTGATCACCAAAGCGCCCGACAGGACCTGCCCCTGGCGATCGAGCAGGCGCCCCAGCACGGTGACGGTGCGCATTACCCGCAACTGGCGATACTCCACACCACCACGGTTGAGGTGGTAGTCCAGGCTCGAAGGCTGGATCACCGCCGCCGGGTCGCGATCGCCATCGAAATCGAACTGCACATAGCCCGCCTTGTAGGCACTGACCGGGATGATGTTGCGTCCAGGGCGCAAAGTGGCGCTCAGGCCTGACTGATCATCGGCACGCAACTGCAGCCCTTGCATGTCGCTGTCGACATCGACGATCAAGCCCGCCTCATGGGGCAAGTACTGCCCGGTCATGGCCAGCTTGCCGCCGCCCAGGGCAACAATGCTCTGCAGGTTGAGGCCACCTGAGACCTCGCTGTTGTACGAAGAGCTCTGGACATAGGCATCGCCGTGCAGCAGCTGGTTTTCGAATTGTGCGTTCCCGCCGAGGCCCACGCCGTAACGGTCGACCGTGGCGTTGGCGCCCAGGCTACGGACCGGCCCCAGGTCGACGTCCTGCTGGTAGCCCAGCGAGGCGTTCTGATCTCGACCACCGTCACGCGAGGTGCGGCTGCCCAGGCTCGCATAGATGCGCTGGCCGGGCTTGCCCAGGCTCATGCTCATGGCGACGTTGACCCCACGGCTGCGTGCATCGCCGCTGCTGCCTGAACCCGGGCGGTCGAACAGCGATACACGCCAGCTGGTGTCGGACCCAAAAAGCTTGCCGTAATACGACCAGCCCAGGTCCACGCCCAGGCCATCACTCGTACCGCTGTCGTGCGACAGCCGCAAGGTCGCGCTGCTGCGGGTATCGAGCCGATGGTTGAGCATCACCGAGGTCTGGCTGGTTTCGCGCGTGCCGCGATGGCTGCCGGCGAAGCGGTTGTCATCGAGCCAGGAGCGGCTGTGGCTCAAGACCAGCGACCCGAGGTCATGGTTGTGGATCACCTGGACGTCGAAGCCATCGCCCTGGCCCTCGGCGCGGTACAGGTTGCCGTAGACCTTCAGGCGGTCGAGCACGTCCCAGTCCAGCGAAGTGCCGTACTGGGTCGCATCGTTGACCTGCTGGACGGACATGCCCACCACGGCACGGGGATGCAACAGGTAGTTGGCCAGGACACCGGCGCTGAGCGTACCGTCATAGGCGTCTTCCCAGTTGCCCAGCAAGGTTTGCTGCTGGCCCAGGAAGACGTTGTAGCGCCAGCGGTTCTCCAGGTTGCTCCAGTTGCTCGGCTTGTAGATGAAGGCCTGGCTGCGCGATGTTTCCTGGCCGTCTTCGAGCAGGCGCACTTCGACCTCGTAGATTCCGCCGGGAAGCACACGGGTATCGAGGGCTTGCAGCCCGGGCTGCACCGCCTGGCTGTTGATCAGCACACCGTTGCGGTAGATCTCCACCAGGCCAGGGCGGTTGGGCGTGACATAGACCGGTGTGGAACTGGCCTGGCCGTTGTCCACCAGCAGGCTGTCGCTGCTGCCGAACATCAGCCCCAAGGTGCTGCCCGCACTGCTGCCCATGTATCGAGGCTGGCGGGTCAGCCCCTGGGCGCCCGGGGTGAAATACCCCAGGCGGAAAAAGTGCTCATCGTACAGGCGCTCGGCATAGAGCTGCTCCATGCGATAGCGGGTGGTCGCCTGGCTGTCGCCGGAACGGTCGAACCGCGCATCGGCGAGGGTCGTCCAGTTGCCCAGGCTGCCCTGGCCCTGGAGGAAGTAGGCACCACTGGTATCGTTGCCGCTGTTCACCAGGTTGAGCTGGTTGCGCATCAGCAGGCCATAGCTGCCCTGCTCGGGGAGCGCGTGATAGCGCTGGGCAACGGCTTCGTTCTCGGCATGATCGGTCAACAGCGAAAGCTGGGAATTGACCAGGCTGTAGTGGATCGCACGCAGCCCGTCCATGCAGTCGCTCTGGCACTCACCCAACGGCCTTCCCTTTTCCAGGCGCTCCTGCCAGCGACGCCGCACGGCGGCCGACTCGCGGCTGTCCTGAGCATCGGTGAACTCGAGCAGTTGCACCTGCCCGTCACGGCCAAGCACTACCATCGCGTCCCCCAGGTAGCGACCGTCCAGGTCCACACGCACCGCCAGGGGCACATCGAAGAAGTGGGCTTCGAACTCTTTTGGCAAGCCCTCGGTCGGGATCAGCGACCCCATTACCTCAGTGCTCGCAGAGGCCCAGGCCGGCGACAACCCAAATACCAGCATGAACGCCAGGCAGGCGCGCATGTACGTGAAAGTTGGAAAAACGACCATGACCCTGTCTGCAGGCAATGCCCTGCCCCACCCTCGGGGCGAAACCCGAGAGCGAGGAGGAGCGGATTACGAAGGGAAATACTGCGTAGGGTTTTTCGATCAAGGCGCCGGAGTTTCGAACATCATGCTGACCAGGCCCTGGTAGTTGCCGGGCTTGTAGTCACCGCCGCCAGCCAGGGGCGCGGCTGCCACTTCGAAGTCGACCACGACACCGGCGCCGGCCTGGTCTTTGCCGATCACTTCGGTAGAGGTGGTAGAGAGCAAGGTGGTGCCCACCTTCACGTTCAACGGGATAGCGTCCACGCCGCTGGAAATCTGGGCCGGGTACAGCAGGTGCGCACTGATCGGCCCTAGCGTGCTTTTGGCCTGAAGTTGCTTGCGAATCGGCTCAAGGGTGCCCTGAAAAGAGTTCCAGGCCATGTCCTGCGGTTCGTTCATCCAGTTACCGCCTACAGGTTCAACGTAGAACTTGTCGGTCGGGACCGTGGCGGTCACCACGACCTGTTTCTCGATCGTGTCATTGGCAACGGCAGCGCCTGCGGTGAGCGCAAGGAAGGGAATGGCTAAATAAACTGCTTTCACGAATCAATCTCCTTGAAAAAGGCCGACAACGTCAGCAAAAAAGTGTCAAGCAGGCTTTTCGCCGCCGACCAGAGAATTATTCGCCATACCCAATCCAGGAAATACAGGACCGCTCCGAGCGACTTGTTGAAATTTCCCAAAGCCCGCTCCTACAACCGGCCGTTCAGATCCAGGCATCGAACACCACGGTGACCTGCCCCTGATAGGTACTACCTGGGTTTTCGAGCATGCGCTTGATCTCCTCGCTTTCCACACTGAAGTGCAGCGTGCCAGGCTGGTTGAGCAATGGCTGCAAGGGCGTCAGCACGCGCTTGTCGTGCTCGGAGGTCGGCAGCGGGACCTTGACGGCGCTGCTGCCCCCGGAGGTGGCGCTGCGCAAGGTCAAACGCGTGGACACCGGCACTTCATCGCCGCGCGGGTTGCGCAGGCCACAGCGGTCTACGGCCGTGGTGTATTGGCATTTGAGATAGACACCAAAGGGGCCATCGATCGAGATGCGGAACGGCAGGTCGCGCACCAGCTGCTTGGGCGGCTTGCCGCCCGACCAGATCTGCCAACCGCCCACCGGCTCCAATATCGCCCGCTCGGACCCTGGGGGGAATTCAACGCTGATGTCGCGACTGACCGTCAGCTCGATCGAAATGTCCAGCACCGTGTCGTTGAGATCCTTCAGCCGCCGCCCTAGGTCGAGGTCGCCGCCCTCACCGACGCGCAACGACAGCATGCCGCTGTAGCGTCCGGGCTTCATGCTGCTCAGTGAAGGCAACCCCAGCAGGTAGGCAGCCCCCATTTCCTTTACATAGACGTTGTAGTAGCTGTTGAACGCACTGCGATCCGAATAACACGGCCATCCAGAGCCGTTGAACTGCAGCGCGATCGCGCCCCAGTCGCCATCCACAGGCGGAAGGCGACGGCGAAGCACCGAACAGTTGCCGTAAAAAGGGAAACTGACCGGGTTGTACTTTGAATAGGCCGAACGCACCATCAGGCCGAAGGCCTGGAATTTGAAATCGAAAGGATAGGTATTGCCCGCGTCGCTGGTCAGCGTTCCCGCCCATGATCGCGGAACCTTGAGAAAGAGCCGATCGGTCTGTGCACCGTTGGGGTCGAAGTGCTTGGTGTAGGTGAACGGCAGTGGCAGGGTATGGACTGAACGGCATAGCTCGGGCCATGTCGTGCAGTAGGGTGCCGACTGGGATTGGATCTGCAACTGACCATTGAGGTAGGTTGCCTTGATATGCACTTGCGCAGCCTGGGCAAGCCCTGGTGCACCTATCAGCAGCAGCATCAGCAGGCCGCGCAACCACAGCAGCGCCCGACGCCCGCCCGCCACTGCCGACGGGGGGCGAGCCGAGTGGAATTTCATGGTTTTCATTGTTGTCCCCACGTAGCTTCAGGCATGTCGATTCATGCCAAATGGCCAAGCGTGAGGGCTAGGCAAGCGAATTTAAATCAGATAATTCTTGGGAATTTGTCGAAATTTCCTAAAGCGCTACGGCACGCTACAGGCTATGGCGATCTAGCCATCCATCAACAGATCGAAACATCGAACACGACCGTGACCTGCCCTTGACAGGTTGAAAATCAGGTCATCAACGCCGAGACCGCACAGCGGCCCCGGCGTTTTCGTTTCAGGCACGACGCCTCAGTGAGACACCGCTCCGCTGGCGCCCAGGCCGGTTTGCGAACGCACGAACTGCGGGAAGAACAGCGCGCGCTCGTCTTCGGCGGCCTTGGACTTGTCGGTGACCGAGAAGAACCAGATGCCGACGAAGGCGATCAGCATGGAGAACAGCGCCGGGTACTCGTACGGGTAGATGGCTTGCTCGTGACCGAGGATCTGCACCCAGATGGTCGGGCCGAGGATCATCAGGCCCACTGCGCTGACCAGGCCCAGCCAACCACCGATCATGGCGCCACGGGTGGTCAGCTTCTTCCAGTACATCGAGAGCAGCAGCACTGGGAAGTTGCAGCTGGCGGCAATGGAGAACGCCAGGCCGACCATGAAGGCGATGTTCTGCTTCTCGAACAGAATCCCCAGGCCGATCGCCAGCACGCCCAGGGCGATGGTGGTGATCTTCGACACGCGGATCTCGTCCTTCTCGTTGGCCTTGCCCTTGCAGATGACGCTGGCGTACAGGTCATGGGACACCGCCGAGGCACCGGCCAGGGTCAGGCCCGCGACCACCGCCAGGATGGTGGCGAACGCCACGGCCGAGATGAAGCCCAGGAACACGCTACCACCCACGGCATTGGCCAGGTGGACCGCCGCCATGTTGTTGCCGCCGATCAGGGCGCCGGCAGCGTCCTTGAAGTCGGGGTTGGTGCTGACCAGCAGGATCGCGCCGAAGCCGATGATGAAGGTCAGAATGTAGAAGTAGCCGATGAAGCCGGTGGCGTAGAGCACGCTCTTACGCGCTTCCTTGGCGTCGCTGACGGTGAAGAAGCGCATCAGGATGTGTGGCAGGCCCGCGGTGCCGAACATCAATGCCAACCCGAGGGAGAACGCCGAGATCGGGTCCTTGACCAGGCCGCCCGGGCTCATGATCGCCTCACCCTTGGCGTGCACCTTGATCGCCTCGGAGAACAGGGTGTTGAAGTCGAAGCCCACATGCTTCATCACCATCAGCGCCATGAAGCTGGCACCGGAGAGCAGCAGCACGGCCTTGATGATCTGTACCCAGGTGGTGGCCAGCATGCCGCCGAACAGTACGTACAGGCACATCAGGATACCCACCAGGATCACCGCGACGTGGTAGTCCAGGCCGAACAGCAGCTGGATCAGCTTGCCGGCACCGACCATCTGGGCGATCAGGTAGAACGCCACCACCACCAGGGAGCCGGAGGCCGACAGGGTGCGGATCTCTTTCTGCCCGAGGCGGTACGAGGCAACGTCGGCGAAGGTGTACTTGCCCAGGTTGCGCAGGCGCTCGGCGATCAGGAAGAGAATGATCGGCCAGCCGACGAGGAAGCCGATCGAGTAGATCAGGCCATCGTAGCCGGAGGTGAACACCAGGGCGGAAATACCCAGGAAGGAGGCCGCCGACATGTAGTCACCGGCAATCGCCAGGCCGTTCTGGAAGCCGGTGATACGGCCACCGGCCGCGTAGTAGTCGGAAGCCGACTTGTTGCGCTTGGAGGCCCAGTAGGTGATGCCGAGGGTGAAGCAGACGAAGGCCACGAACATGACGATCGCCGAGACGTTGAGCGGCTGCTTGTGCACCTCGCCGGTCAGGGCATCGGCGGCCCACACGGCGGGTGCGAAAGCGCCGCAGGCCAGGACGGCCAGGGCTTTGGCTGAGCGGCGGATCATTGCTGCGCCTCCTTCAGGATGGCCTTGTTCAGCTCATCGAACTCGCCGTTCGCACGGCGCACGTAGATGGCGGTGAGGATGAACGCCGAAACGATCAGGCCGACGCCCAGGGGGATGCCCCAGGTGATCGACGAGTCGGGGCTGAGCTTGGCGCCCAGTACCTGTGGGCCATAGGCGATGAGGAGGATGAAGGCGCAGTAGAGGCCGAGCATGATCGCCGAGAGGATCCAGGCGAAGCGCTCGCGCTTGGTGACGAGCTCCTTGAAGCGGGGGCTGTTCTGTATCGACTGGTAGATGCTGTCGTTCATTGTTGTTGTCCTAGCAGCAGCACAAATAAGGGAGAACCCGCCCTTACTTTATGCCGCCGAAGGCTGCCAACCAGACGACCTTAGTCTTAGATGAGAAAGTGTTTTGCAGGATTGGTAACAACCCCAATAGCCCAATCGCGGGACAAGCCCGCACACAGGGGTGCCCCGCCGCTCCTGAGGGCAATGGTGGACCTGTGGAATGGTGGACCTGTGGGAGCGGGCTTGCCCCGCGATTGCGTCAGCACATTCAGCAATAAATTCGGATCGGTCATTGCCCCCCCTGGCAACTATCTTTCGGATAACCATTGCTCGAAGGAACCGACATGGAACGCCCCCACTCCAGGCTACTGCGCTGTGGCCGCTACTCCGAGCCGGGTAGGCTCTACCTGCTGACCACCGCTACCCTGCAACGAAAGCCATTGTTCTTGAACTTTCACTACGCGCGTTTGGCAATACACCAATTGCGCCAGGCCGAAGAGGAAAAAGCCTGTCACTCGTTGGCCTGGGTGATCATGCCCGATCATATCCATTGGCTTATCGAACTGCGTACGGGGACATTGTCTGCGCTGATGCGCCGGTTCAAGTCGCGAAGCAGTCGTGGGCTGTACGAGGCGGGATACCGTGAACGGATCTGGCAACCTGGGTACCAGGACAGGGCGTTGCGCAGGGACGACGATGTGCGGAGGGTGGCGCGCTACATCATTGCCAATCCCATCAGGGCAGGCTTGGTCAGACGGGTTGGAGCGTACTCCCATTGGGACGCAGTGTGGCTTTGAGGCCATAATCGCGGGACAAGCCCGCTCCCACAGAGCCGGTGCAGTCGCAAGGCCTGTGGGAGCGGGCTTGTCCCGCGATTGGGTTATGCGGCGATTACTTGCCGGTCCACTCCTTCACGCGGTCAGGGTGCTTGGCGACCCAGTCCTTGGCAGCGGCTTCGGGTTTGGCGCCTTCCTGGATGGCCAGCATGACTTCGCCGATCTCATCCTTGGAGTTCCAGTGGAAGTTCTTCAGGAACTCGGCCACTTCCGGTGCCTTGCTGGCCAGCTCCTTGCTGCCGATGCTGTTGACGGTCTCGGCGGCACCATAGACGCCCTTCGGATCCTCGAGGAACTTGAGTTTCCACTTGGCGAACATCCAGTGCGGCACCCAGCCGGTCACGGCAATGGACTGCTGCTTGGCGTAGGCACGGCCCAGTTCGGCAGTCATCGCCGCGCCAGAGCTTGCCTGCAGCTTGTAACCGTCCAGGGCGTAGTCCTTGATGGCCTGGTCGGTCTTGAGCATCACGCCGGAGCCGGCGTCGATGCCGACGATCTTGTGCTTGAAGCTTTCATCGGTCTTCAGATCGCTAATGCTCGCGGCCTTCACATATTCGGGCACGATCAGGCCGATCTTTGCATCCTTGAAGTTGGGGCCGTAGTCGACCACCTTGTCCTTGTTCTTGCTCCAGTACTCCCCGTGGGTGACCGGCAACCAGGCCGACAGCATGGCGTCGAGCTTGCCGGTGGCCACACCCTGCCACATGATGCCAGTGGCGACGGGCTTGAGGTCCACGTCATAACCGAGTTTCTGCTTGATCACTTCGGCGGCCACGAAGGTGGTTGCCACACTGTCGGACCAACCATCCACATAACCAATGCTTACTTCTTTGGCCATTGCCTGCGCAGCGCTCATGGCCAATACCAGGGCTGCACCCACTCCCAGGAAACGTCGCATTTTCATCAAAGCATCCCCTCGTCAGGTCTCGGAAGTTGCATCATCAACTTCACACAATAGCTCACCTGCTCTGTGCGCGACCTTTATCGAACGATCAGCGACAGCACTTCGCCATCAGTGCGCCATCTTTTCCCGGTCCTGCGTGATCCTTGCATGGTAGATGCTTGATCTAGAGCGTTTGCGGCTATCATCTAGCCTTTTACCGCCGATGATGGACCGCCCGATGCCCCGTGCCACCCGCCTCCTGTCTGTCTACCTGCTTGCCTGCCTGCTGGCCCTGGCCGGGCTCGGTGCGCTCTGGTACGGGCTCGGCAGGCCGGTGCACCTGCCCGACGCGGCGAGCCCGACGCACAAGCTGCAGTGCGCCTCCTACACCCCATTCGACAAGGACCAATCGCCGTTCGACCAGCCGTTTCGCCTGCGCCCGGCGCGCATGGACGCCGACTTGGCGCTGCTCGCTGAGCGATTCCAGTGCATCCGCACCTACTCGATGACAGGCCTGGAGGCCATCCCGGCCCTGGCCCGCAAACATGGGTTGAAGGTGATGCTCGGCGCCTGGGTCAACGCCAACCCGGTGGACACCGACAAGGAAATCGACGCCCTGATCGCCTCGGCCAACGCCAACCCCGACGTGGTCACCGCGGTGATCGTCGGCAACGAGGCGCTGCTGCGCAAGGAAGTGACCGGCGAACGCTTGGCCGGCCTGATCGCCCGCGTGAAAAGCCAGGTGAACGTTCCGGTGACCTACGCCGATGTCTGGGAGTTCTGGCTGCAGCATCCACAGGTAGCCCCGGCGGTGGACTTCCTGACCATCCACCTGCTGCCCTACTGGGAGGACGACCCGCGCGGTATCGACGATGCCCTGGCCCATGTGGCCGAGGTGCGCCGGGTGTTCGGCCAGCGCTTCGCGCCCAAGGACATCCTCATCGGCGAAACCGGCTGGCCCAGCGAAGGCCGGCAGCGCGAGACCGCCGTGCCGAGCCGGGCCAACGAGGCGCGGTTCATTCGCGGTTTCGTCGCCCTGGCCGAGGCCAATGGCTGGCGCTACAACCTGATCGAGGCCTTCGACCAGCCGTGGAAGCGCGCCAGCGAAGGTGCGGTGGGCGGCTATTGGGGGCTGTACGACGCCGACCGGCAAGACAAGGGCGTGCTCGAAGGGCCGGTGAGCAACCTGTCTTACTGGCGCCAATGGTGGCTGGCAGGCGCCGGCTTGATGGTGGTCACCTTGTTGCTGGCCGGCCAGCCTGCGAACCGGCGTGCAGCGCTGGTGTTGCCGCTGCTGGCGGCCGTAGGCGCGGGCAGCCTGGGGCTGTGGGGCGAGCTGATGCGCACCCACGCACGTTTTGCCGCCGAATGGGTGTGGGCGGCAGGGCTGGCCGGGTTGAACCTGGTGGTGCTGGCCCATGGGGCGCTGGCCCTGGCGGGGCGTAATGGCTGGCGCCGGCGCCTGTTCGCCTGGCTCGAGCAGCGGGCGGGGTGGTGGTTGCTGGCCGCAGGTTTCGCGGCAGCGGTGAGCATGCTGGCGATGGTGTTCGATGCACGCTATCGCAGCTTTCCCACGCCGGCGTTGGTGCTGCCGGCGTTGGTCTACCTGCTGCGTCCGGTGACGGCGCCACGGGCAGAGGTGGCCTTGCTGGCGTTCATCATCGGGGCGGGAATCGCGCCGCAGCTGTTCATCGAAGGGCTGGCGAGCCAGCAGGCGTGGGGGTGGGCGATCGTGAGCGCGATGATGGTGGCGGCGTTGTGGCGCAGCTTGCGCAAGGCGTGAGCACGCAATCGCGGGACAAGCCCGCTCCCACCAGGCCTGCGCTGTCTTCAGAGATACCGCCGTACCTGTGGGAGCTGGCTTGCCAGCGATAGGACCGGGGCAAGCAACTCAAGACAGTTGGCTCCCACAGAGGGGCAGTGCTGGCATCAGGCCGGGTGCTTGACCAACCGCAACCCCGCCAGCACCATGGCGAATACCGCCAGGCTCGCGGTATACAACACCAGCGCCGGCACCCCGAAGACCAGCCCCAGCACCGCCAGCCACCAACCGCCACGCCCCGGCACCACCTGGGCCAACAGCGAGGTGCCCAACGCCGCCCACCCCAGCACCTGGTGGTGAATCCCCAGCCCCAACAGCGAGCGGGCCTGGCATTGCCAATAGGCTCCTGGGACGCTGCACAGCCCCACCCAACGGCCATCTTCCATCAGCCCATAGCGCACGCCATAACTGGCCGCCAGCCACAGTGCCAGGCACAGCAACATGACAACGATGGGCAACGCGCGGGACATGACAGCCTCCAGAAGGTCGAAACGTGCCGCCAGCATAATCGGCCTGCAGCGCCATGCAAGGCAAAATCCGTGAGTTGCAGCTATGTTCGAATAAGCTCCATTGCCGCGCCGTAGACCTTCGCGACAACATCTGGCGTAACAAAGAAAGGCACACCAGGCAACTTTGCCGCCCTTACCATGGTCCTAGATAGCGCTTTGCCTTATGTAATTTTTGGGGGATCCCATGCTTCGACCCTTGCGCCTCGCTGCCCTGTTCGGTGGCCTGCTCCTGGCTGCGGCCGCTTCGGCGCAGGATATTGACGCCGCGAGCTATGGCTACCCACTGACCAACCCGTTCGAGGCGACCATCGCCACCACGCCGCCGGAGCAGCGCCCTACCCTGCCCAGCGACGAGGACATCAGCCAGTCCGACTACAGCCTCAATCTGCGCCCGGAGCGCGCCTTCACCCTGCCCGACAACTTCTGGCCGGTGAAAAAACTCAAGTACCGCCTGGCCTACCAGGACCACGAGGCCCCGCTGATCTTCATCATCGCTGGCACCGGAGCCCCCTACTCCAGCACCATCAACGAATACCTGAAGAAGCTGTTCTACCAGGCAGGCTTCCATGTGGTGCAGTTGTCCTCGCCCACCAGCTGGGACTTCATGAGCGCCGCCTCGCGCTTCGCCACCCCCGGCATCACCCAGGACGACGCCGAAGACCTGTACCGCGTGATGCAGGCCGTGCGCGCCCAGCACCCGCGTCTGCCGGTCAGCGAGTTCCACCTCACCGGCTACAGCCTCGGTGCCCTCGATGCGGCCTTCGTCAGCCACCTGGACGAAACCCGGCGCAGCTTCAACTTCAAGCGCGTGCTGCTGCTCAACCCACCGGTCAATCTCTACACCTCGGTCAGCAACCTGGACAAACTGGTGCAGACCCGCGTCAAGGGCATCGACCACAGCACCACGTTCTACGAACTGATGCTGGAAAAACTGACCCTGTACTTCCAGCAGAAGGGCTATATCGACCTCAACGAGGCGCTGCTGTACGACTTCCAGAAGTCCCGCCAGCATTTGTCCAACGAACAGATGGCCATGCTCATCGGCACCTCGTTCCGCTTCTCGGCGGCCGACATCGCCTTTACCTCGGACTTGGTCAACAACCGCGGCCTGATCACTCCGCCCAAGTACCCGATCACCGAAGGCAGCAGCCTCACGCCGTTCTTCAAGCGTGCCCTGCAATGCGACTTCGAGTGCTACATCACCGAACAGGTGATCCCCATGTGGCGCGCCCGCACCGACGGCGGCAGCGTGCTGCAGCTGATCGACCAGGTGAGCCTGTACGCCCTGGCCGACTACCTGCGCGAGAGCCCCAAGGTCGCCGTGATGCACAACGCTGACGATGTGATCCTCGGCCCTGGCGACATCGGCTTCCTGCGCAAAGTGTTCGGCGATCGCCTGACCCTGTACCCCCATGGCGGCCATTGCGGCAACCTCAACTACCGCGTCAATAGCGATGCGATGCTGGAGTTCTTCCGTGGTTAACAAACTGCTGCTCGTCACCGCCCTGCTCGCCGCCGGCAACGCCTTGGCGGCCGAAACCGCGCCACGCACCAGCGTGGTCGAAGCCGACAAGCCTGCGCCTACGGCCGAACCCGACGGCTTTCTCGACCCGCTGCGCGAGCTGAAATTCAACCCCGGGCTGGATCAGCGCGAGTTCGAGCGCTCGACGCTCACCGCGCTGAACGTGTACGACCCGCTGGAATCGATGAACCGGCGCATCTATCACTTCAACTACCGCTTCGACCAATGGGTGATGCTGCCGGTGGTCGACGGCTACCGCTACGTCACCCCGCGCTTCGTGCGTACCGGGGTGACCAACTTCTTCAACAACCTGGGCGATGTACCCAACCTGTTCAACAGTATCTTGCAGCTCAAGGCCAAGCGTTCGGCGGAGATCACCGCACGCCTGATGTTCAATACCATCATTGGCGTGGGCGGGTTGTGGGACCCGGCGACCAAGATGGGCCTGCCGCGCCAGAGCGAAGACTTCGGCCAGACCCTGGGCTTCTACGGTGTACCTGACGGGCCATACATCATGCTGCCGATCCTCGGGCCTTCGAACCTGCGCGATACCGCGGGGCTGGCGGTGGACTACGTGGGCGAGCGCGAGGCCAACTTCCTCAACGTGGCCGAAGCCAGTAGCGATCATCCGGAAATCACCGTGCTGCGGGCGGTGGACAAGCGCTACAGCACCAACTTCCGTTATGGGCAGCTCAATTCGCCGTTCGAGTACGAGAAGGTGCGGTACGTGTATACCCAGGCGCGCAAGCTGCAGATTGCCGAGTAATGGGGCCGCGCTGCGGCCCAATCGCCGGCAAGCCGGCTCCCACCTGTCCTGCGCTGTTTTCAAAGATGCCGCCGCGCCTGTAGGCGGCTGGCTTGCCGGCGATTGGGCCGGGCAAGCAACTGCCTTGCGAAATGTCCAAGAACTGGCGCGATCTTTGTGGGAGCCGGCTTGCCGGCGATCGGGCCGAGGCAACCCGCTGTCTTGCGAAATGTCCAAGAACTGGCGCAATCCTTGTGGGAGCCGGCTTGCCGGCGATTGGGCCGAGGCAACCAGCTGTCTTGCAAAATGTCCAAGAACTGGCGCAATCCTTGTGGGAGCCGGCTTGCCGGCGATTGGGCCGGGCAAGCAACTGCCTTGCGAAATGTCCAAGAACTGGCGCGATCTTTGTGGGAGCCGGCTTGCCGGCGATTGGGCCGAGGCAACCCGCTGTCTTGCGAAATGTCCAAGAACTGGCGCAATCCTTGTGGGAGCCGGCTTGCCGGCGATTGGGCCCGCGAAAACATCCTCATAATCCCAGGAACTGGCACAGCTCCCGCCGCTTGGCCAGGGCATCCTTGCGCCCCAGTTCGATCAACTCGCTGCAGTAGCTGGCCTCGAACAACAGGTAGCTGAGTACCCCGGCCCCACTGGTCCGGGTCGCCCCCGGGCCGCGCAGGAACAGGCGCAGCGCCGCCGGCAGCTCGCGCCGGTGGCGGGCGGCGATTTCGTCCAGCGGTTGGCTGGGCGCCACCACCAGCACCTCGATCGGCGCCAGCCCCAGGCGCCGGGCATCCAAGTGCGCCGGTATCAGATGACTTAGGTGATTGAGGCGCTGCAGCAGCTCGATGTCGTCTTCCAGGCTGTCAATGAAGGTGCTGTTGAGCATGTGAGCGCCGATCTGCGCAAGGCTCGGCTGCTGGCCGCTGAACACGCGCTGGGCCGGCATGGGCGCCGAAGGCCGCTGGGGGTTGCCGCTGACACCGACCACCAGCACCCGGCTAGCTCCCAGGTGCAACGCCGGGCTGATCGGTGCCGATTGGCGCACCGCACCGTCGCCGAAGTATTCCTCGTCGAGCTTGACCGGGGCGAACAGCAGCGGGATCGCCGAGCTGGCCAGCAGGTGGTCGATGGTCAACGAGGTAGGCACACCGATGCGCCGATGGCGCAACCAGGGCTCGATGGCACCGCGCCCCTGGTAGAACGTCACCGCCTGGCCCGACTCGTAGCCGAAGGCGGTGATGGCCACTGCCCGCAACTGCTCGGCCGCCAGGGAGTGGGCGATGCCGTCCAGGTCCAGGTGCGATTGCAGAAGGGCACGTAGCGGGCTGCTGTCCAGCAGCGCCACCGGCACCTGGCCGCCGACCCCCAGCAGGCTGTGGCTGACGAAGCGGCTGGCCTGGCGGATCACCCCCGGCCAGTCGCTGCGCAATACCAGGTGGCTGCGAAAATGCTGCCAGAAGGTGGTCAGACGCTGCACCGCCTCGGTGAAGCGCGTGGCGCCGCTGGCCAGGGTGACAGCGTTGATGGCACCGGCAGACGTGCCGACGATCACCGGGAACGGGTTGGCCGCACCCGGCGGCAACAGCTCGGCGATACCCGCCAGCACTCCTACCTGATAGGCGGCGCGGGCACCGCCGCCGGAGAGGATCAGGCCGGTGGTGCGGGGTGGGGCCATGGAATTCTCCTGAAAGGGATGTTCTGCCTACCCAGGCTCTCTCGCCGGCAAGCCGGCTCCCACGGGTTCTACCCAGGCCTCTGTGGGAGCGGGCTTGCCCCGCGTTGGAGCCGGCACCGGCAAGCTCGCTCAGCGCTTTTTCTTGTCATACAGCCGCGGCTCCCCTGGCGGGCGCGACTTGAAGCGTCGGTGCGCCCACAGATACTGCTCGGGGCATTCGCGCAGCACACTTTCCACCCACTGGTTGATGCGCAGGCAGTCGGCCTCCTCGGTCTCGCCCGGGAAGTCCTCGAGCGGCGGGTGGACCACCAGGCGATAGCCGCTGCCGTCCTCCAGGCGCTTCTGGGTGAAGGGGATCACCTGGGCCTTGCCCAGGCGGGCGAACTTGGTAGTGGCAGTGACGGTCGCCGCCGGGATGCCGAACAGGGGCACGAACAGGCTCTGCTTGGCGCCGTAGTCCTGGTCCGGGGCGTACCAGATCGCCCGGCCACCGCGCAGCAGCTTGAGCATGCCACGTACGTCGTCACGCTCCACCGCCAGCGAGTCGAGGTTGTGACGTTCGCGGCCACGGCGCTGGATGTAGTCGAACAACGGGTTGCCATGCTCGCGGTACATGCCGTCGATGGTATGGGCCTGACCCAGCAGCGCCGCGCCGATCTCCAGCGTGGTGAAGTGCACGGCCATGAGGATTGCGCCCTGCCCTTCGCGCTGGGCGGCCTGCAGGTGCTCCAGGCCCTCGATGTGGGCCAGGCGCGCCAGACGTGGCTTGGGCCACCACCAGCTCATGGCCATTTCGAAGAAGGCGATGCCGGTGGAGGCAAAGTTTTCCTTGAGCAGGCGCTGCCGTTCGTCGCCGGAAAGCTCAGGGAAACACAGCTCGAGGTTGCGCGCGGCGATGCGCCGGCGCTCACCGGCGACCCGGTACATCAGCGCGCCCAGGGCGCGGCCCAGGCACAGCAGCGCGCGGTACGGCAGCTGCGCCACCAGCCACAGCAGGCCCAGACCCAGCCACAGGCCCCAGAACCGTGGGTGAAGGAAATAAAGACGAAAACGCGGGCGTTCCATTGAAGCTTCCGGAAAGACAAAGGTGGGCATTCTACATCGGTTCGCCCGCGGTTGCGGCCAACGGGTCTTATCGTTATAAGTCAGGGCACTTTTTTCGCAACAAGCCGTCTATGCAGACCATGAGCCTCAACCAGACCTCCGATACCGCCCCCGTATTCCAGCTCAAAGGCAGCATGCTTGCCATCACCGTGCTGGAACTGGCGCGCAACGACCTCGAAGCCCTCGACCTGCAACTGGCGGCGAAAGTGGCCCAGGCCCCCAATTTCTTCAGCAACACGCCGTTGGTGCTGGCGCTGGACAAGCTGTCGGCTGACGGCGGTGCCATCGACCTGCCCGGCCTGATGCGCGTTTGCCGCCACCACGGCCTGCGCACCCTGGCCGTGCGCGCCAGCCGCATCGAGGACATCGCCGCGGCGATCGCCATCGATCTGCCGGTGCTGCCGCCCTCCGGTGCCCGCGAACGACCACTGGAGCCGGAGCCCGAGGTGAAGAAGCCCGAGCCCGCCCCCGCGCCGCCGCCACCGGTCGAACCCGAAGTGCGCCCCACCCGCATCATCACCGCGCCGGTGCGCGGCGGCCAGCAGATCTACGCCCAGGGCGGCGACCTGGTGGTGACCGCCTCGGTCAGCCCAGGTGCGGAACTTCTCGCCGACGGCAACATCCATGTGTACGGCGCCATGCGTGGCCGCGCACTGGCGGGCATCAAGGGCAATACCCGGGCGCGCATCTTCTGCCAGCAGATGACCGCGGAGATGGTATCGATCGCCGGCCAGTACAAGGTGTGCGAGGACCTGCGTCGCGATCCGCTGTGGGGAGCTGGCGTGCAGATCAGCCTGTCTGGCGATGTGTTGAACATCACCCGTCTTTAACGGATACTTGCCGGCATTTTTAGCGCAACTTTTTTCTTTGTTGCCGTTTTTCGTATTTGCAGGGACCGCTGTCCCATTTTATTTAGGGGTGAAACACCTTGGCCAAGATTCTCGTGGTTACTTCCGGCAAGGGGGGTGTGGGCAAGACCACCACCAGCGCCGCCATCGGTACCGGCCTCGCTCTGCGCGGCTACAAGACTGTCATCGTCGACTTCGACGTCGGCCTGCGTAACCTCGACCTGATCATGGGCTGCGAGCGCCGCGTGGTGTACGACTTCGTCAACGTGGTCAACGGCGAGGCCAACCTGCAGCAGGCCCTGATCAAGGACAAGCGCCTGGAGAACCTGTTCGTGCTGGCCGCCAGCCAGACCCGCGACAAGGACGCCCTGACCCAGGAAGGCGTCGAGAAGGTGCTGATGGAGCTCAAGGAAACCTTCGACTACGTCATCTGCGACTCCCCGGCCGGTATCGAGAAAGGCGCGCACCTGGCGATGTACTTCGCCGACGAAGCCATCGTGGTGACCAACCCGGAAGTGTCCTCGGTACGTGACTCCGACCGCATGCTGGGCATCCTGTCGAGCAAGTCGCGCCGCTCCGAGAACGGCGAGGAGCCGATCAAGGAGCACCTGCTGATCACCCGCTACCACCCCGAGCGCGTCGAGAAAGGCGAGATGCTCAGCATCGCCGACGTCGAAGAGATCCTGGCGATCAAGCTCAAGGGTGTGATTCCCGAATCCCAGGCCGTGCTCAAGGCCTCCAACCAGGGCATCCCGGTCATCCTCGACGACCAGAGCGATGCCGGCCAGGCGTACAGCGACACCGTCGACCGCCTGCTGGGCAAAGAGAAGCCACTGCGGTTCATCGATGTGCAGAAGCAAGGATTCTTCGCGCGCCTGTTTGGAGGCAAGTAAACCATGAACCTTTTTGACTTCTTTCGTGGCAGACAGAAACAAAGCAGCGCGTCGGTAGCGAAAGAGCGTCTACAGATCATCGTGGCGCACGAACGCGGCCAGCGCAGCGAACCGGATTACCTGCCTGCCCTGCAGAAAGAGCTGCTGGAAGTGATCCGCAAGTACGTGAACATCGGCAGCGACGACGTGCATATCGAACTCGAGAACCAGGGTAGCTGCTCGATCCTGGAGCTGAACATCACCCTGCCTGATCGCTGATCCAGCCATATCGGGTCACCCCTGTGGGAGCAGCCTTGTCCCGCGATTGCGCAAGCCCCGGCTGACGCAATCGCGGGACAAGCCCGCTCCCACAGTGTTTATCGAGAACACGCCACAATGCCGTTGTCGAACATCCAGATCCTCTTCGAGGACGCCGCCATCCTGGTGATCAACAAGCCCACCCTGCTGCTGTCGGTGCCTGGTCGCGCCGAAGACAACAAGGACTGCCTGATCACCCGCCTGCAGGAAAACGGCTACCCCGATGCCCTGATCGTCCACCGCCTGGACTGGGAGACCTCCGGCATCATCCTGCTGGCCCGCGACGCCGACAGCCATCGTGAGCTGTCGCGCCAGTTCCATGACCGCGAGACCGAGAAGGCCTACACCGCCCTGTGCTGGGGCCAGCCGGCGTTGGACAGCGGCAGCATCGACCTGCCCCTGCGCTACGACCCGCCGACCAAGCCTCGCCATGTGGTGGACCACGAACAAGGCAAGCATGCCCTGACCTTCTGGCGTGTGCTCGAGCGTTGCGCCGACCACTGCCGAGTAGAGCTGACCCCGATCACCGGGCGTTCGCACCAGTTGCGCGTGCACATGTTGTCGATCGGCCACCCGTTGCTGGGCGACCGGCTGTATGCCAACCCCGAGGCGCTGGCGGCCCATGAACGGCTATGCCTGCATGCCTCGATGCTGAGCTTTACCCACCCGGTATCCGGGGAGCGCCTGAAGTTCGAGTGCCCGGCGCCGTTCTGAGGCTTCTGCGGCCTGCATCAGCCCAATCGCCGGCAAGCCGGCCCCCAGAGGGATAGCACTTCCTCTGTGGGCGCTTGTCCCGCGATGAGGCCGACACAAATCTTCAGGCAACTGCGCTAAACTCGCGCCACTGCTGTCTGGAGTGAGTTATGCGCGATTCCCTGAATGCTGGCCTGATCGATTTCCTCAAGGCCTCCCCGACGCCCTTCCATGCCACCGCGAGCCTCGCCCAGCGCCTGGAGGCCGCCGGCTACCAGCGCCTGGACGAACGCGACAGCTGGGCCACGGTGCCCGGTGGCCGCTACTACGTCACCCGCAACGACTCCTCGATCATCGCCATCAAGCTGGGCAAGCAATCGCCCCTGCTCGGTGGCATCCGCATGGTCGGCGCCCATACCGACAGCCCGTGCCTGCGGGTCAAGCCGCAGCCCGAGTTGCAGCGCCACGGCTTCCTGCAACTGGGCGTCGAAGTCTACGGCGGCGCCCTGCTGGCGCCCTGGTTCGACCGCGACCTGTCCCTGGCCGGTCGGGTCACCTTCCGCCGCGACGGCAAGGTCGAAAGCCAGCTGGTGGACTTCAAGCTGCCGATCGCGGTGATCCCCAACCTGGCCATCCACCTCAACCGCACCGCCAACGAAGGCTGGATGATCAACCCGCAGACCGAGCTGCCGCCGATCCTGGCCCAGGTCGCCGGTGACGAGCGGGTCGACTTCCGCGCCCTGCTCACCGAGCAGCTGGCCCGCGAGCACGACCTCAATGCCGACGTGGTGCTGGACTACGAGCTGAGCTTCTACGACACCCAGGACGCCGCACTGATCGGCCTGAACGGCGACTTCATCGCCGGTGCCCGCCTGGACAACCTGCTGTCGTGCTACGCCGGCCTGCAGGCGCTGCTGACCGCCGACAGCGACGAGACCTGCGTGCTGGTGTGCAACGACCACGAAGAGGTCGGCTCCTGCTCGGCCTGTGGCGCCGACGGGCCGATGCTCGAACAGACCCTGCAACGCCTGTTGCCCGACGGCGACGACTACGTGCGCACTATCCAGCGTTCGCTGCTGGTGTCGGCCGACAACGCCCACGGCGTGCATCCCAACTACGCCGACAAGCATGACGGCAACCATGGGCCCAAGCTCAACGCCGGGCCCGTGATCAAGGTCAACAACAACCAGCGCTACGCCACCAACAGCGAGACCGCCGGGTTCTTCCGCCACCTGTGCATGGCCGAGGAAGTGCCGGTGCAAAGCTTCGTGGTGCGCAGCGACATGGGCTGCGGCTCGACCATCGGCCCGATCACCGCCAGCCACCTGGGCGTGCGCACCGTCGACATCGGCCTGCCGACCTTCGCCATGCACTCGATTCGCGAGCTGTGCGGCAGCCAGGACCTGGCGCATCTGGTGAAGGTGTTGACGGCGTTCTATCGCAGTCGCGAGTTGCCGTAAGCTTTTGGGTTTGCCTGACCGGGCCCTATCGTCACCGCTGCCCCACCCGTGGGAGCCGGCTTGCCGGCGATAGGGCCGGACCAGGCAAACGCCAAACCCTGCCATTGATCAATCCTCCTGCAGCCCAACCCGCTATGCTTGTTACATAGCCCTGATGCAGAAGGATGCCTGTCCATGTCGCCGTTCCTTTCCCTGTTCCTGCCGGTGTTCGTCGGCCTGCTGTTGCTGACCATCGGCTTCAGCCTGCGCGAACGCAATGTCGGCGTGCTGATGATGTGGGTCGGCACCCTCGGCATCTTCGGCATCATGTGCTGGAAGATCCTCGCGAAACTGGCCTGAAAAATCCTCTACACTCCGGCAATCGTTTGCCCTGAGGTAGATTTTCGGTGCCTGCCCTCCTGCGTTGCCTTGCCCTGTTGCTGTTTCTCTTCATCGCCCCCGTACAGGCCGCCGGCCTGCCCGGCCTGCTCGGTGCGGGCAAGCCTGCGCAGCCGCAGGCCACGGAGCCTCTGGGCCAATCGCTGGACGAGGTGATCAAGAGCCTGGAGAACGACCAACAGCGTACCCAGTTGCTCAATGACCTGAAGAAGCTGCGCGATGCCGCCAAACAGTCGCAGCCCAGCGCCGAGCAAGGCGTGCTGGGGCTGATCGGCGGCGCACTGCATGACCTGGAGAAACAGTTCAGCGGCGAGGCCAGCCCGTTCCGGCGCTGGTCGATGGAAATCGACCAGGCCCAGGACGAGTTGGCAGCGCTAGTGGTGCCGGTGCATCAATGGCCGGCGATCCTGTTCGGCTTTGCCGCGATCATCGCGGTCTGGAGCCTGCTGGCCTATGTCTTCAACTGGATCGGCCATCGGGTGCGCCTGCGTTTCGGCCTCACCGAAGAGCTGCCCCAGCACCCGCGGACCTGGGACCTGGTGCGTTTCGCCTTGCGCAAGCTGGGCCCGTGGCTGGTTGCCCTGGTGTTCACCGTGTACCTGAGCTTCGCCCTGCCCTCCTCGCTGGGCAAGTCGCTGGCCATGGTGCTGGCCTATGCCCTGGTGGTGGGCACGCTGTTCTCGGCGATCTGCGTGATCGCCTTCTCGCTGCTCGATGGCCCCCATCGCCACCGGGCCTTGCACATCCTGCGACACCAGGCATTCCGCCCGTTGTGGTTGATCGGCAGCTTCGCCGCGTTCGGCGAGGCGATGAGCGACCCGCGCATGACCACCGCCCTGGGCAGCCACCTGGCCCATGCCCTGGCGACCCTGGCCAACGTGGTGGCGGCGGTATGCACAGGCCTGTTCATCCTGCGCTTTCGCCGGCCCATCGCCCACCTGATCCGCAACCAACCGCTGTCGCGTCGCCTGACCCGCCGCACCCTGAGCGACACCATCGAGATCCTCGGCAGCTTCTGGTTCGTGCCGGCGTTGATCCTGGTGGCGATTTCGCTGTTCGCCACCTTCGTCTCCGCCGGGGACACCAGCACGGCCCTGCGTCAGTCGCTGATGTGCACGGTGCTGGTGGTGGTGTGCATGGTGCTCAACGGCCTGGTGCGCCGCCACGCCGCCAACCCGAAGCGGGCCAGCCGGCGCCAGGAAGTCTATGCCGAACGCCTGCGCAACTTTGCCTATGCGCTGGTGCACCTGTTCATCTGGCTGGTATTCATCGAACTGGGCCTGCGGGTCTGGGGGCTGTCGATGATCAATTTCGCCGAGGGCAGCGGGCATGAGGTCAGCGTGCGCGTGCTGGGCCTGGCCGGGACCTTGATCGCCGCCTGGCTGGTGTGGATCCTCGCCGACACCGCCGTGCACCATGCCCTGGTGCGCTCGCGCCGCGGCCTGGCCAATGCCCGCGCGCAGACGATGATGCCGCTGATTCGCAACGTGATGTTCGTGGCGATCTTCATCATCGCGGTGATCGTCGCCCTGGCCAACATGGGCATGAACGTCACGCCGCTGCTGGCCGGTGCCGGTGTCATCGGCCTTGCCATCGGTTTCGGCGCCCAGTCGCTGGTGGCGGACCTGATCACGGGGCTGTTCATCATCATCGAGGACTCCCTGGCCATCGACGACTACGTGGATGTCGGCGGCCACCTGGGCACGGTGGAGGGGCTGACCATCCGCACCGTGCGCCTGCGGGATATCGACGGGATCGTGCACACCATTCCCTTCAGCGAGATCAAGAGCATCAAGAACTACTCGCGCGAGTTCGGCTACGCGATCTTCCGCGTGGCGATCCCGCACAGCATGAACATCGACCAGGCCATCACGCTGATCCGCGAGGTGGGGCAAAAGCTGCGCAACGACCCGCTGATGCGGCGCAATATCTGGTCGCCGCTGGAACTGCAGGGGGTGGAGAGCTTCGAGTCGGGCTCGGCGATCTTGCGGGCACGGTTCAAGACAGCGCCGATCAAGCAATGGGAGGTGTCGCGGGCGTTCAACCTGGCCTTGAAGCGACAGCTGGATGAAGCCGGGCTGGATCTGGCGACCCCGCGGTTGTCGGTGCAGGTGGTGACGGCCGGGGGTGGCGGGATGGCAGAAGCCGGTTCCGCCAGTTAGGGCCTATCGCCGGCAAGCCAGCTCCCACAGGGATAGCCTATGACGCTAGGCCGATGCGTTCGGGGTGGTGGGGCTTGCCGGCGATGGGCTGCAAAGCAGCCCCAAAAACCCTGATCAACCCGCCTGGGCGCGGATGCGAATGGCATCATGCCGCCAGTACTCCAGGTCGCAGTCGATCAGGTGCCCATGCTGGTCACTGTTGACTCGGGTGATATGCAACCCGGGGCTTCCCGCCGACACCTTCAAGGCACTGGCCGCCTCCACCGGCAATGCCGTCGGCAAGATCTCGAAGCATACTTGCCCATACTGGATGCCATACACCCGCCCATAGATCTCGGTCAGCGACTGCCCCAGGTCCTGTTCCAGGATGCCGGGGAAAAACCGCGGGTTGAGGTAGTGCTCGGCATACAGCACCGCCCGCCCATCGATGCGCCGCAAGCGGCAGATACGCACCACGCTCGACAGCGCCGGCAACCCCAGCCGCGCACAGATCGCCGCCGGCGCCGGCTGCAACCGCGCCGACAACAGCTCGGTGCCGGGCACCCGCCCCTGGTCGCGCACCATGGCATGGAAATGGCTGCGCTCGACCAGGTCGTAGGTCAGCCGCTCGGGCGCCACGAACCAGCCCCGGCGTTCCTCGCGGTAGATCAGCCCCTGTGCCTCCAACTGCACCAGCGCCTCGCGCAACGTGATACGCGTGGTATCGAACACCTCGCTCAACTTGCGCTCGGCCGGCAGCTTACCGCCCGGCGCCAGCAGGCCGTGTTCGATCTGCTCCTGCAAGGCATGGCAGATGGCTGTTACCGCGCGCGGTGGCGTCGACTGCATCGAAGGTTACCTATCTGGACTAGTCCAGCCCCAGAAAAGGGCCATTGGAGATTAGCGCAAGCCTAGGCACAGCCCATGAACATCCTGTGACAAAGCCCTCGTGCCAGCACCAGCCAGGACAGGGCAAGGCCTTGGGAATCAAGGCCTGGGATCTGGTCTACGCTGTACTTCCAGGGCCTCGGGAGGCGCCTGTCCGCCCAGGCCTTACATCAAACTGTCACGCAACCGGCCTACCTTGGCTCGAGGTTTGCTGACCTAGACCAAACGTTCGCAAGCAAAGGTTTCCTTCATCACCCATTGCAAGGCCCTACAAAGGAGCTTCGGATGAAAACGTTCTTCATGGCGTCACTGCTCGGTTCGACCATCGCCCTGTGCACCTCGGCCATGGCCGCCGGTACCGACCTCAAGGCCCTGGAAGAGGCCGCCCGCAAGGAAGGAGTGATCAACAGCGTGGGCATGCCCGATGCCTGGGCCAACTGGAAAGGCACCTGGGCGGACCTGGCCAATAAGTACGGCCTCAAGCACAGCGACACCGACATGAGTTCGGCCCAGGAAATCGCCAAGTTCGACGCCGAGAAGGACAACGCCAGCGCCGACATCGGTGATGTGGGCGCCGCCTTCGGCCCCATCGCCGCCGCCAAGGGCGTGACCCAGCCCTACAAGCCCAGCACCTGGGACCAGGTACCGACCTGGGCCAAGGACCAGGATGGCCATTGGGCCCTGGCCTATACCGGCACCATCGCTTTCATCATCAACAAGGACCTGGTCAAGGAAAGCGAACGCCCGAAGACCTGGCACGACCTGGAAAAAGGCAAGTACAAGGTCGCCATCGGTGACGTCGGCACCGCCGCCCAGGCCGCCAACGGCGTGCTGGCCGCCGCCATTGCCTACAAGGGCGACGAAAGCAACATCGAGCCGGGCCTGCAGCTGTTCACCAAACTGGCCCAGCAAAAGCGCCTGTCGCTGGCCAACCCGACCATCCAGACCCTGGAGAAGGGTGAGGTGGAAGTCGGCGTGGTGTGGGACTTCAACGGCCTGAGCTACCGCGAGCAGATCGATCCCAAGCGCTTCGAAGTGCTGATCCCTTCCGATGGCTCGGTGATCTCCGGCTACACCACCATCATCAACAAGTACGCCAAGCACCCCAACGCCGCCAAGCTCACCCGCGAGTACATCTTCAGCGACGCCGGCCAGACCAACCTGGCCATCGGCCACGCCCGGCCGATCCGCGCCGAGCACCTGAAGCTGCCGGCCGAGGTGCAGGCCAAGCTGCTGCCCAACGAGCAATACGGCGCGGCGCAGCCGATCAAGAATGCCGAGGCTTGGGAGGCCACATCGAAGAAACTGCCGCAGATGTGGCAGGAGCAAGTGATCATCGAGATGGAATGAAGCGAGGGCTGCGCCCTCGATCGCGGGGCAAGCCCGCTCCCACAAGGGTCCGCAACATCAAACCGTTATGCGTTGTTCTGTGGGAGCGGGCTTGTCCCGCGATGGGCCGCACGGCGGCCCCACAAACGTTCTTCGGAGCTATACATGAACCACAACGTCATCCTGGTCCTGCTCGATGGCCTCAACCACCAGGTCGCCCACCACGCCATGGGCCATCTGCATGCCTACGTCGAGGCCGACCGTGCCGCGCTGTACCGTGTCGAATGCGAGCTACCCTCGCTGTCGCGGCCGCTGTACGAATGCATCCTCACCGGCGTGGCCCCCATCGACAGCGGCATCGTGCACAACAACGTCAGCCGCCTGTCCACCCAACGCAGCGTGTTCCACTATGCCCGCGAAGCGGGCCTGGGCACTGCGGCAGCGGCCTACCACTGGATCAGCGAGCTGTACAACCGCTCGCCCTTCGACCCGCTGCGCGACCGCCACACCCATGCGCCGAAGCTGCCCATCCAGCATGGGCTGTTCTACTACGCCGACCACTACCCCGACTCGCACCTGTTGGCCGATGCCGAGTACCTGCGCCGTCGCCACGCCCCCAACTTCCTGCTGGTACACCCGATGAACATCGACGACGCCGGCCATCGCCATGGCCTGGACAGCAGCCAGTACCGCAACGCCGCGCGCAGCGCCGACATTCTTCTGGCCGACTACCTGCCGCGCTGGCTCGAAGAGGGCTACCAGGTGCTGGTGACCGCCGACCACGGCATGAACAACGACCGTTCGCACAACGGCCTGCTGGCCGAGGAGCGCGAAGTGCCGCTGTTCGTGTTCGGCGAGGCGTTCAGCCTGGACCCGGCGGCCAAGCCCTTGCAGACCGAGCTGTGCGGCACGATCTGCGAACTGCTGGGCGCTGCCCACGACAAAGCGGTCTGCCGGGAGCTGCTCAAGTGAATGCCCGCCCTCGCGGCCGCTACCTGGCCCTGCTCTGCCTGCTGCCGTTCGCCCTGTTCTTCCTCGTGTTCCAGATCGCCCCGCTGGCCTGGGTGGCCATCAACAGCCTGCAGAGCGACAGCGGCTGGGGGCTGGCCAACTTCAGCAAGGTGTTCGCCTCCAAGTTCTACCTGCAGGCACTGCAGCGCAGCCTGGAGATCAGCTTCTGGTCGAGCCTGTTCGGCATCGTCATCGCCACCCTCGGCGCCTACTCCCTGCGCCAGGTGGACTCGCGCTTGCGCGACTTCGTCAGCGCCTTCGCCAACATGACCAGCAATTTTTCCGGGGTACCGCTGGCGTTCGCCTTCATCATCCTGCTGGGTTTCAACGGCGCGCTGACCTTGCTGCTCAAGCAGGCCGGCCTGCTGGAAGACTTCAGCATCTATTCCAAGAGCGGGCTGATCCTGGTGTACACCTACTTCCAGATCCCCCTGGGGGTATTGCTGCTCTACCCGGCGTTCGATGCCCTGCGTGAAGACTGGCGCGAGTCCGCGGCATTGCTGGGCGCCAGCCACTGGCAGTACTGGCGGCATATCGGCCTGCCGGTGCTGGCGCCGGCATTGCTGGGCACTTTCGTCATCCTGCTGGCCAACGCCTTGGGCGCCTATGCCACGGTCTATGCCCTGACCACCGGCAACTTCAACGTGCTGCCGATCCGCATCGCCGCCCTGGTGGCCGGCGACATCACCCTCGACCCGAACCTGGCCAGCGCCCTGGCAATGGTGCTGGTGGGGCTGATGACGCTGGTCACGGTGGTCCATCAATGGTTGCTGAAGAGGAGCTACCATGCGCGCTGAACCTCGCGGCAGCCTCTACCACCGTATGGTGGTGTACCTGCTGTTCATCATCCTGCTGCTGCCTTTGGCCGGCACCCTGCTCTACTCCCTGGCCACCAGTTGGTCGGCGAGCCTGCTGCCCAGCGGCCTGACCTTCAAGTGGTACCTGGCGTTGTGGAGCGAGCCGCGCTTCCTGGCGGCCTTCGGCCAGTCGCTGCTGGTATGCGTCGGCGCGCTGGTGCTGTCGGTGGTGCTGATCCTGCCGCTGTTGTTCGTGGTGCACTACCACTTCCCGCGCCTGGACGCGTTGATGAACATCCTCATCCTGCTGCCCTTCGCGGTGCCGCCGGTGGTGTCCTCGGTGGGCCTTTTGCAGCTGTACGGCAGCGGGCCGATGGCCATGGTCGGCACACCGTGGATCCTCATCGGCTGCTACTTCACCATCGCCTTGCCGTTCATGTACCGGGCCATCACCAATAACCTGCAGGCGATCAACCTGCGCGACTTGATGGACGCCGCCCAGCTGCTGGGCGCCAGCACCTGGCAAGCAGCCTTGCTGGTGGTGCTGCCCAACCTGCGCAAGGGCCTGATGGTGGCGCTGCTGCTGTCGTTTTCGTTCCTGTTCGGCGAGTTCGTCTTCGCCAACCTGCTGGTGGGGACCCGCTACGAGACCTTGCAGGTGTACCTGAACAACATGCGCAACAGCAGCGGTCATTTCAACAGCGCGCTGGTAATCTCCTACTTCTCCTTCGTGCTGGTGCTGACCTGGGTCGCCAATCGCCTGAACAAGGACAAATCCTGACATGAGCTTCGTCAGCGTACAGAAACTGCACAAAAGCTATGCCGGCAGCCCGGTGTTCCATGACATCGACTGCCAGATCGAACGCGGCGAGTTCGTCACCCTGCTCGGCCCTTCCGGTTGCGGCAAGTCGACCCTGCTGCGCTGCATCGCCGGGCTGACCCCGGTGGACAGCGGCCGCATCCTGCTCGACGGCCAGGACCTGGTACCGCTCAGCCCACAGAAACGCGGCATCGGCATGGTGTTCCAGAGCTATGCGCTGTTCCCTAACATGACCGTGGAGCAGAACGTCGCCTTCGGCCTGCGCATGCAGAAGACCAAGGCCGACGAGAGCCAGGCGCGGGTGCGCGAAGCCCTGGAGCTGGTGGAACTGTCCAGCTTCGCCGGGCGCTACCCACACCAGCTGTCGGGCGGGCAATGCCAACGCGTGGCCCTGGCCCGCTCGCTGGTCACCCGCCCGCGCCTGCTGCTGCTCGACGAGCCGCTGTCGGCCCTCGATGCACGCATCCGCAAACACCTGCGCGAGCAGATCCGCGCCATCCAGCGCGAGCTGGGGCTGACCACCATCTTCGTCACCCATGACCAGGAGGAAGCGCTGACGATGTCCGACCGCATCTTCCTGATGAACCAGGGCCGCATCGTCCAGAGTGGCGATGCCGAAACCCTCTACACCGCGCCCGTCGACCTGTTCGCCGCAGGCTTCATCGGCAACTACAACCTGCTCGAGCCGGACACCGCCAGCCGCCTGTTGCAGCGCCCCGTGGCCAGCCGTCTGGCGATCCGCCCGGAGGCCATCAGCCTGCACCTGGAAGGCAACCTCGAAGCCCAGGTGCGCGGCCACAGCCTGCTGGGCAACGTCATCCGTTATCGTGTGGAAATACGCGGCGTGGAGCTGGTCGTGGACGTGCTCAATCGCTCCTCGGCCGACCTGCACGCCGACGGGCAACGGGTATCCTTGTCGATCGACCCCACGGCGCTACGAGAAGTGGCCTAGTGTCCTGTCTCGGAAATAAGCTGTTCACTTTGGGCGGCGCCTTGGCCGAACATCCAAGTCACTCGCCAAATAGAGAAGACAGGGCATTAGGAGAACACGCAATGGCATTGGCAATTTTCGATCTGGACGAAACCCTCATCCACGGCGACTGCGCCTCGTTGTGGAGCAAACAGATGGCCCAGTTGGGCTGGGTGGACGGCAAGGACTTCCTGCGCCGCGACCAGGAGCTGATGGAGGCCTACGGCAAGGGTCACCTGAAGATGGAGGAGTACATGGCCTTCAGCCTGGAGCCGATCGCTGGGCGCACCCTCGAGGAGGTGGAGCACCTGGTCGAACCCTGGGTCGAGGATGTGATCGAGCCGATCATCTACGGTGACGCCTGCCGCTGCATCGCCGAACACCGCAAGCGCGGTGACCGGATCCTGATCATTTCCGCCTCGGGCACCCACCTGGTCGGGCCGATCGCGGCGCGGCTGGGGGTGGATGAATACCTGGCGATCGAACTGGAGGCGGTGAACGGGGTGTATACCGGCAAGACCCATGGGGTGCTGACGTACCGCGAAGGCAAGATCACCCGGTTGATGGAATGGCTGGACCAGGAGCAAGAGAACCTGGAGGGGGCGAGTTTCTATTCCGACTCGCGCAATGACCTGCCGTTGCTGCTGAAGGTGGACTACCCCCATGTAGTCAACCCGGACCCGGTGTTGCGCGAGCATGCCGAGATCAATGGCTGGCCGATTCTGAGCTGGAGCTGAGATTCCCGGGGGCGCTTTGCGCCCCATTCGCGGCCTACAGAAAGTGCGGGGTCGCCTGTAGGAGCGGCCTTGCGCCGCGAAAGGGCTGCAAAGCAGCCCCCCGCAGCCTCAAACCAAGCTCTGGTCGATCACCAGCACCAGCTTGCCCGACACCTGGTTGCTCGCAAGCTCCGCATACGCCGCTTCGGCAAACGCCACCGGGTAGGTGTCGACCAACTGCGGCGACAACCGCCCTTCGCCGAACAACGGCCATACCTGCTGCATCAGCTCGCGCAGCAACTCGCCCTTGAACGCATCATCGCGATTACGCAAGGTCGAGCCGGTGACCTGCGCGCGTTTGGCCAGCACTTGCGCCAGGTCCAGTTCGAACTTGCGCCCGCCCATCAGGCCGATGATCACCCAGCGCCCGTCGCGGGCCAGCAGCTCGAGGTTCAACTCCCCGTAGCTGGCGCCCACCGGGTCGAGGATCACGTCGAAGGGCCCGAACGCTTTCAGGTCGTCCAGGTTCTCGTTGCGCACCACGCCACCGGCAGCCCCGAGTGCCTGGCAGTACGCCAGGCGATCCTGCGAGCCGACACTGACCCACACCGGATTGCCGAACGCCTTGCACAGCTGGATCGCCGCCGAGCCGACGCCGCTGGCCCCGGCGTGCACCAGCACCTTCTCGCCGGCCTTCACCGCGCCGAGCTGGAAGATGTTCAGCCAGGCCGTGGCATACACCTCGGGCAGCCCCGCCGCCTCGTGCAAGCTCAGGCCCTCGGGCACCGGCAGCACGTGACGGGCATCGACCACCACTTCCTCGGCCATGGCGCCACTGGCCAGCAGCGCGCAGACCCGGTCGCCCACGCGCCAGTCGGCACCGGCGCCCACTTCCTCGATCACCCCCGCGCACTCCAGGCCCATGTAGGGGCTGGCGCCTGGCGGCGGTGGATAAAGACCTTTCATCTGCAGCAGGTCGGCGCGGTTGAGTCCCGCAGCAGCCACACGAATGCGCACCTGGCCCGCGTCACAGGTCGGGCGCTCGGCTTCGACCCAGGCCACATGTCCGTCAACGCCTTGCAATGCCTTCACAGTGCCTCCATAGTTGAGTCATGACTGAGCCCGGGATCGCCATGTCCCGGGCTTTTTGCAGTATGCGTCCGGCTCTTGTGGAACCGGCGAACGGAAAAGACGGCCTACTATGCGTGATCAATTGCCTTTACGTCGAATCAGCATGAAGCATTTCCTGCCCAGCACTGCCCTCGCCCTCCTGATCGGCCTCGGCAGCCTCACGCTCGGTGGTAATGCGGCGGCCGCCAACAAGTGGGACAGCCTGCAGCCTGACCGTGACGAGATCGTCGCCAGCCTGAACGTGGTGGAGCTGCTCAAGCGCCACCACTACAGCAAGCCGCCGTTGGACGATGCCCGTTCGATCATCATCTACGACAGCTACATCAAGCTGCTCGACCCCTCGCGCAGCTATTTCACCGCCGCTGACATCGCCCAGTTCGATAAGTGGAAGACACAGTTCGACGACTTCCTCAAGAGTGGTAACCTCGAACCTGGCTTCACCATCTACAAGCGCTACCTGGACCGCGTGAAGTCGCGCCTGGACTTCGCCCTGGCCGAGCTGGCCAAGGGCGTGGACAAGATGGACTTCACCACCAAGGAAACCTTGCTGGTCGACCGCGAGGATGCGCCGTGGATGAAGAACGAGGCCGAGCTCGATGACCTGTGGCGCAAACGCGTCAAGGACGAAGTGCTGCGCCAGAAGCTCGCCGGCAAGGATCCCAAGCAGATCCAGGAAACCCTGACCAAGCGCTACAAGAACCAGCTGTCGCGCCTGGACCAGACCCGTGCCGAGGATATCTTCCAGGCCTATATCAATACCTTCGCCCAGTCCTACGACCCGCACACCAACTACCTGTCGCCGGACAACGCGGAAAACTTCGACATCAACATGAGCCTGTCGCTCGAAGGCATCGGTGCGGTGCTGCAGAGCGACAACGACCAGGTCAAGATCGTGCGCCTGGTGCCGGCAGGCCCGGCCGCCAAGACCAAGCAGGTGGCACCGGCCGACAAGATCATCGGCGTGGCCCAGGGCGACAAGGAAATGGTCGACGTGGTCGGCTGGCGCCTGGACGAAGTGGTCAAGCTGATCCGTGGCCCGAAAGGCTCGGTGGTACGCCTGGAAATCATCCCGGCCAGCAATGCGCCGAACGACCAGACCAGCAAGATCGTGTCGATCACCCGCGAAGCGGTCAAGCTCGAGGAGCAGGCGGCCAAGAAGTCGGTGCTCAAGCTCAAGCAGGACGGGCGCGACTACAAGCTGGGCATCATCGAGATCCCGGCCTTCTACCTGGACTTCAAGGCCTACCGCGCGGGCGACCCTGACTACAAGAGCACCACGCGCGACGTGAAGAAACTGCTCACCGAGCTGCAGAAGGAAAAAGTCGACGGCGTGGTCATCGACCTGCGCAACAACGGCGGCGGCTCCCTGCAGGAGGCCACCGAACTGACCAGCCTGTTCATCGAGAAAGGCCCGACGGTGCTGGTGCGCAACAGCGACGGCCGCGTCGACGTGCTCGAGGACGAGAACCCCGGCGCCTTCTACAAGGGCCCACTGGCATTGCTGGTCAACCGCCTCTCGGCCTCGGCCTCGGAGATCTTCGCCGGTGCCATGCAGGACTACCACCGCGCGCTGATCATCGGCGGCCAGACCTTCGGCAAAGGCACCGTGCAGACCATCCAGCCGCTCAACCATGGCGAGCTGAAGCTGACCCTGGCCAAGTTCTACCGGGTGTCCGGGCAGAGCACCCAACACCAGGGCGTGTTGCCGGACATCGACTACCCGTCGATCATCGACACCAAGGAAATCGGCGAGAGCGCCCTGCCCGAGGCCATGCCATGGGATACCATCCGCCCGGTGGTACGCCCTGCGGTCGACCCGTTCAAGCCGTTCCTGGCCGAGCTCAAGGCCCGTCATGACGCACGCAGCGCCAAGGACCCGGAGTTCGCCTACATCCGTGACCGCCTGGCCTTGACTCAGAAGCTGATGAACGAGAAGACCGTCAGCCTCAACGAGCAGGAACGCCGTGCACGCCACGATGCGATCGAGGCCAAGCAACTGGCGCTGGAGAACGTTCGCCGCAAGGCCAAGGGCGAGGAGCCGCTCAAGGAGCTGAAGAAAGAAGACGAGGATGCCCTGCCGATCGAGGACGAGGACACCAAGCCCGAGGACGACGCCTACCTGGCCGAGACCGGGCGCATCCTGCTCGACTACCTGAGCTTGAACTCGCAGGTGGCCAAGCACTGAAGGCACATCGAGCGGTAAGGGAAAGGGGCGGACATCGAGATGTTCGCCCCTTTTTCGTATGGGGGCCGCTTTACGGCCCATCGCGGCACAAGGCCGCTCCTACAGGGTTGAGCGTCGGCCTGCAGGAGCGGCTTTGTGCCGCGATCGGCCTGCGCAGCAGCCCCTGGCTCAGGCCTGTTCCGGGTAACTGTACTCGAACACCCGCACCACTTCCGAAGCATGCCAGGACGCCGCCTCGAGCCCGTCCACCGGGCCGGAGAAACGCCCCAGGCGCTCGACGCATTCGAAGAAACCGGTACGCGGCAGGCGGCTGGCGCCCTGGCTGATCACCAGCGAGCTGCGCAGCGGCTGCTCGGCACGAGCATCGAGCACGGCCAGGTATTCCAGGGCTGCGGTAAGGGTCTGCATCGCCGGGCTGGGCAATTGCAGGCGTTCGATCAGCGCCCGGTAAGTGAGCAAATGGCGTTGGCGGCGAGCCAGATCGAGCTCGTTCAACAGGTTGTCCCAGTGTTGGCGGCTGATCCTGACCTGGCTCATGACGGCTCGCTCCAGCCAGCGATGCCCAGGTGCCAGGCCAGGCTGCGCAGGATCGCCGCATCCGGCTGGCGCTCGCCAGCCTCGATCATCGCCAGGTAGGCCGGGCTGATGCCGACGCTGCGCGCCAATTGCTCGGGCGCCAGGCCCTTGGCCTGGCGCAAGTGCGTCAATTCGCTCAATGCCGCCAGAACCGGGGCCTCGGCGGCGACTGCAGGTTCGTTCGTTGGTGCCTCGGCAGGTGCCTGCCCCGCGGCCTTGAGCAATGCCTGGTACTGTTCCCACGGAACCACGGCATACTCGGGCTGACCGTCCCGGCTGATGACCTGAATACCCATACAACCCCCTTACGTAGGATTACTGCATGTAATCCATAGGCATAATCCTTATGCCAATTATATGTCCAAGCGCGGGCGTATGCGCAGGCCAGGGCAATTTCAGGGCGCTCCGCGCTCCAGGCGCAGTGTTTCAGGGGTGTCCGGCAAGCGTTCGACCACCCGCAGGCGCTCGGGTGCCTGGCTGTCGCGCCAGGCCTTGAAGCGGCTCAGTTCGTCGCCCACAGCCTTGAGTACCCAGCCCAATACGGCGATGTCGTCCAGAAAGCCAACGCCCAGCAGCCAGTCGGGAATGGCATCCAGGGGGCTGACGAAATACAGCAGGCCCGCTACCACGGTGACCAGCGCCTTGGGGCTGATAGCGCGGTATTCGCCACGCCACCAGGCCAGGCACAAGCCCTGGAGCAGATGAACGTCCTCACGTAGCTTGCCGAGCTTGGGCCCTTTGCGGGCCACGGCGAACAGCAAGGCCGGCAGCCGACCGCGGCTGAGCAGGCGCTCGGCCAGGGGCAGGAAGCGGGCGAAATTCCAGGGTGCGCTCATGGGGCCTCCATATCGGCAGGGAAGGTTATCCACATTTATTGTGGATAACCTTGTGAACAGGGAGCAGTTTCCGACGCGAGGTGCCCACCGGGCAAGGGTCTCGCTCAGATCGGGCGTTTTTTACACAGCTGTTTCAGAATCGCAAACGTTTTGCGTCGGCGGGCTGCTCTTTCTCCGACACCATTGGAAGTGTGGGGTTCGTTCGTGACAAAGGGGCCGCTTTGCGGCCCATCGCGGCACAAGGCCGCTCCTACAGAGGGAAGTGTTTTGGGATCGAGTAGGAGACGGGCTCTCACCCGTCGTCCTCTCACACCACCGTGCGTACGGTTCCGTACACGGCGGTTCAGGTTATGCGGCTAAGCCTGTTGATCGTATCGAGTA
>NZ_JBLUPY010000032.1:0-49602 GCF_048068215.1 Pseudomonas sp. NY15372
GTACTCACCCTTGACCGGAGGAACGAACTCACCGCCGATGTAGTTGCCGTAGCGGCTCTTGAAGGAGATTTTCGCGCCTTCGGTACCCGGATGTGCGTAACGCATGGTGTGTCTCCTGGCTATTGTGTTTGTTGCGGAGTTCAAAAGCGTAGAGCAAAGGTCGGGCCAGTGCCGTCGCACCCTTTAAAATCAAGGGGTTGGCCGGTGCTTGATGGCTGGCGCAGTGGTTTGTGTGACAACTGTGGCACGCCCTGTGTGACAGTTTGTACCGCTGTTGGCGCAACTCATGACTCGCCGGTCAGTGCGCCATTGCAATGCATCGATGGGTGGAGGATGCTGGCGGGACGCTCTATCTGCGGAGAACAAGAACGATGCAGAGCAACGCCTTCAGCCGCCACGCCCACCAGGTCCTCACGGTCGCCCGTGGCCAGGCCAGCGGGCCGGGCAGCGACCCGTCGATCGCCCGCTCCTGGCTGCGCTGCCTGGAGGACTACCATCTGGACCCGGCGCTGGCCCAGGCACCCGTCGTGCTGGAGCATGGCCGCCTGCTGGAAAGCCGCGAGCGCCTGCGCCAGGTGCTGCAAATCGCCGACACGGAAATGAACAGCCTGCACCAGCAGCTGTCCGGTGCCGGCCATGCGGTGTTGCTGACCGATGCCCGCGGGGTGATCCTCAACTGCGTTACTGCGCCTACCGAGCGGCGTATCTTCGAGCGTGCCGGGTTGTGGCTGGGCGCCGATTGGAGCGAGGCCAGTGAAGGCACCAACGGCATCGGCACCTGCCTGGTCGAGCGCCAGGCGCTGACCATCCACCAGGGCGAGCACTTTCGCGGCCGGCACACTGGCTTGACCTGTTCGGCCAGCCCGGTGTTCGACCCGCACGGCGAGTTGCTGGCGGTGCTCGATGTGTCTTCGGCGCGCCCGGATGTCTCGCGTCAGAGCCAGTTCCACACCATGGCGCTGGTCAATCTTTCGGCAAAAATGATCGAGAGCTGCTACTTCCTGCGTCATTTCGAGAATCAATGGCTGCTGCGTTTCCATTTGCAGGCCGAATCGGTTGGGCTGTTCAGCGAAGGGCTGGTGGCCTTCGACGGTAACGGGCGGATCTGCGCGGTCAACCAGAGTGCTCTTAACTTGCTGGGCACCATCCGTGGCGGGATGCTCGGCAAGCCGGTGGAAATGTTCTTCGCCTGCAGTCTCGACGAGCTGTTTGGCCGCGCCACGCCCCAGGGCAGTACTGCCTGGCCGTTGCATACCCGCGACGGTCGCCAGGTCTTTGCCAGTCTGCGCGGCCAGGGGCGTACTTCGACGTGGGCGGTGCCTGCGAGCCTGCCTGAGGTCCGGCGTGCGACGCCTGCGGGCATCTGCCTGCTGGACCCGGCGCTGGCGCAGGATCTGCACCGCGCCGTGCGCGTGTTCGAGCGTGACGTACCGCTGCTGTTGTGCGGCGAGACCGGTTGCGGCAAGGAGGCGTTCGCCCAGGCCGTGCACCAGGCCAGTCAGCGTCGGCACAAGCCGTTCGTGGCCATCAACTGCGCGTCGATCCCCGAGAGCCTGATCGAGAGCGAGCTGTTCGGCTATCGCGGCGGCACCTTCACCGGAGCCCGCAAAGAAGGCATGCGTGGCAAGCTGTTGCAGGCTGACGGTGGCACCTTGCTGCTCGATGAAATCGGTGACATGCCACTGGCGTTGCAGACTCGCCTGCTGCGGGTACTGGAGGAGCGCCAGGTGGTGCCGATCGGAGGCGAGCCCCAGGCGGTCGATGTGCGCATCATCAGCGCGACCCATCGCGACCTGCTGGAGCGGGTGCAGGAGGGCACGTTCCGTGAAGACCTTTATTACCGGCTCAATGGCCTGGAAGTGGCCTTGCCGGCGGTGCGTGAGCGCAGCGACAAGGCGCAGCTGCTGGACTTCCTGCTGCGCCAGGAAGCCAACGGCCAGGCCATCGACCTCGCACCGCCCGCACGGCAGGCCTTGCTGGACTTCGCCTGGCCCGGCAACGTGCGGCAGATGCGCAATGTGCTGCGAACCCTGGTGGCGCTGTGCGAAGGTAATCGCATTGAGTTTTCCGACCTTCCCTCCATCGTCAGAGCAGTCGCCAACCCTGTGGAAGATCACCCGTCGCGCGGAGCGCAAGCGGCTTGTGGGAGCGGGCTTGTCCCGCGATCAAGGGCGAAGCCCTTGCCAGGCGACGGTGATATCGGGCCCGGCCCAATCGTGGGACAAGCCCGCCCCCCCAGGGATCCGGCCACGCTCGAGGAGGCCGAACGGGCCACGTTACTGGCGGTGCTCGAAGAAAGGCGTTGGCACATGACTCAGGTCGCCGAGCATCTGGGCATCAGCCGCAATACCTTGTATCGAAAACTGCGCAAGCACGGCATCTCGAAGGTCGGCTGAACGAAACAGCGAGTGCGATTTCCCTCGCCCTGGGCTACCCTGCCTCGACGTTTTGCGAGGTCGATCATGCACATTCACATTCTCGGTATTTGCGGCACTTTCATGGGTTCGCTGGCGGTGCTGGCCAAGGAGCTGGGCCACCGGGTCACCGGCTCGGACGCCAACGTCTACCCCCCGATGAGCACCCAACTCGAAGCCCAGGGCATCCAGTTGACCCAGGGTTATGATCCGGCTCAGCTGGAGCCGGCCCCCGACCTGGTGGTGATCGGCAACGCCATGTCCCGGGGTAACCCCGCGGTGGAATACGTGCTGAACAAAGGCCTGCCCTACGTCTCCGGCCCGCAGTGGCTGGCGGACCACGTGCTGCAGGGGCGCTGGGTGCTGGCTGTCGCCGGGACCCACGGCAAGACCACCACCAGCAGCATGCTGGCCTGGGTTCTGGAGCATGCCGGCATGAGCCCGGGCTTCCTGATCGGCGGCGTGCCGCAGAATTTCTCCGTGTCGGCCCGCCTGGGCGACACTCCGTTCTTCGTGGTCGAGGCCGATGAATACGACAGCGCCTTCTTCGACAAGCGCTCCAAGTTCGTCCACTACCATCCACGCACAGCGATTCTCAATAACCTTGAGTTCGATCATGCGGACATCTTCCCGGACCTTGCCTCCATCGAGCGGCAGTTCCACCATTTGGTACGAACCATCCCCAGCGAAGGCCTGGTCATCCACCCCACCACCGAACAAGCCCTGGAGCGCGTGATCGGCATGGGTTGCTGGACGCCGGTTCAGACGACCGGAGAAGGCGGTCAATGGCAGGCCCGGTTGCTCAGCGCTGATGGTTCGCACTTCGAGGTGCTGTTCGAGGGCGCGGTGCAGGGTGTGGTCGAGTGGGCGCTGACCGGCCAGCACAACGTAGCCAATGCCCTGGCGACCCTGGCGGCGGCCCGCCATGTAGGCGTGGCCCCGGCCATGGCCATTGAGGGCCTGAGCGCCTTCAAAAGCGTCAAGCGACGCATGGAGAAAGTGGCCGAAGTTCAGGGCGTCACCATCTATGACGACTTTGCCCACCACCCGACGGCCATTGCCACCACGCTCGACGGCCTGCGCAAGCGTGTCGGCGAGGCGCCGGTGATCGCGGTCATCGAACCGCGTTCCAACTCCATGAAGCTCGGTGCCCACCGCGATGGCCTGCCGGACAGCGTCGACGCCGCCGACCAGGTGATCTGGTACGCACCGCCTAACCTGGGCTGGGACCTGGCGGCCACGGCAGCGCAATGCAAGGTACCGGCCGTGGTGGCCGACAGCCTCGAGGCGATCATCGAGCGGGTCAAGGGCCAGGCCCGCCCAGGCACGCATGTGGTGATCATGAGCAATGGTGGCTTCGGCGGCCTGCACGGCAAACTGGCCGAGGCCCTCAAGTGAGCGGGCCGGAACGCATTACCCTGGCCATGACCGGCGCCTCCGGGGCGCAGTATGGCCTGCGCCTGCTCGACTGCCTGGTGCGTGAGGATCGCGAGGTGCATTTCCTCATCTCCAAGGCGGCGCAGCTGGTGATGGCCACCGAGACGGACGTAGTGCTGCCGGCCAAGCCCCAGGCGATGCAGGCATTCCTGACCGAGTACACCGGTGCCGCCGACGGGCAGATCCGCGTGTACGGCAAGGAAGACTGGATGGCGCCGGTAGCCTCGGGCTCCGGCGCGCCTGCGGCCATGGTGGTGGTGCCCTGTTCCACCGGCACCTTGTCGGCCATTGCCACAGGTGCCTGCAACAACCTGATCGAACGAGCCGCGGACGTGACCTTGAAGGAGCGGCGCCAGTTGATCGTAGTGCCGCGCGAGGCGCCGTTCTCGACCATCCACCTGGAGAACATGCTCAAGCTGTCGCAGATGGGTGCTGTGATCCTGCCGGCGGCGCCGGGCTTCTATCACCAGCCCCAGACCATCGACGACCTCGTCGATTTCGTGGTGGCGCGTATCCTCAATCTGATGAGCATCCCGCAGGACATGCTGCCACGCTGGGGCGAGCATCACTTCGGGGTCGACGATTGAGGCGCGCACTGACGGGGCTGTTGGTGTTGGCCATGCTCGGTGGCTGCGCGACCGTGCGAACCCTGGATGCCAACAAACCGGGCGCGCCGGTGGTGTATGCCGGGACGCGGCTGGACCTGTATGCGATGAACGGGGGATGTTGCCCAGAGGATCGTTTCGGGGCCAAGGCACCAGCGCATCCTGGCCTGGACCTGCCGGGGAGCGCGTTGCTCGATACCCTGTTGCTGCCGTTGTCGTTGCTGACGGCGTTGGGGGTTGGTTTCCAGGCTAGCGGCGGGCTATGAGCCCAAATCGCTGGCAAGTCGGCTCCCACTGGGTCTGTGTGGGAGCCGGCGTGCCGGCGATTTGGGGCTGAAAGATATCCAGGGGTTATTTCTTGCCCAGCTTGCGCAACTCGTCGGACTCGACGATCCGCACCCCATCTTCTTCCTCCAGCGCCAGGCGCCACAGGGCGCGGGCCAAGGTGCAGGCCTCGATCCCCCGGTACTTGCCAGGTATCAGGCGCGAGAACGGTGCTGCCAGGCGCTCACCCATCCGCGGCTCCAGGCGCTCGCCCAGCAGCAGCGAAGGCCGGACGATGGTCAGCTGCGGCCAGTCCTGGGCCTTGAGCGCTTCTTCCATTTCGCCCTTGACCCGGTTGTAGAAGATCGACGACTTGGGGTCGGCCCCCAGCGCACTGACCACCAGCAGATGACGGGCGCCCATTTCCCGGGCGCGCTTGCTGAAGGCCACGACCATGTCCAGGTCGACGGCGCGGAAAGCCCGTTCCGATCCGGCCTGCTTGAGCGTAGTGCCCAGGCAGCAGAAGGCGATATCGACGCGGCCGGCCAGTTGCGGGAGAAACACGGCCGGGTCGCCCACGGGGTTTTCCAAGTGCGGATGCTCGGCCAGGGGCCGACGGGTAGGGGCCAGCACCCGGCTGATGGTGGGTTCGTTGAGCAGCCGGTCGAGCAGGTGTTCACCCGTCAGGCCTGTTGCTCCGGCAAGTAATACATGCTGAGGCGTCAAGTACATGATGTCTCTCCCTTGTTACACACAGCTTAGTGGGTGGCAGGTGATTTTTCCTCTCCACCCACCGCTGGCTGGGCTTCATTGCGCAAGGCTTCTTCGGCCTGCTGCCGGCGTAGGCGCTGCCAGTGTGCAAGCACCGGCGGTGGTGCCCAGAGCTGCGGCTCGGAGGCTTCGAAGCCTTCTCTCCTTTCTCGTTCGGCAACACTGGCGCGGGCCAGTTCGAACGCTTGTTTCAGGTCGTCGGTCTGGTTCAGCGCCTCGGCGAACAGGGCGTCGCCGAAGTAGGTGAAGTCAGCTTCTTCCGAGCAGCCGAAGGACACCCGGTCCGGACGCGCCGCGGTCATGATCAGAGTGCGCTCGTCCTTGAGCGGGGCGATGTAGCCACCGGAATAGCAGGCCGAGATGACAATGACCTTGTCACGGTCTTTGAGCGGGGCCAGGGCGCTGGCCAGTTCGTCGGCGGTGAGGTCGGCCAATTGCAGGCGTGGCTGGTCGAGCACCAGTTGGTGGTCGTGGCTGCCGTGGCTGGTCAGGTAGATGAACACCAGGTCCTCGGGGCCGCTGCGCTCGGCCAGGGTGCGGGCGGCGCGGGTGAGGTTCTCGCGGGTGGCCATGGGGCGATCGGCCATGTGGTCACGGTGGTTGACCAGGGTTACCTGGCCATGGGCGCCGAAGCGGACCTTGAGCATGTTGCTGACATAATCGGCCTCGCGCAGGAATACGCTTTGCTGGCCATCACCCGCCACCACCAGGCTGTACAGCTCGATGGGCGCCTGACTGGGCGGCACCGCCGCCAATGCCTGCTCCAACAGCCGGCCCTGGTTGAGAAGGGCCAGGTCAAGCGGGTCGGGGAGCAGGCGGCCCTTGGCATCGCGCACGCGCACACCGTTGGCCCAATGCCCCTTGCTCACCTTGCCGTTGGCCTGTATCAGCCGGCCTTCGCCCTGGTAGGCATCGTTCTCGAAGCCGCCGATGTACTGGCTGCCGTCGGCCAGTTGCAGACGGCCCTGGCCATGGAAGCGCCATTCGCGGAAGCCGCCCCGGTAGCGGCTGCCGTCGCTGCCGAGCATTTCGCCTTGGCCGTCCAGGGAGCCGTCCTTGAAATCGCCGATCCACACGTCGCCTTCAGCGTTTTCGTAACGGCCGCGGCCTTCGAGGCGGTTGTCCTTGAACTCACCGATGTACTGCTCGCCTTCGACGCTGTCATAAGTACCGCTGCCCTGCAGCAGGCCGTCGGTGAAATGGCCGCTGAACTGGTTGCCGCTGGCATCGCTGCGCACACCGGCCCCATTGGGCTTGCCCTTGGCGAATAGGCCCTGGTAACGGCTGCCGTCGGCCAGTTCGAGCTCGCCGGCGCCTTCGTACAGGTCGTCCTTGAACTGGCCGCGGTAGGTCTGGTCGTTCTGCTTGAGGGTGCCTTCGCCGTCGCGTCGGCCATGCTTGAAGGTACCGGCATAGTGACTGCCAGGGGTGGTCAGGTCGCCCAGCCCATGGAACAGGCCCTCGGCGAACTGGCCACGATAGACCTCGCCATTGCTGCCATGCCATTCGCCCTGGCCATGCCATTGGCCGTTCTGGAAAGAGCCGGCATACCAACTGCCGTTGGGGTAGTCGATGCGCCCCTCGCCTTGCAGCAGGCCATCCACTACCTCGCCCCGGTAGCGGCCGCCATCAGGCAGGCGGGCGTCCGGCGGCGACAAGGGTTCGCCCTCGCCGCAGGCAGCGAGCAACAGGGTCAGGGTCAGGGGCAGCAGGGCACGCATGGCAGGTTCCGGGCAAACGATGCGTCGAGTATGCCGCAGAAGCCTAAGCGGAGACAGCTGGGGTTGGTGTCACTTGGTTGCAGTGTGAATTGCTGTGAGCGTTTACCCAGCCCTTCGGGCTGCGCTGTCGCGCAGCGAACAAGCGGCTAGCGCAGCCTCCCTTTGTGGGAGCTGCGGTGCGGCGGTCCGACTTGTCCCGCGATCAAGGGCGAAGCCCTTGCCAGGCGACGGTGATATCGGGCCCGGCCCAATCGCGGGGCAAGCCCGCTCAAGGAGCTGCGACGGTTCAGACGAAACACAGCGAAAGGGGTTCGGCGATGTACGCCGGTTTCTCCTCGCCCTCAATCTCCAGCGTGGCGGTGACCTTGAGCAGCCATTGCCCCGGCTTCTTTTCGGTGGCCTCGGCCAGCTCGACGTTCAGCCGTACCCGGCTGTCGACCTTCACTGGCTGTATGAACCGAACGCTGTCCAGCCCATAGTTGAGTGCCATCTTCAGGCCCTCGGGCAGCACGAGGATGTCCTCCATCAGCTTGGGGATCAGCGACAATGTGAGAAAACCATGGGCAATGGTGCTGCCGAACGGCGTACGTGCCGCCTTTTCAGGGTCCACATGGATGAATTGGAAGTCACCGGTGGCTTCGGCGAACTGGTTGATGCGCATCTGGTCGATCTTCAGCCACTCGGATCGCCCCAAAGATTTGCCGACATAGTGCGATAACGCGCTAACAGGTACGTAGGGCATCGTGACTCTCCAGGTTGTCTTGCGCGTCGATGAGTCGGAATTGGTACGAAAGTGCAAGATGAGCACGTCGTTGCGATACAGTCAAGTTGTCATCTTTTCGCCGCAAATCGCCTTATAGACGCCCTGGGGCCGTGCTTATAATGGCCGCACTGCCCGGAGGAGATGCTTATGCTGTTGCGTGGTTTGACCTGGCTGGTGCTGTTTCAGCTGCTGGGTACGGCGATCAATCACCTGTTCCTGCCTATTCTGCCCGGGCCGATCATCGGCCTGCTCCTGCTGTTGGTGACCCTGATGATCCGGGGCGAAGTCGGCAAGCCCCTGAATGAGGCGTCCAGCAGTTTGCTGCGCTACCTGCCGCTGCTGCTGGTGCCACCGGCGGTGGGGGTGATGGTTTATGCCAAGGACATCGCCGCGGACTTCTGGGCCATTGCTGGCGCGCTGCTGATCTCGTGCCTGGTGACGCTGGTCTTCGTCGGCGTGCTGATGCAAAAGCTCATCCACCGCCAGGGCAAGCGCAAGGAGCAGGCATGATGTTCGATTGGCAAGGCGCGCTCGACGCCGTCATCCACCACCCCTTGTTCGGCATCGGCATCACCCTCGGTGCCTACCAGCTGGTGCTGGCTGCCTACGAGAAAACCCGCTGGATCTTCCTGCAGCCGGTGCTGGTGTCGATGTTGGTGGTCATCGGTGTGCTGGTGACCTGTGGCATCGATTATGTCGAATACCGCAAGAGCACGGAGATCATGACCATTCTCCTGGGCCCGGCCACCGTGGCCCTGGCCGTGCCGCTGTACCTGAACCTGCGGCGCATCCGCCAGCTGTTCTGGCCGACATTTACTACGCTGGTAGTCGGAGGCCTGTTCGCTACCGTGGCCTGTTTGTTGCTGGGCTGGTGGTTCGGTGCCGAGCACATGATCCTGATGACCATGGCGCCGAAGTCGGTGACATCGCCCATCGCCATGCTGGTGGCCGAGCAGATCGGCGGCGTGGCGGCGCTGGCGGCGGTATTCGTGTTGATCACCGGGGTGATCGGCGCGATCTTCGGCCCGGCGTTGCTGACCCGCTTTGGCGTGCACAGCCCCGAGGCCCGCGGCATGTCCCTGGGCGTGACCGCCCATGCGGTGGGCACTTCGGTGGCCTTGCAGGAAAGTGACGAATGCGGCGCCTTCGCCGCGCTGGCAATGAGCTTGATGGGCGTGGCCACGGCGGTGTTCCTGCCGCTGGCTGTCAGCCTGGTGGCTTGAGGACGGACGATGACGCTACCGCTGTTTCCCCTCGATACCGTGCTGTTTCCCGGTTGCCTGCTCGACCTGCAGATCTTCGAGGCGCGCTACCTGGACATGATCGGCCGCTGCATGAAGCAGGGCGGTGGGTTCGGCGTGGTGTGCATCCTCGAAGGCGAGCAGGTCGGCAAGGCGCCACCGGTGGTCGCCTCGGTCGGTTGCGAGGCGATGATCCGCGACTTCGTGCAGCAGGACAACGGCCTGCTGGGCATCCGTGTCGAGGGCGTGCGGCGTTTTCGCGTGGAACAGACCGAGGTGCAGAAGGACCAGTTGATGGTCGGCGAAGTGCAGTGGCTGCCAGAGCTGGCGGATAGCGCCCTGTCCGAGCGGGACGACGACCTGTTGGCCTTGCTTCAGGCCCTGGGTGAGCACCCCATGGTGGCGGCCCTGGACATGCCGCGCGCGGTGGATGGCTGCCAGTCCCTGGCCAACCAGCTGGGCTACCTGCTGCCGTTCATGGAAGAGGACAAGCTCGACCTGCTGGCGATCGACTCGCCGCAACTGCGGCTCGAGGCGATCCAGGATCTGCTGGAGCGGATCCAGGGCGAGTTGTTTGCTTGATCCGTCTCGCTCTGTGTACCGGCCCTATCGCCGGCAAGCCGGCTCCCACAAATGCGCAGATGGTTCACCTGTGGGAGCCGGCTTGCCGGCGATAGGGCCGCTGCAGCATTCATCAATACTGATAGCGCAACAGCGCCTGGGGCAGGGCATACAAGGCAAAGAATGCCAGTAGCGCCACGCACGCCGGCAACACCAGCCACCACACCCGCAACGGCAGGGCATTGAGCGGCGTGCGGTATTGCACCAGCGTCAGGCTGGCGGCGCACACGCAGCAGGCCAGCAGGGCGCCGGCCATGATATCCGTCGGCCAGTGGGCACCGAGGTAGACCCGCGACAGCGCGATCGCCAGGGCCGGCAAGCACCCCAGCAATACCCAGGTCAGGCGCATGCGTGGCGGCTGGCCACGCCCGGCCAGTATGGCCAGCACCAAGAAGAAGGCAAAGGAGGCCGAGCTGTGGCCGCTGGGCATGCTGTAGCTGGTCAGCGGGTCGGTCAGCACTTCCGGGCGGGCGCGGGCAAACAGCCATTTCAAGGTGCCGTTGGCGAGCGCCGTGCCCATCAGGGCGCCGCCGGCGAACAGCGCGTGGCGCCACTGCCTGGCCAGCAGCAGAAGGCCGGTGAGCAGGGCGCCGAGGCACAGTTGGGTGCGGAAATCGCCCAAGCGGGTAATGACCACCACCAGGCCGTCGATCGCCTCGCTGCGATGCTCCTGGACCAGTGTCATCACGCCCTGGTCGAATTCATGCAGGTACGGCCAGCCGATGAACACCGCCGCCAGGGCCAGGAAGCTCAGGCCCGCGATCAGGCGGGTGCCGTGGCGTTGGTCACGAATGCTGCTGTGCAGGCTCAAGCCGATCAGCATGGCCAGGGTTCCCGCGATGATGCCGGCATCGAGCCAGAAACCTTCCGGCAGCGGCAGGCGCATGGCTGCGCCCGTGGCCCAGCCGGGCAACAGGTAAGCCACCGACCAGCCGGCGCCGGCCACCAGGCTCACCGCGATGAAACGTGGCAACGGCATGTCGAACATGCCCGCCACCATGGGCAGCATCGGCCGTAGCGGGCCGATGAAGCGGCCCACCAGCAGGCTGGCGATGCCGTAGCGTTGGAAATAAGCCTCGGCGCTGCCAATCCACTCCGGGTGATGGCGCAATAGCGGTAGGCGCCGGATGTTCTGGTGGAATTTCTTGCCCAGGCTGTAGGAGATAGCGTCGCCCAACAGGCCGCCGGCAAAGCCCAGCAGCAAGGTCTCACCGAGGCTGAAGGCACCGCTGCCGGCCAGCACGGCTACGGCGAACAGCAGGACGGTGCCCGGCACGACGATGCCGGCAATGGCCAGGCATTCCACGCAAGCCACCAGGAAAATTGCCAGGCCAAGCCACTGCGGGTTGGCGCTGAGCCAGCCGGTCAGGCTGTCGAGCCATTGGCCCATGAGTCAGCTTCCTTGTTCCAGGATAAAGAAATCATGCCCTTCGACTTGGCCCCGGCGCAGCGGGTTCCTCGTGCAGAAGCGGGCGAATTGGGCATCGACGAAGCGGTACGGCAGGTGTTCGTCGCGGCCGTGGGGGATGCCCAGGCGGGTGGTCTGGATCACCTGCGGGACGCTAATCGCGCAGTCTTCGACGTACAGGCGCTCGGGGTCGAAGCGCTTGGCGTCCCAGTGCGGTACCTTCAGGCCCAGGGCTCGGCACAGCAGGGTCTGGCCGGCGCACAGGCGCTCGGCTGGGCGCAGGTTGCCGCTGGCGTCGGGATTGTTCAGTTGCATCTGCGCCAGGCTGTTGGCGTCGGAGATGGCATCTACCCAGGGATAGGCGGACTTGATCAATACAGCATTGCCCGGCCCATGGGCGCTGAAGTTCAGCGAGTCGCCGCCACGGGCGTAATACATGTAAATGTGACCGCCGTCGAGGAACAGCGCCTTGCGCTTTTCCGTATAGCCGAGGGAGGCGTGGCTGCCTTTGTCGGTGAGGTAGTAGGCCTCGGTCTCGATGATTCGTGCCGCCAGCCACAGGTCGCCATGGCGATGGCGGATGACCTTGCCCAACAGTTCACGGGCAACGGTCTGGGCGTCGCGGTCGAAGAAACTGTCGGGCAAGGCTCGGGCCGGGCAGGGGGCGGGTGCTTGCATGCTGGTGGTTCGCGGTCTGTGGAGCGCGAATGATAGCAATTAATGGCTTAATCGAGGCTGAACGTGGGGTGGGGCTTGGAGGTGGCTGGGTTTGGGGATCTCACAGGCACCGCGAACCCCAGCCAAACAAGAGATTTTTGACCATCCGTTACCCGCCGCTGGGCGTACCGGAGCGTGCCAGTTATAATCAGCCGATTTCCCCTTCGCCAAGACACCGAGCCCATGACTGAGTCCGTTCTTGACTACATGACCCGCCTGGGTCGCGCCGCCCGTGAGGCCTCGCGGGTGATCGGCCGTGCCAGCACCGCGCAGAAGAACCGCGCCCTGCAGGCCGCCGCAGACGCTCTGGACGCCGCCCGTGCCGAGCTGACCGCAGCCAACGAGCAGGACTTGGCCGCCGGTCGTGCCAACGGCCTGGAGCCGGCCTTGCTCGACCGCCTGGCCCTGACCCCGGCGCGCATCGACGGCATGATCACCGGCCTGCGCCAGGTGGCCAGCCTGCCGGACCCGGTAGGTGCGATCCGCGACATGAGCTACCGTCCGTCGGGCATCCAGGTCGGCAAGATGCGCGTGCCGCTCGGTGTGATCGGGATCATCTACGAGTCGCGCCCGAACGTGACCATCGATGCTGCCAGCCTGTGCCTGAAGTCCGGCAACGCCACCATCCTGCGCGGCGGCTCCGAGGCCATTCACTCCAACCGCGCCATTGCCGCCTGCATCCAGCGCGGCCTGGCCGAGGCCGGCCTGCCGGCGGCGGTGGTGCAGGTGGTCGAGACCACCGACCGCGCAGCCGTGGGTGCGCTGATCAGCATGCCGGAGTTCGTCGATGTCATCGTCCCGCGCGGGGGGCGCGGCCTGATCGAGCGCATCAGCCGCGAGGCCCGCGTACCGGTGATCAAGCACCTGGATGGCATCTGCCATGTGTTCGTCGACCAGCACGCCGAGCTGGACAAGGCCTGGCGCGTTGCCTTCAACGCCAAGACCTACCGCTACGGCATCTGTGGCGCCATGGAGACCCTGCTGGTGGACGCCAGCGTCGCCGAGGCCTTCCTGCCGGAAATGGCCCGCCGCTTCCAGGAGAAAGGCGTCGAGCTGCGCGGTTGCGAGCGCACCCGGGCGATCATCGAGGCCAAGGCAGCCAGCGAAGACGACTGGCACACCGAATACCTCGACGCGATCCTGTCGATCCGCGTCGTCGACGGCCTGGAGCAGGCCATCGAGCACATCAACCGCTACGGCTCGCACCATACCGACTCGATCATCACCGAGCACCAGGGCCAGGCCCGGCGCTTCATGACCGAGGTCGACTCGGCGTCGGTCATGCTCAACACCCCGACCTGTTTCGCCGATGGTTTCGAATATGGCCTGGGCGCGGAGATCGGCATTTCCACCGACAAGCTGCACGCCCGCGGCCCGGTGGGCCTGGAAGGCCTGACCTGCGAGAAATACGTGGTGATCGGCGACGGCCAGCTGCGCGGCCAGGAGTCCTGCTGAGTTGAGCAAGGCCCAGGCAGTCCGGCGCGTCGGCATTCTAGGCGGCACCTTCGACCCCGTGCACATCGGCCACCTGCGCAGCGCGCTGGAGGTGGCCGAATTCATGGGGCTCGATGAGCTGCGCCTGTTGCCCAACGCCCGGCCGCCGCACCGCGACACCCCGCAGGTGGCGCCTGAAGACCGCCTGGCCATGGTGCGCAGCGCCGTGGCGGGCGTCGAACGCTTGAGCGTGGATGCGCGCGAACTGGCGCGCGACAAGCCGTCGTACACCATCGATACCCTCGAGTCGATCCGCGCCGAGCTGGGCGCCGACGACCAGTTGTTCCTGGTGCTGGGTTGGGACGCATTCTGCGGCCTGCCCGGCTGGCATCGCTGGGAAGAGCTATTGCAACACTGTCACATCCTGGTGCTGCAACGCCCGGATGCCGATGTCGAACCCACTGACGCGCTGCGCAACCTGCTGGCGGCGCGCTCGGAGAGCGATCCCACCGCCATGTCCGGCCCGGCGGGGCACATTTCGTTCGTCTGGCAGACACCGCTCGCGGTGTCCGCCACACAGATCCGACAGCTGCTGGCCAGCGGCAAGTCGGTACGGTTCCTGGTGCCGGACGCAGTACTGGCCTATATCGAGGCGCACGACCTTTACCGTGCGTCGCACTGATGGCGCCGGCAGGCGCCTCATTCATGAATTGAACGAGTTTCTTATGAGCAAGCAGAAAATCAACGGCGAAGAATTGGTCAACCTGGCCAAATCGGCCCTGGAAGACGTCAAGGCCCAGGACATCCAAGTCATCGATGTACGTGAAAAGCACAGCCTGACCGACTACATGATCATTGCCACCGGTACCTCCAACCGGCAGATCAACGCCATGGCCGAGAAGGTTCGCGAAATCGTCAAGCTGCAGGGCGTGCAGCCCCTGGGCGAGGAAGGCAAGGGCGACAGCGACTGGGTGCTGCTGGACCTCAACGACGTCATCGTGCACATGATGACCGCCGCTGCGCGCCAGTTCTACGACCTCGAGCGCCTGTGGCTGGGTGCCGAGCAGAGCCGCTCCGCCGATGGCAAGCACCACAGCCCGGAGAACGCCCACAGCTATTCCGAAAACCTCAAGGACCGGGGCTGAGGACACGTCGTGCGCCTGCGCCTGATCGCGGTCGGCTCGCGCATGCCCCGCTGGGTCGAGGACGGCTGGCATGAATATGCCAAGCGCCTGCCCCCGGAGCTGTCGCTCGAGCTGGTGGAAATCCCGCTGAACACCCGAGGCAAGAATGCCGACGTCGCCCGCCTGATCCGCCAGGAGGGCGAAGCCATGCTGGCCAAGGTGCAACCGGGGGAACGCATCGTCACCCTCGAGGTCCATGGCAAGCCTTGGAGTACCGAGCAACTGGCGACCGAGCTGGACCGCTGGCGTCTGGATGCGCGGACGGTCAACCTGATGGTGGGTGGCCCGGAAGGGCTGGCGCCGGAAGTCTGCGCCCGCAGTGAACAGCGCTGGTCGCTGTCGCCGTTGACCTTGCCGCACCCGTTGGTAAGGATACTGATCGGCGAGCAGATCTACCGCGCCTGGACCGTGCTGTCCGGGCACCCTTACCACAAATGAGCCTGTAAGCCCGCCCGATGTCGCAGCCGATTCGTCTGAAGGACCACGAGAAAGACGCCCGCCTGGTGCGCAACCGCGTCGTGGTCGGCGCGGTGGCGGTCGTGCTGCTGGTGTGCGTGCTGATTGCCCGGCTGTACTACCTGCAGGTCATTCAGTACGACTATCACTCCACGCTGTCGGAGAACAACCGGGTGCATGTGCAGCCGATCCCGCCGACCCGCGGGCTGATCTTCGACCGCAATGGCGTGATCGTCGCCGACAACCGCCCAAGCTTCAGCCTGACCATGACCCGCGAGCGTGCCGGCGAATGGCGCCAGGTGCTCGACACCATCGTCGAAGTGCTGGGGCTGACCCCGGACGACCGCGCCTTGTTCGAAAAACGCATGAAGCAGGGGCGCCGGCCGTTCGAGCCGGTGCCGATCCTGTTCGAGCTGAGCGAGGAGCAGATCGCCCGCATTGCCGTGAACCAGTTCCGCCTCCCTGGCGTGGATGTGGCCGCGCAGCTGGTGCGCCATTACCCGCAGGGGGCGCACTTTGCCCACTCGGTGGGGTATGTCGGGCGGATCAACGAAAAAGAGCTCAAGACCCTCGACCCGGTCAACTACAGCGGCACCCACCATATCGGCAAGACCGGCATCGAGCGCTTCTACGAAGCCGAGCTGCACGGCCAGGTGGGCTACGAGGAAGTCGAGACCAACGCCCGAGGCCGGGTGCTGCGGGTGCTCAAGCGCACCGACCCGATCCCGGGCAAGGACATCGTCCTGAGCCTGGACATCAAGCTGCAGGAAGCGGCCGAGAAGGCCCTGGGCGGGCGCCGTGGCGCGTTGGTCGCGCTCGATCCGCGTACCGGCGAGGTGCTGGCCATGGTCAGCCAGCCGAGCTTCGACCCCAACCTGTTCGTCACCGGCATCAGCTTCAAGGCCTACGCCGAACTGCGCGACTCGATCGACCGACCACTGTTCAACCGCGTGCTGCGCGGCCTTTACCCGCCGGGTTCGACCATCAAGCCGGCGGTGGCCATCGCCGGCCTTGACAGTGGCGTGGTGACCGCCAGCAGTCGCGTGTTCGACCCGGGCTATTACCAGTTGCCCAACTACGACCACAAGTACCGCAACTGGAACCGCAGCGGCGACGGCTGGGTCGACCTGGACACCGCGATCATGCGCTCCAACGACACCTACTTCTATGACCTTGCCCACAAGATGGGCATCGATCGGTTGTCCGCCTACATGAACAAGTTCGGCATCGGCCAGAAGGTCTCCCTCGACATGTTCGAGGAGTCGGCCGGCCTGATGCCGTCGCGCGAATGGAAGCGCGCCACCCGCCGTCAGGCCTGGTTCCCAGGCGAGACGCTGATCCTCGGTATCGGCCAGGGCTACATGCAGGCCACCCCCCTGCAGCTGGCCCAGGCCACCGCGCTGATCGCCAACAAGGGCAAGTGGAACCGCCCGCACCTGGCCAAGACCATCGAAGGCAAGCCGCCGGTGGACGAGAACCCCATGGAGGACATCGTCCTGCGCGACAAGTCCGATTGGGCCAAGGTGACCCATGGCATGGAGCAGGTGATGCACGGCGCCCGCGGTACTGCGCGCAAGGCCGCTCTCGGTGCCCAGTACCGCATTGCCGGCAAGAGCGGCACCGCCCAGGTGGTGGCGATCAAGCAAGGCGAGAAATATGACCGCAACAAGCTCCAGGAGCGCCATCGCGATCATGCCCTGTTCGTCGCCTTCGCCCCGGCCGAAGACCCGAAGATCGTGGTCTCGGTGATGGTCGAGAACGGCGAGTCCGGCTCCGGCGTCGCAGCACCAGTGGTTCGCCAGGTGATGGACGCCTGGCTGCTCGACGAGAACGGCCGCCTCAAACCCGAATTCGCTCCTGCCACCGTCGTTCAGGAATCGGCCCCGTGAAGAACAATTTCGATCGCATGCTCTCCAGCGAGGACGTGATGCGGCGACGCGCAAGCTTCCTGCAGCGCATCCACATCGACGGCCCCTTGCTGGTCATCCTGCTGACCCTGGCGGCTGGCAGCCTGTTCGTCCTCTATTCGGCCAGCGGCAAGAACTGGGACCTGCTGATGAAGCAGGCCAGCTCGTTCGGCCTGGGCCTGGTGTCGATGTTCGTCATCGCCCAGCTCGAGCCGCGCTTCATGGCACGCTGGGTGCCCCTGGCGTATGTGGTCGGGGTTTTGTTGCTGGTGGTGGTGGACGTCATGGGCCACAACGCCATGGGCGCCACGCGCTGGATCAACATCCCCGGCGTGATCCGCTTCCAGCCCTCGGAATTTCTCAAGATCATCATGCCGGCGACCATCGCCTGGTACCTGTCCAAGCGCACCTTGCCGCCAGACCTCAAGCACGTGGCGATCAGCCTAGTACTGATCGGCGTGCCGTTCATCCTGATCGTGCGCCAGCCCGACCTGGGCACGGCGTTGCTGATCCTGGCCTCGGGCGCGTTCGTGCTGTTCATGGGTGGCCTGCGCTGGCGCTGGATCGTCAGCGTGGTCGCCGCCGCCGTGCCGGTGGCGGTGGCCATGTGGTTCTTCGTGATGCACGACTACCAGAAGCAGCGGGTGCTGACCTTCCTGGACCCGGAGAGCGACCCCCTGGGCACCGGCTGGAACATCATCCAGTCCAAGGCGGCGATCGGTTCGGGTGGGGTGTTCGGCAAGGGCTGGCTGCTAGGCACCCAGTCGCACCTGGATTTTCTTCCGGAAAGCCATACCGACTTCATCATCGCCGTGCTTGGCGAGGAATTCGGCCTGGTCGGCATCTGCCTGCTGCTGCTGACCTACTTGCTGCTGATCGGCCGCGGCCTGGTGATCACGGCCCAGGCCCAGACCCTGTTCGGCAAGCTGCTGGCAGGCAGCCTGACCATGACATTCTTTGTATATGTATTCGTCAATATCGGTATGGTCAGCGGCCTTCTGCCCGTGGTGGGCGTGCCGCTGCCCTTCATCAGCTATGGCGGAACTTCGTTGGTGACGCTGCTGTCAGCGTTTGGCGTTTTGATGTCGATCCATACGCACCGCAAATGGATTGCACAGGTTTGAATAAGGTGAAGAATTTCATGCAAGCAGTGCGTGGCTGGGCTGCCCGTTGTGCGCCCTGGATTGGCGCAATGGGCTTGTTCGGCGCAGTCCAGCAGGCCAATGCCGGCGATTACGAGCGCTCGCCCCAGGTGGCCGAGTTCGTCGGCGAGATGACCCGCGACTACGGCTTCGCCCAGGAACAGTTGATGGGCGTGTTCCGCGAGGTGCAGCGCAAGCAGTCGATCCTCGACGCCATCTCGCGTCCGGCCGAGCGGGTCAAGCCCTGGAAGGACTATCGGCCGATGTTCATCACCGATGCCCGCATCGCCCGTGGCGTGGACTTCTGGCGCCAGCACGAGGCGACCCTGGCCCGCGCCGAGCAGGAGTACGGCGTGCCGGCGCAGGTCATCGTCTCGATCATCGGCGTGGAGACCTTCTTCGGGCGTAACACCGGTAATTTCCGCGTGATCGACGCCCTGTCCACCTTGGGCTTCGATTACCCGCCGCGCGCCGAGTTCTTCCGCAAGGAGTTGCGTGAATTCCTCCTGCTGGCCCGCGAAGAGCAGCTCGACCCGCTCACTCTCAAGGGCTCCTACGCTGGCGCGATGGGCCTGCCGCAGTTCATGCCGAGCAGCTTTCGCAGCTACGCCGTGGATTTCGACGGCGACGGCCACATCAATATCTGGAACAACCCGGATGATGCCATCGGCAGCGTCGCCAGCTATTTCAAGCGTCACGGCTGGGTGGCCGGCGAGCCTGTGGTCAGCCGCGCCCTGGTGGTCGGCGAGCGCGCCGACGAGGGCCTGACCACTGGCATCGAGCCGGTCAAGACTGTCGGAGAGTTGCGGGCCCTGGGCTGGTCGAGTCATGATGCGCTGCGCGATGATCTGCCGGTCACGGCCTTCCGGCTCGAAGGCGAGCAGGGCCCGGAATACTGGATGGGCCTGAAAAACTTCTACGCGATCACGCGTTACAACCGCAGCGTGATGTACGCCATGGCGGTGCATCAGCTTTCGGAACAGCTGGTTCAAGCACGGGGCGTCAAGTAATGCGCGTAATTTTCTCCACCCATTCCCTCAAGCTGCTGGGCTGCGTCGCGGTCGGCCTGGCCCTGGCCAGCTGCTCCTCCAATCGCACCACGGCGCCCAAGCAAGGCGGCAATGTCGTGCGTACCCAGCCCGGGCTGGACATCAACCGGGCCCACAAGGACGGCGCGCCATGGTGGGACGTGGACGTCAACAAGATCCCCGACGCCACGCCGACCGTGCACACCGGCGCCTACAAGGCCAACCCCTACACGGTGCTGGGCAAGACCTATTACCCGATGCAGGACTCGCGCAACTACCGCGCCGAAGGCACCGCGTCGTGGTACGGCACCAAGTTCCATGGCCAGAACACTGCCAACGGCGAGCTCTACGACCTCTACGGCATGAGCGCGGCGCACAAGACGCTGCCGCTGCCGGCCTACGTGCGGGTGACCAACCTGGCCAATGGCCGCAGCGTGATCCTGCGGGTCAACGACCGCGGCCCGTTCTACTCCGACCGTATCATCGACCTGTCCTACGCGGCGGCGAAGAAGCTCGGCTATGCCGAAATCGGCACCGCCCGCGTGCGCGTCGAAGGGATCGACCCGCAGCAGTGGTGGGCCGAGCGTGGCCAGCCGGCGCCAATGGTGCTCAAGCAGCCCCAGGTGGCCCAGACCCAGGCGATTCCGGCCAATACTGGCAAGGTCGAGCAATGGACACCGCCGCCCCAGCAGCATGCGGCGCCGGTGGTGCCGGTGCAGGTGGGTGGCAACAATGTACCGGCCAACAACGGTGGCAGCTTCCTGCAGGTCGGGGCCTTCGCCAACCCGGACGCTGCCGAGTTGCTGCGCGCCAAGCTCAGCACCATGGTCAGTGCGCCGGTGTTCATCAGCTCCATCGTGCGTAACCAGCAGACCCTGCATCGCGTGCGCCTGGGGCCGATCACCAGCCAAGGCGAGATCCAGCAGGCGCAGGACAGCATTCGCCTGGCCAACCTGGGGCAGGCGAAGCTGGTCACGGCTGACTGACGCTGGCTTTTCCGTAGGGGCGGCCTTGTACCGCGAAAGGGCCGCAACGCGGCCCCTGGGTTTGGGCATTACCGAACCTTTGGCTGGGGCTGCTGCGCAGCCCTTTCGCGGCACAAGGCCGCTGCTACAGGTTGTGCACCGGCAACGAGGGTGTACAGCCAAACTGTCGGTTTTGTCATGAATTGCCGGCCATGGCCATGTACAATGTCGGCTTTTGCCCGCAGCGACATAACGCCGCATTTTGCGGGCCTGGCCGACGGCCTCAAAAACTAGCCTGACTGGCGCCGGGCACACGATGTGGCCCGCGAAACATCAGACCATTAGCGATTTTCGAGAGACGGATGAACATCACCAACCTTGCCAAACGACTTTGCCTGCCCGTTCTGCTGATGATCACGCCCGCTGCCTTCGCGGCGGAGCAGATGATGCCATCGCCACCCCAGCTGGCTGCCAAGTCCTACGTACTCATGGATGCGTCCAGCGGCAACGTGCTGGTCGAGAACAACGGTGACGAGCGCCTGCCGCCGGCCAGCCTGACCAAGCTGATGACCGCCTACATCGCCACCCTGGACATTCGCCGCGGCCAGATCGGCGAGAACGACCCGGTCACCGTCAGCGAAAACGCCTGGCGCACGGGTGGTTCGCGCATGTTCATCAAGGTCGGCAGCCAAGTCAGCGTCAGCGACCTGCTGCACGGCATCATCATCCAGTCGGGCAACGACGCCTCGGTGGCCCTGGCCGAGCACATCGCCGGCAGCGAAGACGCCTTCGCCGACATGATGAACAAGACCGCTGCCGACCTGGGTATGTCCAACAGCCACTTCATGAACCCGACCGGCCTGCCGCACCCGGAGCACTACTCTTCGGCCCACGACATGGCCGTGCTGGCGCGCGCGATCATCGACGAAGACCCGGCCCACTACGCCATCTATTCGCAGAAGGAATTCTTCTGGAACAACATCAAGCAGCCCAACCGCAACCTGCTGCTGTGGCGTGACAAGACCGTCGACGGCCTGAAGACCGGCCACACCGACGAAGCCGGCTACTGCATGGTGGCATCGGCCGTTCGTGACGGTCAGCGCCTGATCGCCGTGGTATTCGGCACCAACAGCGAGCAGTCTCGCGCTGCCGAGACCCAGAAGCTGCTGACCTACGGTTTCCGCTTCTTCGAAACCCAGACCTTCTACCAGAAGGGCACCGAGCTGACCCAGGCCCCGGTCTGGAAGGGCGCCACCAGCCAGGTGAAGGCAGGCCTTGCCAATGACCTGACCCTGACTATGCCTAAAGGCCAATTGAAGCGTCTCCAGGCTTCGATGACCATGAACCCGCAGCTCACCGCACCGATCGCCAAAGGTGACGTGATCGGCAAAGTGGAAGTCAAACTGGACGAGAAAGTGGTTCACAGCGCCGACCTCATCGCCCTCGACGGCGTCGAGGAAGGTGGTTTCTTCCGCCGTATGTGGGATAGCATCCGTCTGTTCTTCTACGGGTTGTTCAACTGATACGTGACCTGCATGCCCCCGCGTATCCTGCGGGGGCGTTGTTGTTGCCACGGCTTACGAGGCCGTTTCCGCCATGAGCGAACCTGACGTCAAGTCGCACAAGATCGAATTCCCTTGCGACGATTACCCGATCAAGGTAATCGGCGATACCGTGGTCGGTTTCAAGGACACCGTGATCGAGATCCTGAGCAAATATGCCAAGGTCGACCTGTCCACCCTGGCCGAGCGCCAGAGCAAGGAAGGCAAGTACACCACGGTACAGCTGCACATCGTTGCCGAAAGCGAGAACCAGCTGCACGATATCAACAGCGCCCTGCGCGCGACCGGCATCGTGAAAATGGTGCTCTGATGCCGCCCTGCCTCGGTTTTCGCGATCTCGGCTTGCAGCCCTATGAACCGGTGCTGGAAGCCATGCGTCGCTTTACCGAGCAGCGTGGCCCGGACAGCCAGGACGAAGTCTGGCTGGTCGAGCACCCCGCGGTCTTCACCCAGGGCCAGGCCGGCAAGGCCGAGCATCTGCTGGTACCGGGCGATATCCCGGTGGTGCAGACCGACCGTGGCGGCCAAGTGACCTACCATGGCCCCGGGCAACTGGTGGCCTACCTGCTGCTGGATGTTCGTCGCCTCGGGTTTGGCGTGCGCGAGCTGGTCAGCCGTATCGAGCAGACGCTGATCGACCTGCTCGCCAGCTACGGTGTCCAGGCCATGGCCAAGCCCGATGCGCCGGGTGTCTATGTCGAGGGCGCGAAGATCGCTTCCCTTGGCCTTCGAATCCGCAACGGTCGTTCCTTCCACGGCCTTGCTCTGAACGTGGACATGGACCTTGCGCCATTCCGCCGAATCAACCCCTGTGGGTATGCGGGGCTGGCCATGACCCAGCTGCGAGACCTGGCAGGCCCGATCGAACTCTCCGAGGTCAGGACAAGGCTGCGCGGACAGCTGGTCAAGCACCTCGACTATGCTGAGCAGACGACCCTCACGGGCGGAATCGACTGAATATGACAACAACTGTGCAAGAAACCGTGCCAACCCCGGAAGCTACCGCGCGCCCCGCGCCGAAGAAAGTCGAGGCGGGCGTCAAGCTGCGCGGCGCCGACAAGGTCGCGCGTATCCCGGTCAAGATCATCCCCACCGAAGAACTGCCGAAGAAGCCCGACTGGATCCGCGTGCGCATCCCGGTTTCCCCGGAAGTCGACCGGATCAAGCAACTGCTGCGCAAGCACAAGCTGCACAGCGTCTGCGAGGAAGCTTCCTGCCCGAACCTGGGTGAGTGCTTCTCGGGCGGCACCGCGACCTTCATGATCATGGGCGACATCTGCACCCGCCGCTGCCCGTTCTGCGACGTCGGCCACGGCCGGCCGAAGCCGCTGGACGTCGATGAGCCGAAGAACCTGGCCATCGCCATTGCCGACCTGCGCCTGAAGTACGTGGTGATCACTTCGGTGGACCGCGACGACCTGCGCGACGGCGGCGCCCAGCACTTCGCCGACTGCATCCGCGAGATTCGTGCGCTGTCGCCTGGCGTGCAACTGGAAACCCTGGTCCCGGACTACCGTGGGCGGATGGACGTCGCGCTGGAAATCACTGCGCAGACCCCGCCGGATGTGTTCAACCACAACCTCGAAACCGTACCGCGCCTGTACAAGGCTGCGCGCCCCGGTTCGGACTATGACTGGTCGCTGGACCTGCTGCAGAAGTTCAAGCAGATGGTGCCGCACGTGCCGACCAAGTCCGGCCTGATGCTGGGGCTTGGCGAAACGGACGAGGAAGTCATCGAAGTGATGCACCGCATGCGCGAACACGACATCGACATGCTGACCCTGGGCCAGTACTTGCAGCCGTCGCGCAACCACCTGCCGGTACAGCGTTTCGTGCACCCGGACACCTTCGCCTGGTTCGCCGAGGAAGGCTACAAGATGGGCTTCAAGAACGTCGCTTCCGGGCCTCTGGTACGTTCCTCGTACCACGCCGACCAGCAAGCCCACGAAGCCAAGATCAAGCTCTGAACCTGGCTGTGTGACCCATGCCGATGCGCGCCGGTAGGCGCCATCGGCATTTTTGTTTGCGGGGGGGGATTCCCCCTGGACAGGGCCATGGCCGTGCGTGATCGTGCCGGCCCGTATCTGCTAGGAGTTGCTCGATGAATTGCGCCGAACCCCTCGACATGCAATTGCCTGCCGCCATACCGGCCGATGCCTGTTTCGCCATCGTCGCCCCGGCCGGCCCGGCGCGGCTGGACGAGCAGAAGGCTCGCCGCTGGTTCACCAGCCGGGGCATGCAATGCCGGCTGTATCCGGGGGTCAGCCAGGCGCAGGGCTACCTGGCCGGCAGCGACCAGCAACGCCTCGATGACCTGCACGCGGCGTTTGCCGACCCGGACATCGACGCCATCCTGTGCATGCGCGGCGGCTACGGCAGCATGCGCCTGCTCGACCGGCTCGACTTCGACCTGATCCGCCGCCACCCCAAACCGTTGGTTGGCTACAGCGACATCACCGCCTTGCACACCGCACTCAACCGTTACGCTGGGCTCATCACCTTTCACGGTGCGATGCTCAATGCCGACCTGTTGGGGGAGAAACTGGAGCCGACCGTGCCGTCGCTGCTCAGCCAGCTCAGGGGCGAGTTGGGCGAGGGGGACGTGTTGCGTCATCCTGAGGCCTACCCGCTGACCTGCGTGCAGCCTGGCGTGGCGAGCGGGCGGTTGTTGGGCGGCAACTTGTCGCTGCTCTGCGCCACCCTGGGGACGCCTGCCGAGATCGACAGCCAGGGCAGCATCCTGTTCATCGAAGACGTCAACGAGCCGTTGTACCGGGTCGACCGGTTACTGACTCAATTGCGCCTGGCGGGCAAGCTGGATGGGGTGCGAGGCGTGCTGGTGGGCGACTTTGCCGGAATCAGCGTGGCGGCGATGGTGCCGCTGCTCAAGGATATCTTCGGGCCGCTGGGCGTGCCGGTATTGGCGGGGTGGCGCAGTGGGCACTGCGATCCGAACCTGTGCCTGCCGCTGGGGGCCAGGGTACGGTTGGACAGTCAGGAGCAGGTACTGGTACTGGAGCAGGGGCTGTTCAAGGCTTGAGATAGCTAGGGCTGCTTTGCCGCCCTTTCGCGGCACAAGGCCGCTCCTACAGGCCCACTGTAGGAGCGGCCTTGTGCCGCGAAGTATTACTGCCGACGCAAGCTGTCGAGCAGCTTGTGGGTCGGATAGCCATCGGCCGGCCACCCCAGCCCTTGCTGGGCATTACGGATGGCCTTGCGGGTATTGGCGCCGATGATGCCATCGGCATTGCCTGCCTCGTGGCCGCGGGCATTGAGCAGGTCCTGCAGCTCGATACGCTCGCTGCGACTCAGCGGCAGGTCGTCCTTGGGCCAGCCGCCGGCGATGAAGCCCCAGCCGGAGAAACGATCCCCCAGCAGGCTGACCGCCAGGGCGTAGGACGACGAATTGTTGTACTTCAGGATCGCCCGGAAGTTGTCCAGCACCAGGAACGCCGGGCCGCGGGCGCCCGCGGGCAGCAGCAGGGCGGCCGAGAGCTGGTTGCTGCCCGCAGGCAGCTGGGTACCGGTCGGCAGCGTCACGCCCAGTTGCAGCCATTCGCTGACGGTCTTGCGCTGGGCGCCATCGGCCAACCAATAATCGAAGCCTGCGGGCACCTGCACCTCGAAGCCCCAGGGCTGGCCCTTCTGCCAGCCCGAGCTTTGCAGGTAGTGGGCGGTGGAAGCCAGGGCATCGGCAGTGCTGTTCCAGATGTCGCGGCGGCCATCGCCGTCGAAGTCCACGGCGTGGGTGTTGTAGGTGGTGGGGATGAACTGGGTCTGGCCCATGGCGCCGGCCCAGGAACCACGCATGGCCTCAGGCTGGATGTCGCCGTTCTGCAGGATCTGCAAGGCGGCGATCAGCTGATCCTGGGCGAAGGTCGGGCGACGGCCTTCGTAGGCCAGGGTGGCCAGGGAGCGAATCACCGACTTGCTGCCCTGGAACTGGCCGAAATTGCTCTCCATGCCCCAGACCGAGACCAGAACCTGGCGATCCACGCCATAGCGCTGCTCGATCTGCGACAATAGCTCGGCGTGCTGTGCCAGCAGCTTCTTGCCGTTGCGCACGCGCAATGGCGACAGGGCACCGTCGAGGTATTCCCATACCGGGCGGGCGAATTCAGGTTGGCTGCGGTCGGCCTTGATCACGTCCATATCGGGCGTGACGCCGAGGAAGGCGCGGTCGAACGTGCTGGGGCTGATACCGGCCTGCAGGGCCTGTTGGCGGAAGCCCGCCTGCCATTGGGCGAAGGTCTGCAGGGGCTGGATTTCGCTGCTGGTGTCAGGTGTGGTGCCTGGCAGGGTCACGTTTGCAGTGGGCTGGGCGGGAGCCAGCGGCAAAGCGTCGGCGGCGGTGGGCTTTTCCGCGCAGGCGACGAGCAGGATGAAGCTGGAGGCTGCGATCAGCTGGCGTGGGTGCCAGCGCAGGGACAGACGGAAGGGCATGCACAGATCCAGAATTGCGGTTCAGGTGCCGACCATATCATGACTGGGCGCTTCCTGCCTTCATGCGGCCAAAAAGCAAGAAGCCTCCCAATCTCTCGATTGGAAGGCTTCGCGGCGGTAGCTGCCTTTGCCCTTGTTCGGTCGTTCCTGGCGGCAGCGGAACAGTGGCTGGGCGACGATGGACTTGGCCTTGTTCGGGCCGTGCTTTTTCGGCTTCTTGCTCATGGCGATTACCCCGTTTGGGTGGATGTCGGGGCGCACTGTAAGGCTGGGGTGGGGGAGGGGCCAATTGATTGTGTTTATGGACGATGAGCGCGGCCTCTGTAGGAGGGCCTTGTGCCGCGAAAGGGCCGCGAAGCGGCCCCCTGTCATTCTGGAGGAAGTGCCAGACGCTGCCCGGCCATCAGCAACGACAAGCGCGCCAGCCCGGTCCAGGGCGAGCCTTCGGCCTGGCCCTTGATCTGCGCATCGATGCGCTGCGCATCCTGTAGCAGTTGCGCCCAACGCTGCGCCGAGAGTCGCTGCAACGCCTTGCTGACCAAGGGCCGGCGCTTGTCCCACACTGGCGGGCGCGCCTGGCTGAAGGCTTTGTCCAGGGGCACGCCCTGGCTGAACTGTTGGGCCAGCCCCGCCAACAGGCGCAGCTCCCGGGCCAGAGCCCAAAGGATCACGGGTGGCTCGACCCCCTCGCCACGCAGACCCTCGAGCATGCGCAGGGCATGGCCGGCCTCGCCGTTGAGGATCGCATCGACCAGGCCGAAGACATCGAAGCGTGCGCTGTCGGCGACAGCAGCCTGGACGGTGTCGACCGTGATCTGGTTGCCCTCGGCCAGCAGCTTGAGCTTCTCGATCTCCTGGGCGGCGGCCAGCAGGTTGCCCTCGACCCGCGCGGCGATCAGATCGACTGCATCGCGCTGGGCGCAGAGCCCGGCCTGGGCCAGGCGCTGGTTGATCCACTGCGGCAATTGCTGGGCGTCCACCGGCCAGATCTGGATGAACTGGCAGTGCTGGCCTTCGATCAGCGCCTTGCCCCATTTGGTTTTCTGCGCGCTGCCGTCGAGCTTGGGCAGGCTGATCAGCAGCAGGGTGTCGTCGGCCGGGTTGGCGCAATACTCCATGAGCGCGGCGGCGCCCTTGTCGCCCGGCTTGCCGGACGGCAGGCGCAGTTCCAGCAAGCGACGCTGGGCGAACAATGACAGGCTGGCACCGGCCTGGAGCAGGGTGCCCCAGTCGAAGTTGGCGTCGGCACTGAACACCTGGCGTTCATCGAAGCCTTGCTGGCGGGCGGCGGTGCGGATGGCATCCGCAGCTTCCTGGCACAACAGCGGGTCGTCGCCGCTGACCACGTAGACCGGGGCCAGGGCACCTTGCAGGTGTTTGTTGAGTTGGGCGGGAGAGAGCTTCATGGTGTGGAATGGGGCACCGGCAGGTGCCCCTTCGGCCTCGTGTCAGTTGGCCGGTACTTCCATCGGGGATTGCTGCGGCGTTTCGTCCTGCTGGCGGCGGGCCGCTTCCAGGGCGTCGGCTTCGGCCTTGGCGCGGGCCTCGGCTTCACGTTGCAGCTCGTCCAGGTGAGACGGCGTCAGCATCTGCAGGCGCACCATCATGGCCTGGATCAGGTCGCGGCGCATTTCTTCGCGAGCCTGGGTGGCTTCCTGGTCGGAGCCGGTGATGTTGTCACCGTCATGCACGTAGATCTTGCGGACCTCGACCTTGTCGCTGAGCAGTGGAATGTCATTCAACCCCAGCATGCTATAGCTGAGCACGGTGGTGAGTTCGTACTCGACCGAGCGGTTGCCGCCGCTGTAGGTAGCCGCGCGCTGGGTCTGTTTCTCGTCGGTCAGCACCAGGCGATAGGGCGCGCCGGCGTGAACGTTGACGCCGTTGCGGTCCAGGGTCTCGCGCAGCTCGGTCACGGTCTCGCCGTAGGCGTTGCGCGCGCGCAGGTCCATTTCCTTGATGGTCAGCTCGGTGGTGCCGGTGCCGCGCAGCTGGAAACCACAGGCGCTGAGCACGACGGCCAGGCCCATTACCAGCAGATTGCGTTTGATCATGTTGTAGCTCCCTTGTGGGCCTGTTCCGCCCACCCACGCTGTGCGCGGGTGGGCGTTGCCATCAGTTGGCGACGATGTTGACCAGCTTGCCCGGCACGACGATGACCTTGCGGATGGTCAGGCCATCGATGAAGCGCAGGACGTTCTCGTTGCTGCGGGCGGCGGCTTCGATCTCTTCACGGCTGGCGCCAGCCGGCATCTCGACCTGGCCGCGCAGCTTGCCGTTGACCTGGACCACCAGCGTGATGCTGTCCTGTACCAGGGCGCTTTCGTCGACGCTCGGCCAGGTGGCGTCGATCACCGCCTGGTCGTGGCCCAGATGCTGCCACAGCGCATGGCTGATGTGCGGGGTGATCGGGGCCAGCAGCAGGGTAACGGCCTCCAGGCCTTCCTGCAGCAGGGCGCGGTCCTGTTCGGTGGCTTGCGGAGCCTTTTCCAGCACGTTCATCACGGTCATCACTTGGGCAATGGCGGTGTTGAACTTGTGGAACTGGCCCACGTCGGTGCTGGCCTGCTTGATCGCGGCATGGATGGCGCGGCGGATGGTCTTCTGCGCGTCGTCCAGCGAAGCGACATCCAGCTTGCCCGGCAGGCCCTGGGCGACGTGGGCCTGGGCCAGGCGCCAGACACGGCGCAGGAAGCGGCTGGCACCTTCGACGCCGGAGTCGGACCACTCCAGGCTCATGTCGGGCGGCGAGGCGAACATCATGAACAGGCGGCAGGTGTCGGCGCCGTAGGCGTCGATCATGGCTTGCGGGTCGACGCCGTTGTTCTTGGACTTGGACATCTTCTCGGTGCCGCCGATTTCCACCGGCAGGCCGTCGGTCTTCAGGCGGGCGCCGATGATCTTGGCCTTGGCGTCACGCTCGACCTCGACGTCGGCCGGGTTGAACCAGTCCTTGCCGCCGTTGCTGGCGGTGCGGTAGTAGGTCTCGGCGACGACCATGCCCTGGGTGAGCAGGTTCTTGAACGGCTCGTTGGAGGTGACCAGACCCTCGTCGCGCATCAGCTTGTGGAAGAAGCGCGCGTACAGCAGGTGCAGGATGGCGTGCTCGATACCGCCGATGTACTGGTCCACCGGCAGCCAGTGGTTGGCGGCTTTCGGGTCGACCATGCCACCTTCGTAGTTCGGCGAGGCGTAGCGGGCGAAGTACCAGGACGACTCGACGAAGGTGTCCATGGTGTCGGTTTCGCGTTTGGCCGCCGTGCCACATTTCGGGCAGGTGCATTCGTAGAATTCGGGCATGCGCGCCAGGGGCGAGCCGGCGCCGTCCGGTACCACGTTCTCGGGCAGGGTGACCGGCAGTTGGTCTTCCGGCACCGGCACGTCGCCGCAGGACGGGCAGTGGATGATCGGGATCGGGCAGCCCCAGTAGCGCTGGCGGCTGATGCCCCAGTCGCGCAGGCGGAACTGGGTGCGCGACTTGCCGAGCTCCTTGCGGATCAGCGCGGCTTCGATGGCGTCGAAAGCACCCTGGAAGTCCAGGCCGTCGAACTCGCCGGAGTTGATCAGCTGGCCATGCTCGCCATAGGCGGCCTGCCACTCGCTGCCGACTTCGTCGCCGGCGCTGGTGCGTACCACCGCCTTGAGCGGCAGGTTGTACTTGTGGGCGAACTCGAAGTCGCGCTCGTCGTGGGCCGGGACCGCCATCACCGCGCCGTCGCCGTAGTGCATCAGTACGTAGTTGGCGACCCAGACCGGCAGTTTCTCACCGGTCAGTGGGTGCTGGACGAACAGGGAAGTGGGCATGCCCTTCTTCTCCTGGGTCGCCATGTCGGCCTCGGCGACGCTGCCGCTCTTGCATTCGTCGATGAACGCCTGCAGCGCCGGGTTGCCCTGGGCAGCCTGGGTGGCCAGCGGGTGCTCGGCGGCGACGGCGACGTAGGTCGCGCCCATCAGGGTGTCCGGGCGGGTGGTGAAGACCTTCAGGGCGCCTTCGTGGCCGATGCTCGCCTGGTCGTAGGGGAACTGCACTTCCATGCCGCGCGACTTGCCGATCCAGTTGCGCTGCATGGTCTTGACCTGCTCAGGCCAGCCCGGCAGCTCGTCGAGGCTTTCCAGCAGCTCGTCGGCGTAGTCGGTAATGCGGAAGTAGTACATCGGGATTTCGCGCTTCTCGATCAGCGCGCCCGAACGCCAGCCACGGCCGTCGATGACCTGCTCGTTGGCCAGGACGGTCTGGTCGACCGGGTCCCAGTTGACGGTGCCGTTCTTGCGGTAGATGACACCCTTTTCGAACAGGCGGGTGAACAGCCACTGCTCCCAACGGTAGTAGTCCGGCTTGCAGGTGGTGACCTCACGGGACCAGTCGATCGCCAGACCCAGGCTCTTGAGCTGGGACTTCATGTAGTCGATGTTCTCGTACGTCCACTTGGCCGGGGCGACGTTGTTCTTCATCGCGGCGTTTTCCGCCGGCATGCCGAAGGCGTCCCAACCCATCGGCTGGAGCACGTTCTTGCCTTGCATGCGCTGGTAGCGGGCGATCACGTCGCCGATGGTGTAGTTGCGCACGTGACCCATGTGTAGCTTGCCGCTCGGGTACGGGAACATCGACAGGCAGTAGTAGGTGTCCTTGCCTGGCTGTTCGGTGACAGCGAACGATTGTTGCTCGTCCCAGAAGGTCTGGGCGGCGGCTTCTATATCACGGGGCGTGTATTGTTCGTGCATGGCTACTTTGTGCTGAGAGAGATAGGGACCCTGTTTTCCGCAGCGGAACCTCGCTGCGTCCGGCACTCCGGTGTCGGTAGAGTGAACGCCGTAGCATACATGAGCGTCGTGTATCGTGGGAAACCCTGAATGCGGCCCACGGGCCGTTGGTCGCGGCATCCGGCTGCTTTTTGCAGTGACGCTAAGCTCATTTGTGGGGGAGATATTCTTATCTTCAATGAGGTGAACGGATGGGAGAGTCGCAGCTACCCGCAATCAAACCGGAGCTATACGAACGCTTGATCGACCGCCTGGGCCTGGCTCTGGAAGTGGCCAGGACCTCCGTACGATTACGCGACGAGATGCCAGCCGAACTGGAACTGCGTGGCTTGAGCCACGCCGAGTTCGAAGTGATCAAGGCCTACCTGGAAACCCTCCCGGAAGGTCGCTTTGCCAGCACCGGAGCTTACCCGCCACCGGAGCCGACTTCGGCGAAGATCGTCTGGCTCAAGGACAAGAAACGCCCTGCCAGCATGGCAAGATCCCGGACGCTGCCCCGCTAGCCGTTCTGGGTTCCAGGCGCAGACCGTCTTGCGCCGGTTCTTTCTTACAACTGCTCATGATCGGCGTCGGACGCGCACTTGTTGCCCGGCGTCGATCCTCTTAGGCTGCACGCCTTCATTGGAGGTCTGTGCATGCCGCTTCGCTACTTCATCAAACAATGGTTGCTGCCGCCTGGCGTGCTGTTCCTGTTGCTGCTGGCTGCCTGGTGGCTGCGCACGCGGCGCCCGCGCCTGGCGGCGGCCTGCTTCGTCCTGGGCCTGGGTGGCCTGTGGTTGATGAGCCTGCCGCTGGTGGTGGAGCAGGCCGCCCGGCAGCTGGAAACCGAAGCGCCATTGCCGCCGGGGCAATGGGCAGCCCTGGCCGGGCGTGCCGAGGCCATCGTGGTGTTGGGGGCTGGCCGTGAGCGTGGCGACCCGGCCTGGGGCGGCCAGGACCAGCCGACCGGCACGGCCCTGGAGCGCATGCGCTATGCCGCGCAGTTGGCCAAGGCCTCGGGGCTGCCGTTGGCGATCAGTGGCGGGCTGCATTACGGGACGCCGCCGAGCGAGGCGCAATTGATGACTGACCGGCTGCAGGCAGACTTCGGCGTTGCTGTGCGCTGGAAGGAAGAGGCCAGCCGCACCACTTGGGAGAATGCCCAGTTCAGTGCGCGGCTCCTACAGCCCCAGGGTATTCGCCGGGTGGTGCTGGTGACCCAGGCCTGGCATATGCCGCGTGCGCGCTGGAGCTTCGAGCGGGCAGGGTTCGAGGTGATAACGGCGCCGGTGGAGTTCCTCGGGGGCGACCATGCCCAGCCGTTCGCCGGCTTGCTGCCCGATAGCCGGGCGGTTTGGCGCAGTGGGCAGTTGCTCAACGAGGCGGTGGGGTTGGTAGGCTATCGGTTGTTTTATTGAATTGAGTAGGGGGCTGCGGTGCAGCCCTTTCGCGGCACAAGGCCGCTCCTACAGGGGTTGCGCCTTTCTGAAGGCGCGGCCTTGTGCCGCGAAAATCACACCGTCCTGGCAATTCGCCCCGCCAGCAGCGCCCAGCCCAGCAACAGGGCGCAGACAATCGCCAGCGGCCATGAGCGCCATTGCAGATAGGGCGTCAGCTGCTGCATCGGTACCACTTCTCCATAGAGGACCGCCTGCTGGAACTGCGGAACCTGCGCCGTGATCTTGCCGAACGGGTCGATCAACGCGGTCACGCCGTTGTTGGTGGCGCGGATCATCCAGCGGCCTGCTTCCAAGGCGCGCATCTGGGCCATCTGCAGGTGTTGCAGCGGGCCGATCGAAGTGCCGAACCAGGTGTCGTTGCTGATGGTCAGCAGCAGGTCGCTACGCGCTGCCAGGCCGGCGGCGAACTCGGGGTACACCACCTCGTAGCAGATGAACGGCGCCACCTGGTAGCCCTTTGCCTGCAGCAAGGGCTGGTCCGACGGGCCGCGGGCGAAGTCCGACATCGGCAGGTTGAAGAACTCGATCAACCCACGAAGCATGTCCTGCAGCGGTACGTACTCGCCGAACGGCACCAGTTTCTGCTTGAGGTAGGTGCCGTCGCCTTCGCCGGCCACGGTGATGCCGTTGTAGTAGCGGCGCTGGTGATGCACCACTTCACGCACCGGCACACCGGTGATCAGCGCCGAATGGCGGTCGGCGGCGAAGCGCCCCATCACATCGATGTAACCCTGGGCCTGGTCCTTGAGCACCGGCACGGCGGTTTCCGGCCACACCAGTAGATCCACGGGTTTGGAGGTGAAGCTCATGTCGCGGTACAGCGTCAGTTGCGCGTCGATGTGCGCCGGGTCCCATTTCAGGTCCTGTTCGACGTTGCCCTGCAAGGCCGCGACCTTCAGTGGGTCGCCGGAGGGTGTGGTCCAGGCGTGGCCTTTGAGGGCCATGCCGACGCCCCAGGGTGCCACCAGCAGTATCACGCCCGCCGCCAGGAACGATGGGCGTGCCCGCAAGCGAGGCAGGTTGCACAGCAGCGCCGCGCTCAACGCCAGGACGAAGGAAACCAGCCACACGCCACCTAGCGGCGCCAGGCCTGCGAGCGGGCCGTCGAGCTGGCTGTAGCCGGCGTACAACCAAGGGAAACCGGTCAGGAACCAGCCGCGGAAGGCCTCTTGCAGCAGCCACAGGGCCGCGAAGCACAGGGCGTCGGCCAGGGGGGCCTCGTTGCGCCTCAGCCAGCGCGCCCACAGCCAGGTGGGCAGGGCGAAGAACCAGGCCAGGGCGGCGAAGAACGCCAGCAGCAGGGCGACCGCCAGCAGCGGCGAGGCGCCACCGTAGGTGTTCATGCTGACATAGATCCACCAGGTGCCGGCGCCGTACAGGCCGAAGCCGAACCACCAGCCACGCCACATGGCCTGGCGTGGGCTGAGCTCACGCAGGCCGAGGTAGAGCAGGGCGATGGACAGCAGCGCCAGCGGCCAGATGTCGAACGGCGCCAGCGCCAGGAGGGTCGATGCGCCAGCCGCCAGGGCCAGCAGGTTACCGGGCCAGCCGGGGCGGGTGATCCAACGCATGTTTGTCCTTAACGGGTGATCGGTGTCAGGCGCAGCAAGTGTATCCGCCGGCTGTCGGCATTGAGAATACGGAACTTGTAGGCGCCGATCTCGGTGGTCTCGTTGCGCTTGGGCAGGTGGCCGAAGGCACTCATCACCAGGCCGCCGACGGTGTCGAATTCGTCGTCGGAGAATTCGCAGTCGAAGAACTCGTTGAAGTTCTCGATCGGCGTCAGGGCCTTGATCAGGAAGTCACCGCTGGGCAGCGGCTTGATGTAGCTGTCTTCCTCGACGTCGTGTTCGTCCTCGATGTCGCCGACGATCTGCTCCAGCACGTCCTCGATGGTGACCAAGCCTGCCACGCCGCCGTATTCGTCGATGACCACGGCCATGTGGTTGTGGTTGGCGCGAAACTCGCGCAGCAGCACGTTCAGGCGCTTGGACTCCGGCACGAAGGTGGCGGGGCGCAGCAGGTCCTTGATGTTGAAGCTGTCGCCGTTCTCCTTGAGGATCAACGGCAGCAGGTCCTTGGCCAGGAGGATCCCGAGCACATCGTCATGGCTCTCGCCGATCACCGGGTAGCGCGAGTGCGCGGCGTCGATCACCGCCGGCAGGAATTCGCGTGGCGACTGGCTGGCCTTGATGCTGATCATCTGCGAGCGCGGCACCATGATGTCGCGCACCTGCAGGTCGGCGACCTGGATGGCGCCTTCGACGATGGTCAGCGCTTCGCTGTCGAGCAGCTTGTTCTGATGGGCTTCGCGCAGCAGCTCGAGAAGCTCCTGGCGGTTCTTCGGCTCATGGGCAAAAGCCTGGGTCAGTTTACCCAGCCAGGACTTCTGCCCATTGCTCGATCGGTCTTCGCTCATGGCGGTTACTCGTGATCCTTTGTCGCGGGGGGAGTGATTTCGTCATCGGCGTACGGGTCGGGATGACCCAGTTCCGCCAGCAAGGTTCGTTCCAGGGCTTCCATTTCCTCGGCTTCGTCATCTTCGATGTGGTCGTAGCCGAGCAGGTGCAGGCAGCCGTGGATGACCAGGTGCGCCCAGTGCGCCTCGAGGGCCTTGCCCTGTTCGGCGGCTTCGCGCTCGACCACCGGCACGCAGATGACCAGGTCGCCCAACAGCGGGATGTCGAGCAGTTCGTCCGGGACATCGGCCGGGAACGACAGCACGTTGGTGGCGTAGTCTTTGTGCCGGTAGGTGTGGTTGAGCTCGCGGCCTTCGGCCTCGTCGACCAGGCGAATGGTCATTTCCGAGTCGGCGCTGCGCTGGCGCAGGGCCAGCTCGCACCAGCGGCGGAAGGCGGCGTCATCGGGGGCGGCAGCATCGGTGGCCCGTTGCAGGTCGAGTTCAAGCATCTTTGGCAGGTGCCTCGGGCTTGGCCTGGCGGGCGTCGAAGCGGTCGTAGGCTTCGACGATGCGTTGCACCAAGGGGTGGCGCACCACGTCCTTGGGCTGGAAATGGGTGAAGCTGATGCCCGGCACGTCCTTGAGCACCTCGATCACATGGGCCAGGCCCGACTTGGTGCCACGTGGCAGGTCGACCTGGGTGATGTCGCCGGTGATCACCGCAGTCGAGCCGAAACCGATGCGGGTGAGGAACATCTTCATCTGCTCGAGGGTGGTGTTCTGGCTTTCGTCGAGGATGATGAAGCTGTTGTTCAGGGTGCGGCCACGCATGTAGGCCAGCGGGGCGATCTCGATCACCTGGCGCTCGATCAGCTTGGCTACGTGCTCGAAGCCGAGCATCTCGTAGAGGGCGTCGTACAGCGGGCGCAGGTACGGGTCGATCTTCTGGGCCAGGTCGCCAGGCAGGAAGCCGAGCTTCTCGCCCGCCTCGACGGCCGGGCGTACCAGCAGGATGCGGCGCACCTGTTCGCGCTCCAGGGCGTCAACGGCGCAGGCCACGGCCAGGTACGTCTTGCCGGTACCGGCGGGGCCGATGCCGAAGTTGATGTCGTTGGCCAGGATTTCCTTCACGTAGCGCTGCTGGTTGACACCGCGCGGGCGGATGTTGCCCTTGCGGGTGCGCAGCGAGACGCTGACTTCGTTGACGGCCGGGTTGTCGAGGGTCTCGACGGTCGACTCCTGCAGGTACAGGTGAACGGTTTCCGGCGACAACTCGGAGGCTTTGGCTTCGCGATAGAGGCGACGCAGCAGCTGTTCGGCAGCCGAGGTGGTCTTGGGCTCGCCGATCAGTTCGAACTGATTGCCACGGTTGCGGATTTCGATGGCCAGGCGCTGTTCGATCAGGCGCAGGTGCTCGTCGAACTGGCCGCACAGGTTGGCGAAGCGGTGGGCCTCGAAGGGTTCGAGGATGAAGCGATGGGGTTGTATGGGTGCGTTCAAGGTCGTTTTTAGCCGCTCGACGGCAATGGATGTGAACTCAAGAATAACCCTTGAAGGGCAGTGGCGAAAGCACTGAAACGATCAAGGGTCTGGTATCGATCATGTCGAGCTCGTCGAACCTTGTGGGAGATCACCCAGCCCTTCAAATAGCAACAAGGGTCATTGGATCAACGAGCCGACCAGCGAATGCGGCTTGGCCTCTTCGATGCGTACGTCCACCAACTGGCCGATCAGCGCTGGATTATCGCAGTGGAAGTTGACGATTCGATTATTCTCGGTGCGGCCCTGCAACTTGCCCGGGTCACGCTTGGAGAAGTCGGTGACCAGGATGCGCTGGATGCTGCCGACCATGCGCCGGCTGATCTCGAACCCCTGCTGGTCGATGCGGTGTTGCAGCAGTTGCAGGCGCTGTTTCTTCACCTCTTCGGGGGTGTCGTCCGCCAGCTCCGCTGCCGGCGTGCCTGGGCGGGCGCTGTAGACGAACGAGAAGGAGAAATCGAAGCCGACCTCTGCCACCAGCTTCATGGTCTGCTCGAAGTCCTTTTCGGTCTCGCCGGGGAAGCCGACGATGAAGTCCGAGCTGATGCAGATGTCCGGTACCGCGGCCTTGAGCTTGCGCAGCTTGGACTTGTATTCGAGGATCGTGTGGTTGCGTTTCATGGCCGCCAGCACGCGGTCGGAGCCGGCCTGCACCGGCAGGTGCAAGTGCTTGACCAGCTGCGGGACCTCGGCATGGGCCTGGATCAGGCTGTCGGAGAACTCCAGCGGGTGCGAGGTGGTGTAGCGGATCCGCTCGATACCCTCCACCGCTGCCACGACGCGGATCAGCTCGGCAAGGTCGGCCAGGCGCCCGTCGTGGGTCAGGCCGCGATAGCCGTTGACGTTCTGGCCCAGTAAGGTGATCTCGCGCACGCCGTTCTCGGCCAGGTGGATGACCTCGGCCAGCACGTCGTCGAACGGCCGGCTGACTTCGGTGCCGCGGGTGTAGGGCACCACGCAGAAGGTGCAGTACTTGCTGCAGCCCTCCATGACCGAGACGAACGCGGTCGGGCCGTCGATGCGGGGCTCGGGCAGGTGGTCGAATTTCTCGATTTCCGGGAATGACACATCGACCTGCGGCAGGCGGGTGCTGCGGGCTGCGTCGATCATCTCGGGCAGGCGGTGCAAGGTCTGCGGGCCAAACACCACGTCGACATAGGGCGCACGCTTGCGCAGCGCCTCGCCTTCCTGGCTGGCGACGCAGCCACCCACGGCGATGACCATGTCCGGGTTGCGGTCCTTCAGGGCGCGCCAGCGGCCGAGCTTGGAATACACCTGGTCCTGGGCCTTTTCGCGGATCGAGCAGGTGTTGAGCAGGATGACGTCGGCGTCATCGGGGTGCTCGGTCACTTCCAGGGCCTGGTATTCGCCCAGCAGGTCGACCATGCGCGAGCTGTCGTACTCGTTCATCTGGCAACCGTGGGTTTCAATGTAGAGCTTCTTGGCCATGGCGAATCATCTGCTGCGGGTGCTGAAAGGGCCGCACATTATAGAGACCGCGCCGGGTGCTTAACAGGCCAGGCGGTCTGCTATGATGCCGGCCTTTTCCTATCTTTGTGTCGTTTCTTTCGATCATGAGCAAACGCGAACCCGCCATCTACAAAGTGATCTTCCTGAACCAGGGTCAGGTTTTCGAGATGTACGCCAAGCAGATCTACCAGAGTGACCTGTGGGGGTTCCTGGAGATCGAGGAATTCGTCTTCGGCGAACGCACGCAGGTGGTGGTCGACCCCAGCGAAGAGAAGCTCAAGGCGCAGTTCGAAGGCGTGGTGCGCAGCTTCGTGCCGATGCATTCGATCGTGCGTATCGATGAGGTGGAGCGCCTGGGCACCGCGAAAATCAGCGAGGCCAAGGGGGGCGGCAACGTGATGCCGTTCCCGATGCCGATGCCGGAGAAGTAGGCGGCCCGTCAGGGCAGGGGGGAAAACGGCGTACGCCCTTCGGCGTTCTGCAGTTCCAGGAGGTATTTGCGGAAGATCTGGCCCAGTACCTGGGTGGCATGCTCGAGTTCGTCGCGGGGCATCTGCTCGGTGACTTCGTCGGCCATGTCCAGGGCGTCTTCGTCACCGTTGACCGCGGCCATCTTCAGCAAGATGTAGGCCTGCACGTTGTTGGCCGGGACCCCTTCGCCATGGAAGAACATGGCGCCCAGGCGGTATTGGGCCTGGGCCTGGCCTTGCAGCGAGGCTTTCTCGAACCAGTTGACAGCTTTTTTCAGGTCCTTGGGGGCCTGGTTGCCACTGTAATAGAACTCGCCCAGCTCGTACTGTGCCTGGGCATCCCCCGACTCCGCCGTCTGCTCGCAGGCCTTCAGGGCGTTCTCCAGGTCCTCTGGCTGGGTGTTGAGGGTGCAGCGTCCCGTCGCTGGAATGAGCAACGAGTTGCCGCCCTCTGCCAGGGCCAGCAGGGGCTGAAGTAGCAGCAGGCAGCCCAGGGTGAGGGCGCGGCCGGTGCGGTTCATGGGGATCGACTTACCTCTGCAAAGCTGCGGCCAATGTCTCTGGTGGCACATTATGGGATAAGCAGCGCCTACCTTACAAAGTTTTACTCGATTTTCTACATCTGCGGGACAGCGCCTTTGATTGTGACGAGGTTCACACGCCCGGGGACTGGCAGCCTGAACCGACCGATCGCGGGGCAAGCCCGCTCCCACAGAGGGTCAGCACTGGCCGTTTGTTCTTTGCTCGACAGCGCAGCCCAAAGGGCTGGGTGACCTCCCGCAACAAGCGTACACAGGGTGTGGTTGGCGAAGTACCGGTGGGAGCCGGCTGCCGGCGATTGGCCAGAACGGGCAACAGCATCATGAATCCTGAGCGAGCAGGGCTGGTTGAGTGCATGGTGATTACCCACACCGGGATGCGATCTGGCTTTGGGTAAAGGGTTGTCGTCATCGCCGGCAAGCCGGCTCCCACAGGGTGTGGTTGGCGCTGCACCAGTGGGAGCCGGCTTGCCCACAACCATAGAATCTCCCACACGTGAGGCGTGATCCTGTGGGAGATCACCCATCCCTCCGGGCTGCGCTGTCGCACAAAGAACAAGCGGCTCGCGCCGCCCCCCCTGTGGGAGCGGCGGTGCGGCGGTCCGACTTGTCCCGCGATTCGGTCATCCCTTTATTTCAGGGCTGCGAACGCGCGTTCGGCGGCATCCAGGGTGATCTGCAGCTCTTTGTCGCCATGGGCGATGGAGGTGAAGCCTGCTTCGAACGCGCTCGGCGCCAGGTACACGCCGCCTTCGAGCATCAGGTGGAAGAAGCGCTTGAAGCGTTCCACGTCGCTGGCCATCACGTCGTCGAAGGTGACGATGTCGTCGGCGCCGCTGAAGTACAGGCCGAACATGGCGCCCGCCTGGGTGGTGACGAACGGTACGCCAGCGGCATCGGCGCGCTGTTGCAGGCCGTCGAGCATGCGGCTGGTGTAGGCAGTCACTTCATCATGGAAGCCCGGGCGGCTGATCAGCTTGAGCGTGGTCAGGCCCGCGGCCATGGCCAGTGGGTTACCCGACAGGGTACCGGCCTGGTAGACCGGGCCGAGCGGGGCGATGCACTCCATGATCTCGCGCTTGCCGCCGAAGCAGCCGACCGGCATGCCGCCACCGACGATCTTGCCGAAAGTCGACAGGTCCGGCTTGATGCCGTAATGGCCTTGGGCGCCGCCGAGGGACACACGGAAACCGGTCATCACTTCGTCGAAGATCAGCACCACACCATGCTTGTCGCACTGCTCGCGCAGACCTTCGAGGAAGCCCGGTGCCGGCGGCACGCAGTTCATGTTGCCGGCCACCGGCTCGACGATGATGCAGGCTACCGTCTGGCCGACGTCCGACAAGGTCTTCTCCACCGCCGCAATGTCGTTGAACGGCAACGTCAGGGTGTGTTTGGCGAAGTCCGCCGGTACGCCGGCGGAGCTCGGCACGCCCTGGGTCAGCAGGCCGGAGCCGGCTTTGACCAGCAGGCTGTCGGAATGGCCGTGGTAGCAGCCTTCGAACTTGATGATCGCATCGCGGCCGGTGTAGCCACGGGCCAGGCGGATGGCGCTCATGGTCGCCTCGGTGCCGGAGCTGACCATGCGCACCATTTCCATGGACGGCACGATCGAGCAGACCAGGTCGGCCATCTCGGTTTCCATGGCGGTCGGGGCGCCGTAAGACAGGCCGTGCTCCAGCTGCTTGCGCACCGAAGCCAGTACGTCCGGGTGGCTGTGGCCGAGGATCATCGGGCCCCAGGAGCCGACGTAGTCGACGTAGCGCTTGTCGTCTTCATCGATGACATAGGCGCCTTCGGCATGTTTGAAGAACAGCGGGGTGCCGCCGACGCTGCGGAACGCGCGCACGGGCGAGTTCACGCCGCCAGGGATGTGCTTCTGGGCTTGGGCGAACAGGGATTCGGAACGGGACATGGGGTTTCTCTCGAATCAGGAAGCGAACAGGGCGTTGAAGGCGCGGGCGCGGCGGGTGACTTCCTGCGCGCTGTCGGCACCGAACAGGCCATGGATCACCGCCAGCAGGTCGGCACCTTGGGCGACCAGCGGGGCGGCGTTGTCGAGGGTGATGCCGCCGATCACGGCGATCGGCAGTTGTACGCGGGCGCGGGCCTGGCCCAGCAGGGCGAGGTCGGCGGCCGGTGCACCGGGCTTGGTCACGGAATTGAAAAATCGGCCGAAGGCCACGTAGCTGGCGCCTTCGGCGGCAGCCTGCTCGGCCAGTTCGAGCTGGGCGTGGCAGGTGGAGCCGATGATGGCGTCACGGCCGAGCAGGGCGCGGGCCGGGGTCAGCGGGCCATCGGTCTGGCCCAGGTGTACGCCGACGCCCAGGCGTGCGGCCAGCTCGGCGTCGTCATTGATGACCAGCTGGGTGCCGTAGCGTTCGCAGAGCTTGGCCAGCGCTTCGGCTTCGCGCAGGCGGCGGGCTGCGTCATCGCTCTTGTCGCGGTACTGCAGCAGGCACACGCCGCCGTCCAGGGCCGCCTCGACATGGGACAAGAAGCGACCGGCGAGCAGTTGGCTGTCGGTGATCGCGTACAGACCGCGTAACTTCATCGCAAGACCTCGTGGATCAGAAGCAGAAATCCAGGGGCAGCCGGCGTGGGACGAACTGCCCCTTGCCCAGCTGCTCGGCATCGCGCAGGGTGCGCCAGGTATAGTCCAGCGCGCTGCGTACGGCACTTTCCAGCTGTTCGCCGAGGGCGAGGCGACCGGCCAGGGCGCTGGCCAACGTACAGCCCGAACCATGGTAGCTGCCTGGCAGGCGCTCGCAGGTCCAGGTGTGCTGCTGGCCATCGCGGCTATAGAGCCGGTTGTGGATTTGCGCTTCGTCGCCGTGACCGCCGGTAATCAGCAGATGTCTACAGAACGGCAAAAGCTTCTCGGCGCATTCGTCAGCGGTGCCTTCGGGCAGCTCGGCGAGGATGCGGGCTTCGGGCAGGTTCGGCGTGGCGATCAGGGCCAGCGGCAGCAGGCGCTCACGCAGCGCATAGCCGACCTCGTCCTTGCCCAGGCGGCCACCGCCGCCAGCACGCAGGACCGGGTCGCAGACCAGCGGCAGGTGCGGGTGGGCGGCGAGCAGTTCGGCGACGGTATCGACCATTTCGATCGAGCCGAGCATGCCGAGCTTGACCGCTGCCACCGTGGAGTCGGCCAGCACGGCATTGGCCTGGGCCAGGACCCACTCGCGGTCGAGCACCCGGAAATCGGAAACGTTGACGGTATCCTGCACGGTCAGGGCGGTCACCGCGGGTGCGGCGTGACAGCCTTGGGCGATCAGGGCTTCGATATCTGCCTGCAGGCCGGCGCCGCCACTGGGGTCGTGGCCGGAGAGACAGAGGACAACGGGGCGGGAGCTGTAGGTATTCATGGTCGGCGAGCTTACCACCAAACCTGTTGGGGCGAAGCGCCCTGCATGGGGCTTTTGTTGATCGAATGGTCAGAAAATATCGTGAGCATTGTCTGAAAGTAGTGAGATAGAGCCTTTTCTTTGGAATATAAAGTGGCTCGTGGGGCATGCGGAAGGCTATGTTAGAGTGCTCGGATAACTCGATAAACGGTCGCTGCCGGACGCCGTCGTCTCAAAGGGAAGGGAGACCACCACGACGTGACCGGACACGCCATGCTGGGGCTGTATGCGCTATTTGCTGATAATGCTGCTGGGCTGCTTGCCCCTGTTTGCCGGAGCGGTCGATTTCGACGATTCCACGCGTCATCTTCCCTTGGGCAAGGTCATGCAGGTCTACGAAGACCCTGATGGCAGCGCCAGCATCGTCCAGGTCAGCTCGCCGGCCTTCGCCCACCATTTCCGCCAGCATCATGAGGCGGTGCTCAATGCCGGCTATTCCAGCTCGGTGTTCTGGCTGAAGATCGACCTGCGCAACACCAGCGCCGAGACCGCTTCGCCCCGCCAATGGCTGTTGGAATTGGCTTACCCCCCGTTGGACCACGTGGACCTCTACCTGCCCGATGACCAGGGTGTCTATCGCCTGGTCTGGCGCACCGGCGATGCCTGGCCCTATGCCAGCCGGCAGATCCGGCAGAACGACTACCTGTTCGAACTCCCGTTGCAACCGGGCCAGGCGACCACGGCCTACCTGCGTCTGCAGAGCCAGGGCTCGGTGCAGGCACCGGTCGCGTTATGGTCGCTCGAGGCCTACCTGGAAGACCAGCCCACGCGCCTTTATGTGCTGGGCATGATCTACGGCGTGCTGCTGGTGATGCTGGTGTACAACTTGTTCATCTACCTGGGCGTGCGCGATGTCAGCTACCTGTACTACATCTGCTATATCGCCTCGTTCGGGCTCTACCAGGTGTCGGTTAACGGCGCCGGGGTCGCCTATTTCTGGCCGGACAACCCTTGGTGGGCCAATGCCGCCACCCCACTGTTCATCGGCGCTGCAGGATTGTTCGGCTGCCAGTTCGCGCGGCATTTCCTGCAGCTTGGCCGACTTAGCCGTGGCGTCGACTGGCTGCTGCTGGCGCTGATGGCCGGTGGCGCGTTGGTCATGGCGCTGGCCGTGACCACCCCCTATGGCATTGCCCTGCGCATGGCCACGTTGTTGGCGCTGCTGTTCACCGTGAGCATCTTTGCCGCTGGGGTGTACGCCTGGTGGCGAGGGGTGCGGGTCGCGCGCTGGTTCATCATCGCCTGGACCGCCTTCCTCGTGGGCGGGCTGGTCAACACCCTGATGGTGCTGGGCTATCTGCCGAACATGTTCCTGACCATGTACGCCAGCCAACTCGGCTCAGCGCTGGAAGTGGCGCTGCTGTCGCTGGCCCTGGCCGATCGCATCAACAGCATGCGCGAGCAGCAGGCCCAGGCCTTGCGCGAGACGGGCCGTGCCCTGGAGCAGCTCAACCAGCAACTGGCCCGCAGCAATCAGCTGAAGGATGAATTCCTCGCCACCGTGACCCACGAACTGCGCACCCCGATGAACGGCGTGATCGGCTCGCTGGAGCTGATGCACACGCTGCCCATGGGTGCCGAGCAAGCCCAGTACCATCGCACGGCAACCGGGTCCGCGCAGGACATGATGGCCATGGTCGACGATATTCTCGTGCTCACCGAATTGCAGGCCGGCCGCCTGCGCGCCCAGGCCGCGCCGTTCAGCCTGCGCCAGCAACTCCAGGCGTTGCGTGCCAGTTTTGCCGGGCGAGCGTTGGGCAAGGGGCTGTACCTAAGCCTGGATATCCCGGCCGATCTGCCCGACGAGCTGATGGGCGATGCGTCAAAGCTGCAGCGTTGCCTTTCTTGCCTGGTGGACAACGGCCTTAAGTTCACCCATCAGGGCGGCGTGATGATCCAGGTGCGAGGCCGTTGGCTGGCACCTGACAGCGTGGCGTTGAGCTTCACGGTCATTGACAGCGGCATCGGCTTCGATGACCTGGACCAAGCCATCCTCTACCAGCGCTTCTTCCAGGTCGATGGTTCCATGACCCGTCGCTATGGTGGCCTGGGCATTGGCTTGTCGATTTGTCGACAACTGGGCGAGCTGATCGGCGCTCGTTTGGTGCATGAGTCGAACCGGGGCCTGGGCAGCCGCTTCGAACTGTCGCTGAATCTGGCCGTGGCCCAGGCGCAGCGGCCGTCCAACCAAGCGTCAAGCCGTTAGGGTTTCCCCCGGACGTCGAGTTAGGCGTTTTTGCCACTTTGACTCATGGGGAAGGAGTGCTTCACTGGGGCTTTCAGGCATGACCGGATCCAGGGAGCCCCCAATGAACCTGCACCAGTTCGCTGAAACCCACGAAGTCACCAACCAGCCGCCGTCGCTCGATGGCGCCAACCTGTACCGCCTCGATCTGCCGCTGCAGGAGTGGTCCCGGTACTTCGGTGCCGGCTGGGCCGAGTCGCGGATCGATGCCTACGGTGCTTTGGCCGGTGGCCCTCTGATGGCGGCGGGGTTTCTGGCCAACGCCCACAAGCCCGAATTCAGCAGTCATGACCGTTATGGCCATCGTATCGACCTGGTGGAGTTCCACCCGGCGTATCACGAGCTGATGCGTACGGCAATCGAGCATGGCCTGCCATCCTTGCCTTGGGCCGAACCTCGCCCGGGCGCCCACGTGGCGAGGGCGTCGATGACCTACCTGCACAGCCAGGCGGAGGCCGGCACGGGGTGCCCGTTGACCATGACCTTCGCTGCGGTGCCGGCCCTGCGCCTGCAACCGGAATTGGCCGAATATTGGTTGCCCAAGGTGCTTGCGCGTGAATACGACCCGCGCAACATCGGTGACCGGCACAAGGTGGGCGTGACCCTCGGCATGGCCATGACCGAAAAACAGGGGGGCACCGATGTGCGCGCCAATACCACCCGGGCCTACCCGGTCGGTACCCCTGGGCCTGGCCAGGCCTACGAACTGGTCGGCCACAAGTGGTTCTGTTCGGCGCCGATGTGCGACGCGTTTCTCACCCTGGCCCAGACCGACAAGGGCCTGAGCTGCTTCCTGCTGCCGCGGCATCGGCCGGACGACAACCGCAACCAGTTCTACATCCAGCGTCTGAAGAACAAGCTCGGCAACTGCTCCAATGCCTCCAGCGAAGTGGAGTTCCGAGGCGCGCTGGCATGGATGGTCGGCGAGGAGGGGCGGGGCGTGCCGACCATCATCGAGATGGTGGCCATGACCCGTTTCGATTGCATGGTCGGCTCCAGCGCCCTGATGCGCCAGGCACTGACCCAGGCGGCGCACCACTGTGCCCATCGCAAGGTCGGCGGCCGGGTGCTGAACGAACAGCCCTTGATGCAGAACGTGCTGGCCGACCTGGCCCTGGAAAGCGAGGCGGCGCTGGCCCTGAGCTTGCGCATGGGGCAGGCCCTGGACCAGCTGGACGACCCGCAGCAGGCGCATTTCGCCCGCCTGGTCACCGCGGTGGGCAAGTACTGGATCTGCAAGCGCGCGCCGGCCATGATCAACGAAGCCGCCGAATGCCTGGGGGGCGCGGGGTACGTGGAGGACAGCATCCTGCCGCGGCTGTACCGCGAGGCGCCGGTGAATTCCACCTGGGAGGGTTCGGGCAACGTGCAGTGCCTGGATGTGCTGCGCGCCCTGTCCAAGGAGCCGGGTGTACTCGATGCGCTGTTCGCCGAACTCGGCGACGGCCACGGCGACCCGCGTCTGGCGGCGCATATCGGCAACCTCAAGGGGGCGTTCAGCGATACCGGCGATATCCAATACCGTGCGCGGCAACTGACCGAAGACATCGCCGTAGCCTTGCAGGCCAAGCTGCTGCTCGAGGCGGGCAATGCGACAGTCAGCGATGCCTTCATCGCCAGCCGGCTGGGGGCTGGCGGTCGGGTCTATGGCGCTTTGCCTCGTGGTGTCGATGTGCAGGCGCTGGTCGCACGCGCCTCACCCGTCCACCTGTAGGGGCGGTGATCGGTGGGGGTGTAATTGCAACAGAAGGCAGGCAAGATGGACGTCATGCATGCCAGAAGACAGGAAGCCCAGCGTGAGCCAAGCGTTTGTAGTCGTTGATACCCCCGAACAGGCCGTCGATCGTCTGGCGGCCTTGCATGAACAAGCCACTGGCGCCCTCAGCCAGGCCCTCAAGCGCTACCTCAAGGACCGCACCGAGCCGGACGATGACCAGCGTGCACTGTTCCGCTACCCGGCCCTGCGCCTGACCTACTACAGCCATGGCGAAGTCGCGGCCACCACCCGTGCCTATGCCAAGGTCCAGGTCGCCGGCACCTACAGCGTCACCATCACTCAGCCGGCTGCGTTTCGCGGTTATCTGCTGGAGCAGTTGCGTCCGTTGATGCATGACTACACCGTGACCTTGGAAGTCGGTGTCAGCGAGCAGAACATCCCGTATCCCTATGTGGTCGACCAGGGCGATGAGCTGGCCGGCAGCGGCATCACTGCCGCGGAGCTGGCGCGTGTATTCCCCAGCACCGACCTGTCGGCGGCCACCGACAACATCGCCGACGGCCTGTACGACTGGGGCAACGCCGAAACGTTGCCCCTGGCGCTGTTCGATGCCGCCCGGGTGGATTTCTCGTTGCGGCGCCTGGTGCACTACACCGGTAGCGACTGGCATCACGTGCAGCCCTGGATCCTGCTGACCAACTACCATCGCTACGTCGACCAGTTCATCGCCCATGGCCTGGAGCAGCTGCAGCAAGACCCGCGCTTCGTGCGCATGGTCCTGCCCGGCAACGTGATCATCGAAAAAGGCATGGACGAAGGTGTCGCTCAGGCACTGGTGGCCGGAGTGGTCTGGCACCGCTACCAGATGCCGGCCTACCACCTGATCGCCGACGACGGCGATGGCATCACCTTGGTGAACATCGGCGTTGGCCCATCCAACGCCAAGAACATCACTGACCACCTGGCCGTGCTGCGCCCGCACTGCTGGCTGATGATCGGCCACTGCGGTGGCCTGCGTCAGTCGCAGACCATCGGCGACTACGTGCTGGCCCACGCCTACATGCGCCGCGACGGCATCCTCGACCGGGTGGTACCGCCGAACATCCCGATCCCGGCCCTGGCCGAAGTGCAGTTGGCCTTGCAGGAGGCGGCGGCGCAGGTGACCGGTGAGCGTGGCGAGCAACTCAAGAAGCGACTGCGCACCGGCACCGTGCTGACCTACGACGACCGCAACTGGGAGCTGCGCTGGGCCCAGGAGCGCCCGCTGATCAACCTGTCGCGTGCTGTGGCGGTGGACATGGAAAGCGGCACCATCGCCGCCCAGGGTTATCGCCTGCGGGTGCCGTACGGCACCTTGCTGTGCGTGTCGGACAAACCGCTGCACAGCGAGATCAAGCTGCCGGGCTCGGCCAATGCGTTCTATAACCGCGCGGTCAGCCAGCATCTGAAGATCGGCATCGCCGCTCTCGACCTGCTGCGCACCGAGCTCAACTCGTTGCACTCGCGTAAACTACGCAGCTTCGATGAGCCGCCGTTCCGCTGAGGATCCATGCCCCTGCCTCCCCGTTCCAAGCCGCGCCGCCCTTCGGCGCGGCCAGCCGGCCCGCGTCGCCAGCCCAAGGCGCCGCCGGCCGAGCCCCGCCTGATCCTGTTCAACAAGCCATTCGACGTGCTGACCCAGTTCAGCGATGGCGAGGGGCGCGCGACGCTCAAGGACTACATCGACATTCCCGGCATCTACCCGGCAGGCCGCCTGGACCGCGACAGCGAAGGGCTGTTGCTGTTGACCAACGATGGCCGATTGCAGGCGCGCATCGCCGACCCCAGGCACAAGCTGCCCAAGACCTATTGGGTGCAGGTGGAGGGGGAGCCGAGCGAGGCGCAGTTGCAGCGTTTACGTGACGGTGTGGAGCTCAATGACGGGCCGACATTGCCGGCTGAGGCGCGATTGCTCGAGGAGCCCGAACTGTGGCCGCGCAACCCGCCGGTGCGGTTTCGCAAGAGCGTGCCGACCCATTGGCTGGAACTGGTGATCCGCGAAGGGCGCAATCGCCAGGTACGGCGCATGACCGCAGCAGTGGGGTTACCGACTTTGCGCCTGGTGCGAGTGCGGATCGGTGACTGGGCGCTGGACGGGCTGGAGCAGGGATGCTGGCGGGAAGTGCCACCCAGGCTTTGAGGTGTAAGGCCCAATCGCCGGCAAGCCGGCTCTCACAAGATCTGTTCTATGAGCGATATCCCAGCCCTTCGGGCCGCGCTGTCGTGCGCAGAGCAAGCGGCTAGCGATGCCCTTTGTAGGAGCGGGCTTGCCCCGCGATCAAGGGCGCAGCCCTTGCCAGGCGACGGTGATATCGGGCCCGGCTTGCCGGCGCGATTGGGGCTGAAGCGCTAGACCCCTTCGAGGAATCCCACCACCACGCTCTTGATGATGAACGCAAGCACGCCCAGGCCCAGCACGAAGAACAGGATCAGCGTGCCGAAGCGGCCTGCCTTGGATTTCTTCGCCAGGTCCCAGACGATGAAACCCATGAAACCGATCAACACGGTGACGAGGATGATCATCATCCATTCTTCGAATACGGCGGGATCCATCAATGTTCTCCAGGCTGGCTGAGCGTTCGAGTATACGCCGAGTGATCAGCGAAGGTGGGTCAGGGGCAGCTCGGTGCTGGCCAGTACCTGGTTGAGCACGAAGCTCGAGCGCACGCTGGTGACGCCCTCGATGCGGGTCAGGCTGCCGAGCAGCAGTTTCTGGTAGTGGTCCATGTCTGGCACTACGACCTTGAGCTGGTAATCGGCGTCCATCCCGGTGACCAGGCTGCATTCGAGCACCTGGGGCAGGCTGCGGATGGCGGCCTCGAAGGCCTCGAAACGTTCGGGGGTGTGGCGGTCCATGCCGATCAGCACATAGGCGGTCAGGCTCAGGCCGAGTTTCTTGCGGTCCAGCAGGGCGACCTGGCGCGAGATGTAGCCGTCGTCTTCCAGTTGCTTGACCCGCCGCGAGCAAGGGGAGGGGGACAGGCCTATGCGTTCGGCCAGCTCCTGGTTGGAAATGCGGGCGTCGCGCTGCAATTCGGCGAGGATGCTCAGGTCGTAGCGGTCAAGCTTGCTCATGGATAAGGCCTTTTCTGTCCGGATTGCTGCGAATTATCGATCCGGGGTTAAAAATTGCGCAAGTGCTATTTATCAGAGCAATCTTCGCAATCCTCTGCTGCGCCGAATCCGTATCTTTATCAACAGAATCACTGCCCGGACAACAGTCCACGGCGCCGGCCTCAGGAAGGCCGTCGCGGCCAGCCATCCAACAGGATCCGCCTGGCCCCCGGGCTACACACCGTCCACAAGACGGCGTGAGGTGAGCCGGTGCCACAAGTGCCGAGCACGGACGACAATTCCCAAAGGGAGGCCAATGGCCTCCCTTTTTTCATGGTGCGCCAGGCATGGCGCGTTGCGCGCAAGCGCAACCTGCTTGGCTGTGGTGGTCGAGTGGGTGACTTGGAGGTGAAAGTCCTCTACACACCCGGCAAGGGG
>NZ_JBLUPY010000033.1:0-46609 GCF_048068215.1 Pseudomonas sp. NY15372
TACTGGATACGATCAACCGGCTTAGTCGCATAACCTGAACCGCCGTGTACGGAACCGTACGCACGGTGGTGTGAGAGGACGGCGGGTCAGAGCCCGCCTCCTACTCGATGCTTGTTTTTTTTCGACGTGCGCGTCGTGAAGAGGCAGCGCCTGATTGATCGCGCACGGCGCGTGATTCACGCATCACCCCAAACCCAAGGCCGGTATCTTCTGCTCCCGCATGCTCGCTTTTGCTCACGTCAAGCTCGTATTTCAACGATATTCCCCGCGACATCCCGCCCACTGGGTTTGATTGACCTAGTAACTCAACCAGTTCTCCGTGACCTGTGTCTTGTGACGAAATAGTCGTGCGAACAGTGGCTTCGAACGAACGCCACTGCTCGCGGCCGGTTTCGAAAAGTCAAAGATACTTAATGTATGGAGAGGGCTGTATGAGCGGTTATTCGGAAAATGAACTCGTAGAATGGTTGAAAGAAGGCAGCAGGATGTTCGATTGGGGCATGATCGCGGTCATGGATCGCGCGAAGGCCAATCGTCTGCTGACGCAGGAATATATCAGGCATTTCGCCGAGGACTCCTACCTGCCGCCGCAATCCGGTGAGGTGGACACTGACAGTAAATGGAAGAACACCATAGCGAATGCGGTACTGGATGTGCCTCGGCTGTCGTTCGAAAACTCCAACCTGCAAAACTCCAAGGCACGCCTGCGTATGGCGATGGTGAGCGGTAACCGGGTCCGTCTGGAAAAAAGCGGGGATTGGCAGATACGGCGTATTGATCAGTATACCCCCCAACTGCGCCCTGAACTGGTCATGGACCTCAACCTTTCTGATGTGCCGGGGGGTGTGAAGGAAGGTGGAGAGCTTTTCTTGGACCTCAAGAATTGTTCGGACTTTTCGTTCGGCTTTTCCGGGTCGGAAAGTGAACAGCGCGATATGGGGGCGTTCTTCAAGAATAAGTTCGATGAATTGGAGGAAAGTAAGCGCATCTTTCATCTAGGGTGCATTCAACAGGGGGGCAATGAGTTGCTACGCCCTGATCACTTTTATTTGCGTACGCAGGCGCGTGACCCACAGAGCAAAGACGGTGATGGGGCCGTGATCAGTTTTATCCGAATGGAAGGCGACATTAATGGTTCGTTCCCACCTTCCAGCGAAACCTTCAAGTATTTGATTCCCAACGATTCTAAAAAGGATTACTCCGCTGCGGTTGCGGTGAATGGTGGTCGCGTTGCGTTGGTGCAATTGACTCGCTCTTTGCAAGAAGTTATCGAGGGTGCACGTTTCGAAAATAAGTACAAAGGAGAACCTGGCAGGAGAAAAGTTGTTGGGGCGGAGCTTGTAGAAGGTAAGTTAGAGGTTTCAGGAGCGGGTAAGAAAACCATAGAGTTTGATGGGAACCTCGCAGGAATGTTCGCTGAATATTTTATTGGCGATATCGTGTGTGAGCTCGGGAGGAATTTGGCAATAAGCATTCTTCCAGAGGGAAGGGGTATTGTTGTCGAAGGGGTGCTTGAGGGAAAGGTGCCTTTCAGGTTTATACGTGCTTCGGTCCATTCCGGTGATCCAGAAGAAGCAGCTTTTGCTACTGTTTTGTTGAGCTCTATTGTCGCAAGGTTGTATTTTATATCTGCGTTGCCTTATAGATATACATTCAAGTCAGTTTATGTTTTTGATGATGATAGTGGTAATCTAGAAAGTTTAAGTTTAGAAATTATTCCTGAAGTCGAGCCGGAGCTTCCTCCTTACGATTTTCCGCCTCCCGATCAATGGCCAAAGCCACCAGAATTTCCGGGGTTTGAAAACTTCGAAGAAGTTATTGTGTTCCTCGGGGTCGCTATTGCTCGGCTGTATGCTCAGATATTCTATGATGTCAGTGCGGCGATCCATGGCGCTGATCTCAGTTTAAGTAGCTTTATTGAAGATGCTCTAGATAAAAGTTTCGCGGTTTCTGCCCCGGTCGATCAGCTGATTGATGAGACTATAAAGTTAAACTTCCATCATGCCATCGTTCGCGACAAAACCCGGCTTCTCCGAGACGTCATTGCCTTCGGCAAGGTCAACCCGGCCCTCACCAGCTTCGTCGTCGACGACCTGGAACCGGTGCTCGTGGCAAGCAGCACGAAAAAGTTCTCGACCATCCCTATCAGGGAGGACGTGCAATGGAGTGTGGAGCCCAAAGGCTGCGGGCATGTCGATCCGAAAACAGGAGTCTACACGGCGCCTGCGGTCGGAGACATCGATGGCCCATTCGTTCGAGCGCGTGTCATCGCCAAGACGAAGAGCGCCGAGAGTTCGGCATTGGTCACCGTCGTACGTCAAGGCTTGATGCTGAACCCGTTGCTAGTGACGGCCATGCCTGGCGATGAGGTCAAGCTGGAAGCGGGGGTGCTGGGCTCGGCAGGCGAGCTTGTGTGGCGTTTCAAGAATGAAAACCCACATGGTCGCTTCAAGGACCCGGACGCCACATCGCCCGAGGTCTTCTATGTCGCAGGTGAGAATGATATTGCAAAAGCGTACCTAATCGATACGGTCGAGATTGAGAATACTGTAACGAATGAAACGTGTACGAGTGTTATTGTTACAAAGACAACAGCTATGGGGCTTGTTATTGAAATAATCGATTCGGATGTGGAGGCAGGCACCCTACAGTTGGAGGCTAGTCTAAACGGTACTCTGCTTGATGTAGATTGGACGCTGATCTACGGTCCGGGCAGCATTTCTGAAGAAGAAAAAGGTCTATATACCATTGGTGATGCACATGATGAATCGTTTGCAGTTATTTTTGCGGAGGGCGTGTTTGCAGGTGTGCTGCCACTTAACGGTGTAATTGTTGTCCCCCTGCCACTGACATCAGATAATCTTGCGCTTGCGGCGCTTTGCAAATGGAGTTGCTGAACATGAGTTACCCGATTAACCCAGAACTTATAAATTGGCTGAATACTAACGCAGGCCTATATGGCTATGATGGGTTGACCATCGTTCCCATCGATCAGCTCAATAGCGCCTTGCACGATCAGCATCTACAACGTCTGGCCGACCACGCGGTACTTACGGATATCCGTGGATCTTTCCGCGTCGACGATACGTTTATTGACCACTATCTGGCAGGCTACCAGATGTCGAAACCCTCGCTGGATATGCCCAGCGATACCCGATTCAACGTTACCGCTCAGCTGGACCGCGGCCTGCATGTCAAGGTAACGAATGCTTCCGAAGTGCAAGCGGTATCGCAACACGATGCGCTGAATGCGATGTCGCTGAAGTGCACCCTGCCGTTGGGGCCGATGATCGCTCAATCGCTCCTGCCGCTGGATGTGGCGCAGGGCGAGGGCATGGAGCTTGGCGTGGATGAAAGCGAGCTGCAGTGCAAGCAAGGTGGCGAGTTCATCCAGAACGTCATACAAGCTAATGAAGCGCTCAACGAACCCTACGTATTGGTGAGCATGGGTGCGGGCGCCGATAGCGACTTGGCCATGAAGCAGGTCGATGTCCGGGTGCAAAAGAACGCTCAAGGCGAACGCCATGATCTGTTGCTCTGGGCGGCGACCAAACAGGGCAAGGTCGGTCAGATTCCTTCGAACGCGCACGTGCTGGGCATCGATCCTGGCGTCACTACAGTGCTCAACAGTGCGCGGCTGATGCATCGCGTCAGCTATGGTCGAGGCCTGGCGAAGCTGCTCGAGGGCGGCGTCTTCACAGAGCGGCGCGACAGCGAGAACATGTTGGTCGGCCTGGATGCCACGGCCGGTTATCTGACTGTTCCAAGCGGCAAGTACCAAAGCGCCGCCTATACCTTCGAGTGTGAAGGCTTCACGGTTCCGGCAGACAAGGGCCTGACGATTGCCTTTGAAAACGATAGGGTCGAGCAGACCTGGGCATCGTCTTGCACCGTCGATTTTCGCTACAAGCCTCATCTGGGCGGCGAGCAGAAAACGTTCAAAGCCACGTTCCAGCTCAGCCTGGAGCACCGGTTCAACCTGCTCGAAGCGCCGTCAAACCAGGCGGAAATCTTGCAGGGGCAGGTGTATTCGTGCTGGAAGAAGGATGAGGTCCGCGCTGGCGATGGCGTGCCCGAGATGCCTGACTCCGAACGTGCACAGATCGAGGAATTCATCGGCCATGTCGTCAAGCGTGCCATCGTTTCCGGGCTGGCGAAAGAATTGCGTTCCAAGGCGCCGGAATCCTGGCTGGAAGGGCTGCAGGTCGGCACGGACATGGGCATGCAACTGCAGGCTTCTGCCGTGACGCAGGAGCATGACGTGGCCATGATCACCTCGCCCACGGCATACGTTATCGAGCCAAGTGACGCCGTGGTACTGGCTGGCGAAACCTGTCACCTGCAGCTTGTCCCGCGACGGGAAAACGTCAAATGGTTCGCTGCCAGCCTGCCGGTCAGCGCTGATGATATAGGGCGCATGGTTGTGGATACCGATCCGGAAGGCACCTATCAGGCCGCCGCACTCGCTGCGTTGAGCGGCAAACCGAGCACGGTACAGGTGATTGCCCAGGACATCGTGAGCAAGGAGCTACTGGCTTCCACACTGGTGACGACCGTGACCCGAGCCGTCACGGTGAATCCAATGATCCAGTCTTGCAGGCCAGGAGAGACGCTGAGCTTCGCGGCGGGCTCACTGAGGGGGGGGGACCTGAAATGGGAGATCGAAAATGCCGTCGAGGGCAAGAGCGGTTCGCTGGTTCTGAAAGACGATGGCAGGCGGTGTGTGTACACAGCCTCCAAAGCAGACATTGACGATTACTTCATCGATAGCATTCTGGTCGAGGATCCGCTAACCAATGAAACCTGCAAGGTTCATGTACTGGTTCAGCCTAACGGGAATGCCACTGGTCGGCTGACGTTAAAGACACTGCCCGAAGAAGGCCAGGCCATCGAGTTGGCATTCACTGTCAATGGCAGTGAGCTGGGGAACGTTCAATGGTCGCTACCGCTAGAACCCGATAACTCCATTGTCGATGGGACGTATTCGCGTGGCGATGAGCCGGGGTTCGTCCTGGTTGTCGCTGAAGGAGATTTAGCATCGCTCCGGTTTCACGGCTACCAGATCCTGCCTTGGCCGTTGACCGACTTCCCGGAGCTCTGTCAGAAGCTGCTGGCTCAACCATCGTGAACACCCCTTCGGAGACAAGGAACATGTCCGCCAATTCCCTCGAGCATGTGCTCGAAACAATGGAAACAATCAACGTGACCCTCGGCTGGGGCGCGTTGGCGGTGTACAGCCGCGGGTGTTTGAACGAAGTGCTCGAACATCATTATCTGCAACGCCTGGGCGATTGGAACAGCCTGCCGCGCTTCGCGGCGAACATCCGTCGCGAAGATGGGAGCCGTACCCAGCTACAGGCCATCGAATTCGGTGTGCCGACGTTGTCGTTCGCCAGTGCCACGACCCAGGACAGGCGCGTGCAGGTAACCCTGCCGATCCTGTCGGGGGTGTACCGGCATGAGTCGCCATCGGCCGACGAAAAACTGCAGTATTTCGTCATCGATGAGTCCATGGGCTTGGCCGTGGACGTCGACGTCAGCTTCGATGTCGTCGCCGGCCGTGGGCGACAACTGCTCATGCTGGACTTGTGCAAGGCGGTCGAAACGCGTTGCAACCTGGGCCCAGGCGGTATGAATGACGCGCATCTGGCTGCTGAGCTGCTGCGCTGGTTCGGCAACCTGATGGACTTCCAGAGCCAATTCGTCCTGGCGGAGGCCGAAAGCCAGGGTGGCGATTACTGGACGCCGACCGAGGTTCGTGTCTACACCCAGGCTGCCCCGGGCGCAGAAGCATCCGAGGCGCACAACCATGGCGATGGGGCGTTGCTGATGTTCTTCAAGGTCAAGGGCAGGACGCGCGATGGCCTGGCGCCGACCGCCGACTTTCCATTCCTTGTGGTGGATGAAACGCAAGGCCAGCACTATCCGCTGACCCTGGTCCTCGATCGAGGGCTGAGTCATCTCTCGGGTAACTTGCTGGACAAGCTATCCTTCCCTCCGGTGCCATCGGCATTCGCCGAGCAGGCACGGCACGAGCCATTCGATACAGCGCTGTTCGGCGGCCTGGTTGCACAGGGGCCGGTGTTCACCGTGGACGCGCCTGAGCACCCAGTGCTGGCAGGCTCCTCCCATCGCTTCATCATGCGTGACCAACAGGGCCAACCTGTCGAGGCCACGCGCTGGTCCGTCAGTGGCCTGGAAGGGCAATCAGGCGAGTATGGCGGTTTCGATCAGGAGGGTGTTTATCAGGCGGTGTCGCTCGAACGACTCAAACGTGAAGACCCCGTCATCGTGGTGACCGCCAGGCTGTATCGTGATGGCATGTTCTATCAGGCCTCGAGGCGCGCGCGGGTGGCGGTCGATGTGTTCGAACTGCAGCCGGAAGTCGCGATCACGACCCCAACGGCGCCAATCGATCTGCACCTCTCCGGCGCGGGGACAAGCCTGCCATGGGATGTGCTGGATGAACGTCATGGTCGACTGGATCGGCACAATGACACGCAGGCGACCTTCGTACCGGACGCCATCGTCGGCAGGAAAGGCCTGGCCGTCCAGCAGGTTCGAATCTGCAGTGAGCACGGTCCTCGGTTTTCGATCGTCCTGGCCAATGGGTCGCAATTGTTGTCGGTCCGGCCCGAAGTGTTTAGAAAGGTCGATTATCGCGAGTCGCTGCGCCTGGAGGAACAGGATGTCAGCTTCATGCCTGAGGCCACGCGGCGTTGGCGGCTGTTTGGCGTCGGCACGCTGAGCGAGGATGGGTGCTTCACCGCGCCGTCGAGCGGAGCCCCGGCGTTTTCCGTGGTGACCTGTGAGATCGAGCAACACGGCGTGGTGCTGGCGACCGGTTACAACGTGCTGCAGGTCGGCAGGCTGTAGCGAAACCCGGGCGAGGCTGTCGCATCGCTGACCCGCATCCACACGCCGTGGATGCGGGTTTTTTCGTCAGTGCTTCGGGGTTTCTTCCGGCAGGCTCAGCAACTGCTTCTGTTGGTGCCAGTCGAAGGGCTCGCCGTTCTGTTCGGCTTCGAAGCGCAGCTCTTCGAGTTGTTGGTAAAGGTTCAGTTCCTCGTCCGGCATGAAGTGCAGGCAGTCGCCGCCGAAGAACCACAAAAGGTCCCGTGGCACCAGGTGGGCGATCTGCGGGTAGCGCTGGATCACCTGGCAGATCAGGTCCTGGCCCAGATACTGGCTTTGCAGCGGGTCCTGGGGCAGCAGCGTGAGCAGCTCGTCGAAGCGTTCGAGGAACAGCGCGTGGCTCTCTTCCGGTACCTGCTCGGCTTCACCCAGGGCTACCAGGATGGTGCGCAGGTGCTGGAGCAGTTGCAGGTGGTATTCCAGGTACGGGTTGGCCATGGAAAAGTCCTCGGTATGGCTGAAACGGGGGCGGAGTATACGCCGGTTATTCGGTTTGTGCCTCGGGAGAAGGCCTTGAGCGGGTGGTGTCTGTAAGATCGAGCGCCGCCCGCGCGGCGCATCGCGATCTCACTGGCACCGAAACGACGGTGACGGACATCAGCGCACTTTGCCTGGTACCGCTAGCAGGGCCTGCTTCTCGAACGCATCCACATCGATGACCCGCCGCCGTGCCGCCTCGGCCTGATGCAACCGTTGGCCTTCGTCGGCCTGCAGCACGCCGGCCTCGACTGCTGCATCGATGGCCGACTGCCCGGGGGTGGGGTGTACCTTGCCTGCCTTGAGCGCCTCATGCAGTGCCTGGTGCAGCGGGGCGCATTCGGCGAGCAGGTCGTGAGCCGTCTGCAAGGCCGCCACCGGGTCGCCCTCGGCCTGTGGACGCATGCACCCGGCCAACAGCTCCTCCAGTGCCGGGTCACCCTCATGGCGGCCGATCAACGCCGCCACCTCTGCATCCAGCGCGTCGCTCGGGCCGCTATGGCGGCGGCCGAAGGGAAATACCAGCACGCGTAGGGCACAGCCGACGAAACGGTTGGGAAAATTCTCGAGCAGCCGATCCAATGCATGCTCGGCCTTGCCCAGGCTTTCCTCCAGGGCCCAGCGCAGCAGTGGTTGCATGTGCTCCGGCGAGCCCAGGTCGTGGTAGCGCTTGAGCGCCGCCGAACCCAGGTACAGATGACTCAGCACGTCGCCCAGCCGTGCACTGAGCCGTTCACGACGCTTGAGCGACCCGCCGAGCAGCATCATCGACAGGTCGGCCAACAGGGCGAAAGCGGCGGCCTGGCGATTCAATGCCCGGAAATAACCTTGGCTCAACGCATCCCCCGGCACCTTCTCGAAGTGGCCCAGGCCCAGCCCGAGTACCCAGGTGCTGGCGGCGTTGCCCGTAGCGAACAGGATGTGCTTCATCAATAGGTCGTCGAACTCACGCAAGGCCTGGTCCTGATCCTGACGGCCGGCGAGCGCCATTTCATCCAGCACGAACGGATGACAACGAATGGCGCCCTGGCCAAAGATCATCAGGTTGCGCGAAAGAATGTTGGCCCCTTCGACGGTGATGAAGATCGGCGCCCCCAGCCAATTGCGCGCCAGGTAGTTGTTCGGGCCCATGATGATGCCTTTGCCGCCGTGCACATCCATGGCGTGCTGGATGCATTCACGTCCGCGCTCGGTGAGGTGGTACTTGAGGATGGCCGACAACACCGAAGGCTTCTCGCCCAGGTCCACGGCCACGGCCGTGAGCAGGCGCGCGCTGTCCATCAGCCAGGCGTTGCCGCCAATGCGTGCCAGGGACTCCTGGATGCCCTCGAAGGCCGCCAGGGGCACGTTGAACTGCTCGCGGATGCTGGCGTATTGGCCAGTCACGAGGCTGGTGTACTTGGCCGCCCCGGTGCCCACCGCCGGCAGCGAGATGGAGCGGCCTACCGACAGGCAGTTCATCAGCATCATCCAGCCCTTGCCGAGCATGGCCTGGCCGCCGATGAGCAGGTCCAGGGGGATGAACACGTCCTTGCCGCTGTTCGGCCCGTTCATGAAGGCAGCGCCCAGTGGCAGGTGGCGTTTGCCGATCTGGACGCCGGGGAGGTCAGTGGGGATCAGCGCCAGGCTGATGCCCAGGTCTTCTTCTTCGCCCAGCAAATGGTCTGGGTCATGGGCCTTGAAGGCCAGGCCGAGCAAGGTCGCCACCGGGCCGAGGGTGATGTAGCGCTTTTCCCAGTTCAGGCGCAGGCCGATGACATCCTCGCCTTGCCATTGGCCTTTGCACACCACTCCGGTGTCCGGCATGGCGCCCGCGTCGGAGCCAGCCAGCGGGCCGGTGAGGGCGAAGCAGGGTATCTCCTCGCCACGTGCCAACCGTGGCAGGTAATGGTTGCGTTGCGCCTCGGTGCCGTAGTGCAGCAACAGTTCGGCCGGGCCGAGGGAGTTGGGCACCATGACTGTGGAGGCCAGGTCGCCGCTGCGGGTGGCCAGCTTCATGGCCACTTGGGAATGGGCGTAGGCCGAGAAACCCTTGCCGCCGTATTCCTTGGGGATGATCAGGGCGAAGAAACCCTGTTCCTTGATGTACGCCCAGGCCTGCGGCGGCAGGTCCAGGTCCTGACCGATCTGCCAATCGCTGACCATCGCGCAGAGGGTCTCGGTAGGGCCGTCGATGAAGGCTTGCTCTTCGTCGGTGAGCGTTGGCGATGGGTAGTCGAGCAAGGTGTGCCAGGCCGGACGGCCGCTGAACAACTCGCCGTCCCACCAGACGGTGCCTGCATCGATCGCCTCGCGTTCGGTTTGCGACATCGGTGGCAGGGTGCGCTGGAACCATCGGAACAGCGGCTGCGTGAACAGTTTGCGGCGCCAGTCGTGCAGGACCAGAAAGGCGGTCTTGCAGGCCAGGGCCAGCCAAAGGGCGGCCAGCAGCCACCCTGGTGCATCACTCCAGATACCCATCGCCAATACGTAGAGCGCGACAACCCCGAGGATTCGCAAGGGCGCCAGGCGCCTGTGCACGAGGTACGCCGTACCGACCACCAGTATCGCCAACCACAACAGCCACATAGGCCTTCCTCCATGGAAACTTGGATTTGAACACCCTTACAGCTTAGCCATGCATCGCGGGGGCGTTCTCGACAAGGCCTGCATTCGGCCCGAGGGTTGCGCACGGGGCGCACTTGGCGCTCGCCTACTGACAGGTTTACCAGCTGTTTCGGCATTGGGGTGGGGTGTAGAACAACGACCTCATCGCTGCCATCCGGGCAGTGTCTACATGCCAGTCAGAAGGATGTTCCATGTTCAAAGACAATGATTTCGTAGCCCCCGTGATTCCCGCGCTGGAAGGTGGCGAATCGCTCGACCTGGAGGCGTTGGAGGGTAAGGATCTCGAGGTGCTATTCACCTATGCCCAGATCAGGGTGGGCGATTATTACCAGGTCAGGTTTCACGCTCGCACGGCGGGGGAGCAGACCGTTGACGTAAAGATAAGCGAACAGATCGAACGACTGGATGAGCGTAACTATGCCAGGACCACGATCTCGACCAAAATACTGTCGCAATGCTCGGGCGGTTGGGCGTTCGTATCGATCGGCCAAGATACCGGTTTTGGCGAAATCAAATTGGAGTCAGGTCTGCAGTTCTTCTATGTGGACAAGGCAGTGGCGAAGGTCAGGGAGCTCCCGCCTGCCCAATTCATCGGCCATGACCTGACTATCGATCTGGGGCGGACATTCGGCGATGTGGTCATCCAGACTGGACCTTATCCCGCCATGGCGTCGGGTGACCAAGTCACCCTGACCTGGCAAGGTGTGACCGAACATGGCGAGCCACTTGGCCCCGTGAGCCTGCAGCGAGAGATCGGTCACGAGGACATCGGCAAGCCGCTGAGCTGGTCCTTGGACGGTAATGAACTGCGCTTGGCCGACAATGGCCAGGGTGCGCTGTACTACAGCATCGAATATGCCGATTCGCTGGCCCGCAGCGAGTCGCCTAGGCAACCGCTACGTATCGCCCACGGTGTGCCTGAGGCCCCCAGGTTGGCCAAGCCAAGCATCGAGGGCTTGAGCGGAGACCTGTTGGAGCCGGACGACTATCCCGACGGCGCCGTTCTACGGATCGAGAACTATGGCATGCAACTGGATGACGAGATCCTGTTGCATGCGCGAGGGCGCGAGTGGGTAACCCAAGCGGTGCGCGTCGATGTAAGCATCTTGCAAAGTGGGAAGATCCGCTTCGGTTTGCCCCATGGCTGGCTGAAAGCCAATGCGGGTGGGCGGGTTACGCTTGGCTATCAATGGAGCCGGCCGAATGCCTCGGGTATCTCCGAGTCGCTGTCTCTGGTCGTTGGCCAGGAGCCGCTTCTGCCCTTCGTGTCCATCACCGCTGCGTTGCCCGAGGGTGATGGGAAGGGGCGCTTGACGCCGAGGAGGGCTTTCGATGTCGCTATTGCGGCCGAGGTGAAAGTCTCGGCGGCCAAGATGTTCGCCATCAACCAGCTCGGAATACGCTACGAGGCGCTCAAGACCAGCGACAAGCGGTTCCAGTTTCCGATGGAGATGGTAAGTGCCAACCTGGGGCAACGTGTTGAAATTTTTTACTCAAGCACCCAGGGCGATGGATCGATCGAGTATTCCAAAGCATATGACCTTGGGATCGAAAACGTAGTAGACCCGAATCATTTCAAGACCATCGCCTGCCCGGAGGCTGCCGGTGGGCGTCTATCCCTGGGAGGGATCACGGAGCAGGGGGCGAGGCTCGAGTTGCCGGGGTGGCAATTCATCGCTGTCGATCAACCCGTGCGCATCGACGCAGTTGGCAAGGCCAAAGAGGGCGGCCAATTGCGCGGCGAGAAGCTGCGTGACGATGTTCCGTTGAGCGACGGGGAGCTCAGGGCCTATAAAGTGGAAGCGTTCTTGCCTAGGCATTTCCTGGAAAGTCTGGCGCTCGATGAAGCGTTACGGGTCCGCGTGGCGGTCAGTTTCGATGGGGGGCGCTCGTTCAAGGCATTTCCTACACTCGTCCTGACATTGGTGGCTTGAGTGCGATTTTTCGCATAAGCCCTGGGGCCGCTGCGCGGCCCTGATGTTTCAAGATCATTTGTAGCTAATCGTGAACTTCAAGGCACCATTTGCATTGCCTGCTTGCATCTGATCGGCTGGGTCGATCTGGTAATAGCGGGCTTTGAAGCCCAACCGAAGTGTGCCTGCGCTCAAGCTGGTCATTTCCTTTTCCTGGTCCAACGGCATGGGTGTGCCATCCGCCGCGAGCACCTGGATGCCGACGCCTTTGGCTACGTCATCCGCGGCGGTGAGGCTGAACACGCCTTTCTCGGGATAGATAGCGGAAGATCCAGCGCTACCTTCTAGTTTGATGACGACCTTCGTCTTGCTGGCCGAATCTGCCTCGCAATTGGTCAAGTCAATGAAAAAATCCACGGGCGTCGTGGTATAGCCGCTGTATTTGAAGTCCGATTTTGGCCAGCTTTTCAACTGCACATCGGCTGGGGTGGAGGTGCCGGGTATGGTGCACGGATTGCTGACGACGCGGCTACGCAAGCGGAAATCCATGAATTCGCCGCCGGCATCGGTGCTGGCCGTGAACAAAGGTGTATCGATGTTATGGACGCCGGCAGGTATGTCACCGATTTTGAACAGCTGAATATTATGCAGTAGAGGACTATTGAGAAGCATTTCGTGGCCCTTCGTGTCTCCAAGATTGGCCTCGAAGGGGACATAGCTGTTGTCGACAGGGGTGAACTGGTTGTCTGCTGAGCCAACGAGCGGGGCACCGAGCCGAACGCTGACACCAATGCCTTCCACATTGGTTTTCATCAAGCGGACCCCTCCAGGGGTGATGGGCGAAACACCATACAAAGGATTGAAGCTCAGCTTTATGGGGACGATGTCGTTGTCGTTCTTACACGTGAATTTTGTACCTGAAGATGGAGAGATGGATAAGAGATTTCTCTCACTAAGGGGGGCGCCGGGCAGGAGGTCGGGCTTGACGTCGAGGATGTCGGGTAGAAGGTATTCATAGCTGAGCCTCCCGCTTTCCAGGGCGCAGTCGCCAGCGGCTTGGGCAAGCGTGCAATGCCCGAGCGTCATAAACAGACCAGGCAATAACACGGCGAGTGATCGTTTCATTGGAAGCTCCAGGCCGTGCCCGGTGGGCACGGAATCGAATGCGGATATCGTCATCCACAGGTCAGTGTTTGCATGCGGTAGCCCTGATCCAGCGGCATGTTGGCCACGTCCAGGTCGAGCTGGCATTGCGCCTGCTCGCTCCAGTGCACCTTCACCTGCTGGGAGGGCTGTTCGGTCGACAGCATGACCACACCGGCTTGGCCGACGACGCCCAGCGATGAGCCTGCACTGTCCGACACCTGGGCGCCGAATGGCACGGGCTGGCCGTCGGGGCTGCGCAGGGTCAGGACCAGACGGTTGACGTTGCGCACGTCGAAGCGGTGCTTGACCACCGCGCCACGGCGCGGCACCACTTGCGCGGTTGCGTTGTCGATCTCGACCTCCGGCCCCAGCTGATCGGTTTGCAATACCAATGGATTGCTCCTGTACGGGCTCAGGCTGGGCACCAGGGCGAAGCCGCGCGCGTTGGTGCGTACGCTCGAGGCGCTCTGCACGCCCACGCCAGGCGTATTGGGCACTTCGACCAATCCTATGGTGTCGCTCAGGTACGGACCGAGCTCGACGCCACCGGCATGGGCCAGTAGCGAGCCGCTGGCGTTGAGCGACAGGCTGCGGTAGTCAGGGGCGGCGCTTACGCCGGCCCCCACCGAGGCGAGCGCAGTCTGGTAGCCCATGTTCAAACCCAAGGCCTGTCGTTGTTGCTCGTCGCGGCTGACGCTGGCGTTGTAGCTCAGCCGGTAGTCGCTGCCGCTGCCGCTCAAGCTCGCCCGTTGGCGATTGCCATTGGCGCTGTGCTGCGTATCGAAGCTCAGATTGCCGCTGCGGCCGAAATCCAGGGGCAAGGAAATGCTCAGGCCTACCATGCGATCACTGCCGCGTCGGTTGTTGCTCAACGATTGCGAGGCATGCAAGCCATAGTTGACCTTGTTGTAGGAGGTGTTGAGGCTCAAGCGAAACTGGCGCTCGACGTCCGGGCGCCCCCAGTAGTCCTGCTGGGAAAACGTCAGGTTCAATGAACTGCGGGCGCCTAGCCGCTGGATGACCGAGCTTTCCAGCCGGCTGCGGCGGCTGCCGGTGAAGCGCGAATCGTGGCTGCGTTGGCTCACCCATTCATCGAAGTCGCGGTAGCCCTCGGTGGAATAGCGGTAGCCGGCAAAGCGCAGGTGGGTGCCGCTGTTGAACGCCTTGCTGTATTTCATCGCATAGCTTTGGCCTTTCACGTCGGCGGTGGTGTCGAACTGGCTGCTGGCGTGGGTCACGTCGAACGCCACCGCGCCCAGGCTGCCCAGGTCGCGTGCGATGCCGATGGCCTGGGCCTGGTAGCCGTCGCTGGCCATCAGCCCACCGTAGAATGTGGTGTGCCATGGCGTGCCATAGGCCAGGGTGCCTTGCCAGAGCATGGGGGCTTCCCCGTCGCCAGCTGGGTTGTAGCGCCCCAACGCAGCCGTGTAGCGCCACACGCCTGGGCGCAGCAGGTTATCGATGTTGGCGTAGGGCTGGGTGAAACGGCGCACCTGGCCATCTTCCTCGGTCAGCACCACTTCCAGTTCGCCCGCGGCGCCGACGCTCAGGTCATCGATGGCATAGGGGCCGGGGCTAACGTAGGTGGAGTAGATGGGGTAACCGTTCTGCAAGACTTCGAGCTTGGCCCGGGTCTGTGCCACGCCGCTGATGATGGGCGCGTAGCTGCGCATCAGGTTGGGCAGCATGTCGAAGTCCGTTGCCACGCGTGCGCCCAGGAGCGGCACGCTGCGAAACACCTCGCTGCCGGTGAAGGTCTCGCCCAGGGTGAAGGTGCCCAGGGTGCCGGGCAGGTCGCGCTGGGCATAGGTGTAGGCGCGGTCCCAGCTGCGTGCGCCATCGCTGTTCTGGCGCCACGACTGGGTACTGCGCAGGCGCCAGTCGCCGAGGTTGATGCCGCTTCTCAGGTACAAGTCGTAATTGCTGGAGCGGCCTTGGGTACGGTGGTCCAACTGCTGGGTCGAGGCCTGGTAGTTGACGAAGGCCGCGTTGATGCCGCTGTCCCAGCGCTGCGGGTCGATGTAGCCGGTGATCTCTCGGCGCAGGGCGATTTGTGGGATCGATATGGCCAGGCGCAGTGCCGCGCTGTCGAAATCGACCTGGGCACCAGGGACCACGGCGGGCAGGTCGAGGCACGGCTGGTCGAGCAGGGTTGGGTCGGGTAGGGCTTCGAGGCGTAGGCCCTGTTCGGCCAGCAGTTTGGGGGCGAGACAAGGCTGCAGGCGATTATGTAGCGTATCCAGGGTGAAATTGAGTTGATGCTGGCCGGCCTCGTTCCAGTTGACGGTCAGGTGTACCTGATATTGGCCAGGACCGAGCTCATGCTCGTTGGCCAATGCTTTCAGAGCGGCGACAGCGCTATCCCCGCCACCCGGCTGGTATAGGAAGCCTGACTGAAATTCAATAGGCGGTTGCTGGGCGACATTGGCCAGTGCTTCGCTACCGGGTACACAGAGCAATAGCAAGCCAAACCGGTGCAGCCGCGAGCGTGCAGGCCCGTGGTGTGCAAGGGTCATGGGAAGTTCTCCTCGGAGGTCGCAGCTGGCAGTCAGGGCTCGTAGTGAACAGGCAGGACCATAGGAGCGCTGCTGTTGCCGTAATCGGTGATCACCGAGAGTTCCACCTGTAAGTCGAGAGTGCGCAGATTCTCAGGCATGGGGTAACTCTCCTCGCTCATGGGCGCGAGCATGTCGGCGTCTGAGACGGTATGTTTCTGGTCTGCAGCGCTGAGTTCCAGGCGGCTGAAGGTGTAGTGGAAGGGGGTGGGGTTGACGATATGCAGATGCGCTTGCCCGTTAATCGTTTTCACGGAAAAACGTAGGTCGTTCAGTGTTTGTTCGGGCGTGGACGACAACTGGCTAGGGCGATAGAACACTTTGATGCGCGTGCGCAAAGCAATGTTGAGCGAGTTCTGCTCAGCCGCTAGGGCTTCGGGAACCTCCTGCAAATTGAAAAAAAATAAGGACTCGCGATCGTTTGGCAGGTCGTTGGGTAGCTTGGCCAATTGCACTACCCGCTCGCTGCCGGCGTTCAGGCGGAATAATGAGGGCGAGGCGATGAGGGGAACCGCGGTAGTGGCATCATCAGCCCCTGTATTGACCCAAGCTTGCGCGGCGTACACACGGTTACTTGGATTGCCAATGATGACCGACGCGTTGCGTTGTGCGCTGTCAAAGACAATTCGGGTGGTGTGTATGGTTAGTGCGGCGTAAGCGTGGGGAACGCCGGTTGCAAGTGCAACCAAGCCTATAATCAGGGCGCGAGCTATCGACTGCATAGAATGTCAGCTTATGAAAGGGTGGAAGTTCCAGGCGCAGCCGTGCGCCCGGAAATATTAATCAATTGATGTCGGCGACAATACTGACATTGGCATTGATCAGGCCAGGCTCGACAGTGTTTTGCGTCGATACGAGGCGAGCGGTGAAGTCGATGACCTTGTTAGTGTCTGAAATATCGAATTCCTTGGATTGGATGCTAGGTTTAACTCGATCGTTATCCCTGTCCAGAATCTCTATACCGATGTTCGAGGCTCGGCCATAACCGGGTTTTATCGCGTAGTACTCTCCTGCGCCGGTGTCGCCATCTTCTGATGCGAAGGTGAACTTGACTTTCGCCGTACCGATAGAGCAACCGGCGCCGCTGTCATTAATGGCTAATCGGAATCCGGTCGCTGCCGAGGCTGTACCAGCAGATGGGAAGTCGGTGGGCCGGAAGTTAGTGCCTAGGCTGACAACGCCCGCCCCGGGGCCGGCGCCAATAATATCGATCGGGCAAGTGCCACCGTCTAGAATTTTGCCTTCGAAGCGGATTTCGCCTTTACCATCTACAGCAAACGCACTGGTGCTGGCCAGTCCCAAGGCCAGGGCCATGAGTGTTTTCTTCATTTGTTTTACCTACATATATTGAGTTGTGTTGGTTTTCGTGAACTTGGTATTCCGGAATCCAACGCCCGGAACGGTGGCAAGCTTAAGAGAGGCGATGGAGGGGGTATGTAGGTATAGGGGTGTGGGTTATTCGAATGAGGGAGTTATATCTGTAGGTGTATTTACATGCGGTGTAAGATCTAGGCGCTGGGTTGGTCTTGAAATCTGGTGCAATCCATACTCGGCAGGCCAACTATGGATTGCGCGAATGTCACTTGGTGTGTCGGTCCATGCCCAATTCCATGTCATCGACCAGCGCCTTGGCCATGGCGCTGAGGATGCGTGCCGAACTGCCGGCGATCAGGTCGCTTTCCTGAAGCTTTTGGTTTCAGGTTCGGAAATGTCTTACCTGGATGCCGGTGAGGCATGGCCGGACAAGGTCGGATCGCGGGCGTCGGTCTTGAGGTGGGGGGTGCCTGGGAGATCGAGCGCCGCCCACGCGGCGCGCGATCTCCCAGACACCGAAGCTATTGCGACGAACGACTCCCCGATCTTGAAGTAGACTGTGCCACCTGCGCATTCATAAGGACATTTACCATGCTGAAGATCTGGGGCCGCAAGAATTCGAGCAACGTGCGCAAGGCACTGTGGATTGCCCATGAACTGGGCCTTGATTTCGAGTCGATCGACGCCGGCGGCGCCTTCGGCGTGGTCGACGAACCCCATTACCGCGCCCGCAACCCCAACGGCCTGGTACCGATGCTCGAGGACGGCGACCTGGTGCTGTGGGAGTCCAACGCCATCGTGCGCTACCTCTGCGCCCAATACGGCCGCGACCAGGGCTGGTACCTGGACGACCCACGCCAGCGCGCCCTGGCGGACAAATGGATGGACTGGACCACTTCGTCCTTCGCCACGCCGTTCCGCCCGCTGTTCTGGGGCCTGCTGCGCACACCCGAGGCGCAGCGCGACTGGGTGGCCATCAACGCCGCCCATAAGCAGTGCGCCCAGTTGCTGGCCATCGCCGACGAGACCCTGTCGCACCAGCCATACCTTTCCGGTGATCAGGTCGGCATGGGCGACATCCCCCTGGGCAGCTTCATCTACGCCTGGTTCGAGATGCCCATCGAGCGCCCGGACATGCACCACCTGCGGGCCTGGTACGAACGTCTGCGCGAGCGCCCTGCGTATCAGGCAGCGGTGATGACCGCATTGACCTGAACACCTCGGCCACTTCGATAGTCATTATCGATACACATGACTGTACTTGTGCGGCCAGGCCTTGCACCATTGGCCGCACGCACTGCGCCAGTGACTAGACCTGGCGTGTCCTGAACCCTTTTTCGGTACCTGACCCGCTATGAGTTCCGCCCTGTCCATCCGACAGCTGACCAAGACCTACGGCAACGGCTTCCAGGCCCTCAAGGGCATCGACCTGGACGTTAGCGAAGGTGACTTCTTCGCCTTGCTCGGCCCCAATGGCGCCGGCAAGTCCACCACCATCGGCATTCTCTCGACCCTGGTGAACAAGACCAGCGGCACGGTGAACGTGTTCGGCCACGACCTGGACCGCGAACCTGCGGCGCTCAAGCGCTGCCTGGGCGTGGTGCCCCAGGAGTTCAACTTCAACCAGTTCGAGAAGACCTTCGACATCGTCGTCACCCAGGCCGGCTACTACGGCATCCCGGCCAAGCAGGCCAAGGAGCGCGCCGAGCAGTACCTGACCCAGCTGGGCCTGTGGGACAAGCGCGACGTGCCGTCGCGTTCGTTGTCCGGCGGCATGAAGCGCCGCCTGATGATCGCCCGGGCGCTGATCCACGAGCCGCGCCTGCTGATCCTCGACGAGCCCACCGCCGGGGTGGACATCGAGCTGCGCCGTTCGATGTGGAGCTTCCTCACCGAGCTGAACCAGAAGGGCATCACCATCATCCTGACCACCCACTACCTCGAGGAAGCCGAGCAGCTGTGCCGTAACATCGGCATCATCGACCACGGCACCATCGTCGAGAACACCAGCATGCGCAAGCTGCTGGGCAAGCTGCACGTGGAGACCTTCGTGCTCGACCTCAAGCAGGACCTGCCCCAGGCGCCTGTGCTGCAGGGTTACCCGTGCCGCCTGATCACTCCGCATACCCTGGAGGTGCAGGTGGACAAGGACATGGGCATCACCGCGCTGTTCGGCCAGCTGGCCCTGCAGAACATCGAGGTGCAGAGCCTGCGTAACAAGACCAACCGACTCGAGGAGCTGTTCGTGTCCCTGGTGGAAAAAAACCTGTCGAAGGTGGCGGTATGAGTGTGGAACTGCGCACCAACTGGGTGGCCTTGAATACCATCGTCTACCGCGAAGTGCGGCGCTTCCTGCGTATCTGGCCGCAAACCCTGCTGCCGCCGGCGATCACCATGGTCCTGTACTTCGTGATCTTCGGTAACCTGATCGGCCGGCAGATCGGCGACATGGGCGGCTTCACCTACATGGAGTACATCGTGCCGGGGTTGATCATGATGTCGGTGATCACCAACTCCTACGGCAACGTGGTCTCGAGCTTCTTCGGCAGCAAGTTCCAGCGCTCGATCGAGGAGCTGATGGTCTCGCCGGTGTCGCCGCACACGATCCTCGTGGGCTATGTGCTTGGCGGCGTGCTGCGTGGCCTGGCGGTCGGGGTGATCGTGACCATCCTGTCGCTGTTCTTTACCCAACTGCAGGTGCACCACCTGGGCGTGACCGTGGTGGTGGTGCTGTTGACCGCGACGATCTTCTCGCTGCTGGGCTTCGTCAACGCCGTGTTCGCACGCAACTTCGATGATATCTCGATCATCCCGACGTTCGTGCTGACACCGCTGACCTACCTGGGCGGGGTGTTCTATTCGATCAACCTGCTGCCGCCGTTCTGGCAGACCGTGTCGCTGGCCAACCCGGTGCTGCACATGGTCAACTCGTTCCGCTACGGCATCCTAGGGGTGTCGGATATCCGTATTGGCACGGCGATCACCTTCATGCTGGTGGCCACCGCGGTGCTCTACGTGCTGTGCGTGCGCCTGCTGGTCAGCGGCCGCGGCATGCGCGCCTGAGGCACGTTCCCCCTTGCGCCGGCGCCACTGTCGGCCCACCCACCAGCGCCAGTACAGCATGGTGGCGAAGTAGGCCAATGCACCGAGCACCAGGCCGCAGACCACCGAACCGAGCAGGAAGGGTTGCCAGATCGTCGACAACTGGTCGGTGACCCACTGTACGGTGATTTCGTCGGGCAGGCTGCGCGGCGGCACCTGCATCAGCCAGGCACCGGTCATGTAGGTGACGAAGAACACCGGCGGCATGGTCAGCGGGTTGGTCAACCAGACCAGGCTGACCGCGATCGGCAGGTTGCCGCGCAGGGGAATGGCCAGGCTCGCCGCCAGCAGCATCTGCATGGGCATGGGAATGAGTGCCGCGAACAGGCCGACACCCATGGCCCGCGCCACCGAATGACGGTTCAGGTGCCAGAGGTTCGGGTCATGCAGCAATTTGCCGAAAAAGCGTAAGGACTTGTGTTCCCGAATGCTGGTCGGATCTGGCATGTAGCGTTTGAACAGGCGGCGAGGCATGTAGGCTCCCGGCGGGTTGATGGGGGAAGTATGCCTTTTTTCCCTGACCGCCTTGTTCAGAGTTTGTGACAATTGTTGAGCAAGGTTCGCCGCCGTTTCGGCTATGCCTCAGAAGGTCGTTTCGCTTCTGGGGCTCTAATTCATGCGCACAGGGATGTTCGCGCTCGCAGTCGGGTTGTCGAGCCTGGGTTTTCTGCCGGCCTTGCCATCGGTCGGTTGGTGGGCGGTTTTGCTGGTGCTGGGCCTGGTGTGCGCTTGCAGCCGGGCATGGCCACTGGGCTGGTTTCTGCTTGGCGTCTCGTGGGCCTGCTGGTCGGCGCAGGGGGCATTGGATGACCGCCTGGCACCGGTACTCGATGGCCGCACCTTATGGCTCGAAGGGCGGGTGGTGGGGTTGCCGATCCAGGCGCAGCAAGGGGTGCGCTTCGAATTGGAGGACGCGGTCTCGCGCCGTGCCGGGCTGCCACGACGCCTGCAACTGAACTGGTTCGATGGCCCCGACATCCGATCGGGCGAGCGCTGGCGCCTGGCCGTCACGCTCAAGCGGCCCCATGGCCTGCTCAACCCCCACGGCCCGGACCGGGAGGCGGCCTTGCTGGCCCGGCGCATCGGGGCGGTCGGTTCGGTCAAGGCTGGCGAGCGGCTGGAGGTGGCACCCGGCAGTTGGCGGGACGGGTTGCGCCAACGCTTGCTGGCGATCGACGCCCAAGGGCGGCAAGCCGCCCTGGTCGCGCTGGTGCTGGGCGACGGTTCGGGGCTTTCCCAAGGTGACTGGCAGGCCCTGCAGGCCACCGGCACGGTGCACCTGATGGTGATTTCCGGCCAACATATCGGGTTGGTGGCCGGGTTGGTCTATGGCCTGGTGGCGCTGTTGGCGCGCCTGGGGGCCTGGCCGACACGCCTGCCCTGGTTGCCCTGGGCGTGTGCGCTGGCCCTGGGCGCCGCCTTGGGTTACGGCTGGCTTGCAGGCTTCGGGGTGCCGGTACAGCGGGCCTGCCTGATGCTCGCGGTGGTGCTGCTGTGGCGCCTGCGTTTTCGCCACCTGGGCGTGTTCACGCCCTTGCTCATGGCCTTGTGCGGTGTGTTGCTGGTCGAGCCGCTGGCCAGCCTGCTGCCTGGGTTCTGGCTGTCGTTCTGCGCAGTCGCGGTGCTGACCTTCTGCTTCGCCGGGCGCCTGGGGGGGTGGCGACCCTGGCAGGCCTGGAGCCGGGCTCAGTGGGTGATTGCCGTTGGCCTGTTGCCGCCTTTGCTGGCGTTGGGGCTGCCGATCAGCCTGACGGCACCGTTGATGAACCTGATAGCCGTGCCCTGGATCAGCTTCGCGGTACTGCCGTTGGCCTTGCTGGGCAGTGCGCTGCTGGCGCTTGGCGCGCCGGGCGAAGGGCTGCTGTGGCTCGCCGGGGGCTCGCTGCAGGGGTTGTTCGACGTGCTGGGCCGGGTGGCGAGCTGGCGTCCGGCCTGGTTGCCCCCGGCCCTGCCGTTGGGGGCGTGGCTGCTGGTATGCCTGGGGACGGTGCTGGTGTTGCTGCCTCGCGGGATCCCGCTGCGGGGCTTGGGTGGCGTGATGTTGCTGGCGCTGTGGACGCCCCGGGATCAAGTGCCCCACGGGCAGGTGGAGGTGCTGCAGCTGGACGTTGGGCAGGGCCTGGCCGTGCTGTTGCGCACCCGCCACCACAGCCTGCTCTACGATGCCGGGCCCGCCAAGGGTACCCGCGACCTGGGCGAGCAGGTCGTATTGCCGACCCTGCGCAAGCTGGGTGTGAGCCAACTGGACCTGATGCTGATCAGCCACGGCCATGCCGACCATGCCGGCGGCGCCGCTGCCATCGGCCGCGGCCTGCCGATTGCCCAGGTGCTCGCCGGCGAACCCGGGCAACTCCCGGCCGAACTGCAGGCGCTGCCGTGCGCCAGCGGTGAGCGTTGGCAGTGGGATGGGGTGGACTTCGCGCTCTGGCAGTGGCCCCAGGGGCCGGGAAGCAACGAACGTTCCTGTGTCCTGCGGGTCGAGGCGCAGGGCGAGCGCCTGCTGCTGGCGGGCGACATGGAGGCGGGGGCCGAGCGGGCCTGGCTGGCCGCGACCGAGTCGCCGCGCGTCGATTGGCTGCAGTCACCGCACCATGGCAGCCGCAGTTCGTCCACCGAGCCGTTCATCCGGGCCTTGGCCCCGCGCGGCGTGTTGATCTCGCGCGGGCGGTACAACGGGTTCGGGCATCCGCATCCGCAGGTACTGGAACGCTATCGGCGGCACGGGCTGAGCGTGCATGACACGGCGCTGGAGGGGGCGTTGCGAGTGCGGCTGGGGAGCCATGGGGTGGTGGAGGGTATGCGGGAGCAGCGGCGGTTCTGGCGGCAGGTGCAGTGAGGTGTGTCGGTGGCATTGGTTGTAATGGCGTTCGCCGCAGCAGTTTGGTCGAGCGCCGCCCGCGCGGCGCTCGATCTTACAGGCGCCGCCCGTGCTGCGACGAACACCACACACGAGGCATTCCCTGACCTTCGGCAGATGAGCCTCCTTCCCGCCTATGGTAGAGTGCTGGCCTTTTCCAAGGGGATGTTTACTGTGTGGGAATTGGTCAAGTCCGGTGGTTGGATGATGCTGCCGATCATTCTGAGTTCCATCGCCGCCATGGCTATCGTCGCCGAGCGCCTATGGACCCTTCGCGCCAGTCGCGTGACCCCGCCACACCTGCTGGGCCAGGTGTGGGTATGGATCAAGGACAAGCAACTGACCAGTGACAAGCTCAAGGCCCTGCGTGCCGACTCGCCGCTGGGCGAGATCCTCGCCGCGGGCCTGGCCAACTCCCGCCATGGCCGGGAGATCATGAAGGAATGCATCGAGGAGGCCGCGTCGCGGGTCATCCACGAGCTGGAGCGCTACATCAGCACCCTGGGCACCATCGCCGCCATGGCACCGCTGCTGGGCCTGCTGGGCACGGTGCTGGGCATGATCGACATCTTCAGCGCCTTCATGGGCTCGCAGATGACCGCCAACCCGGCGGTGCTCGCCGGGGGCATTTCCAAGGCCCTGGTCACCACCGCGGCAGGCCTGATGGTCGGCATTCCTGCGGTATTCTTCCACCGCTTCCTGCAGCGGCGCATCGATGAGCTGGTGGTCGGCATGGAGCAGGAGGCGATCAAGCTGGTCGAGGTCCTGCAGGGCGACCGTGAAGTCGAAGTGGCCGGAGGCAAGGCGTGAAGTTCCGACGCAACCGGCAACGGGAGAACGTCGACATCAACCTGGCGTCGCTGATCGACGTGGTGTTCGTGTTGCTGCTGTTCTTCGTGGTCACCACCACCTTCACCCGCGAGACCCAGCTGCGCGTCGAGCTGCCGGAGGCCGTCAGTGCCACCCAGCCGCCAGCGGAGGAGGGCAAGCGCGTGGAGGTCACCATCAGCGCCGACGGCGTGTATTCGGTGAACAACCACTTGCTGCCCAAGAGCGACCTGGCGACCCTGACCGAAGCCCTGGAGCGTGAGTCGGGCGGCGACATCACCTTGCCGCTGTCGATCAGTGCCGATGGCAAGACGCCCCATCAGGCCGTGGTCACCGCGATGGATGCGGCCGGCAAGCTCGGCTTCAGCAAGCTGCGCATGACCACCGTCGAGGCCGCGCAGGGTACCCCTTGATGGCCTTCGCCGACCGTCTGCTCGCTGCCTGGTACACCGGGCACCCGGCCCTAGCGCTGCTGCGACCGCTCGAGGCCTTGTACCGGCGCGTTGTCCTGCGCAAGCGCGCGCGTTTTCTCAATGGCCAAAGCGCCAGCTACCGCGCACCGGTGCCGGTAATCGTGGTGGGCAACATCACGGTGGGCGGCACCGGCAAGACACCCATGATCCTCTGGCTGATCGAGCACTGTCGACGCCAGGGGCTGAAGGTCGGCGTGGTCAGCCGTGGCTACGGCGCCACGCCGCCCAGCGTGCCCTGGCGGGTCCAGCCCGACCAGGACGCGAGCGAGGCGGGGGACGAGCCCTTGCTGATCGTGCAGCGCACCGGTGTGCCGCTGATGATCGACCCCGAACGCTCTCGCGCCGTACAGGCCCTGTTGGCCAGCGAGCCGCTGGACCTGATCTTGTGCGACGACGGCATGCAGCACTACCGCCTGGCCCGTGACCTGGAGCTGGTGCTGATCGATGCCGCCCGTGGCCTGGGCAATGGCCGCTGCCTGCCGGCCGGGCCGTTGCGCGAGCCGATCGAGCGCCTGGCCGAGGCGGACGCCGTGCTGTACAACGGCGCCGAGCACGACCGAGACGGCGGTTTCGCCTTCGGCCTGCGGCCGACAGCGCTGGTCAACCTGCGCAGTGGCGAGCGCCGCCCCCTCGAACATTTTCCGGCAGGCCAGGCCGTGCACGCCGTGGCCGGTATCGGTAACCCGCAGCGTTTCTTCAATACCTTGCAGGGGCTAAACTGGCAGCCTGTACCGCACCCCTTCGCCGACCACGCGCAGTTCAACGCGCAGAACCTGGCATTCAGCCCGGCGCTGCCGCTGGTGATGACCGAGAAGGATGCGGTGAAGTGCCGGGCCTTCGCGGTTGACGACTGGTGGTACCTGGCCGTGGATGCGGTGCCGTCGCAGGCTTTTGTCGCCTGGTTCGACGGCCAGTTGCAGCGGCTGCTGCCTGGGCGCCCCGCGCCTCAAGATTGTTAATTTTCCGGCCTCTGGCCACGTAAGGAAGCCTCCATGGACACCAAACTGCTCGATATCCTGGCCTGCCCGATCACCAAGGGCCCGCTCAAGCTCAGCGCCGACAAGACCGAGCTGATCAGCAAGGGCGCAGGCCTGGCCTACCCCATCCGCGACGGCATCCCGGTGATGCTGGAAAGCGAAGCGCGCACCCTGACCGACGACGAGCGCCTGGATAAATGAGCCTGAACTTCACCGTGGTGATTCCGGCTCGCCTGCGCTCCACGCGTTTGCCGGGCAAGCCGTTGCTGCCGATCGCCGGCAAGCCGATGGTCCAGCATGTCTGGGAGCAGGCGCGCAAGAGCGGCGCCAACCGCGTGGTCATCGCCACCGATGACGCCAGCATTGTCGAGGCCTGCCAGGCCTTCGGCGCCGAAGTCCTGTTGACCCGTGCCGACCATGAGTCGGGCACCGATCGCCTGGCCGAAGTGGCCGCGCAGCTGGCATTGCCCGCCGATGCCATCGTGGTCAATGTCCAGGGCGACGAGCCCTTGATTCCTCCGGTGATCATCGATCAGGTGGCCGCCAACCTCGCGGCCCATCCGGAGGCCGGCATCGCCACCCTGGCCGAGCCGATCGCCGAGCCGGAAACCGTCTTCAACCCCAACGCGGTGAAGGTGGTCAGCGACAAGAACGGCCTGGCCCTGACCTTCAGCCGCGCACCGCTGCCCTGGGCACGGGATGCGTTCGCCAACACGCGCGACAGCGTGCCCGCGGGCGTGCCGTATCGCCGTCATATCGGCATGTACGCCTACCGCGTGGGCTTTCTCCAGGACTTCGTCGGCTGGGGCCCGTGCTGGCTGGAGCAGACCGAGGCGCTGGAACAGCTGCGTGCCCTATGGCACGGCGTGCGTATCCATGTCGCCGACGCCATCGAGGCGCCGGCAGTCGGCGTGGACACCCCTGAAGATCTGGAGCGCGTACGGCGCTTGCTGGAGGCCTGATGCGCGTCCTGTTCGTCTGCCTGGGCAATATCTGTCGTTCACCGACCGCCGAAGGCGTGCTGCGTCATCAATTGCAGGCCGCAGGGCTGGCCGAGCAGGTGCATGTGGCATCTGCCGGCACCGGCGACTGGCATGTGGGCGAGGCGCCCGACAGCCGGACCTGCCAGGCGGCCCTGGCGCGCGGCTACGACCTGTCGGGCCAGCGCGCCCAGCAGGTCAAGGTCGAGCATTTCGGTGACTACGACCTGATCCTGGCCATGGACAAGCGCAACCTCGGCCATCTGCAGGCCATGCGCCCGCAGGCGGCCAGCGGCGAGCTCGACCTGTTCCTGCGCCGCTATGGCGCGGCTCTGGATGAAGTGCCAGACCCTTACTACGGCGGTACCGAAGGTTTCGAACAGGTCCTGGACCTGATCGAGGCGGCCTGTCGCGAGCTGGTCGTGGAAATCAAGGGGCGGCTATGACGGCGAGTTGGCAGGAGCAGGTATCGCTCAAGCCCTACAACACCTTCGGCATCGACGTGCGCGCACGCTACTTCACCCAGGCCCATGACGATGGCGAAGTGCGCCAGGCCCTGGCCGAGGCTGCCGCGCGGCAGGTGCCGGTGCTGGTGATCGGCGGCGGCAGCAACCTGCTGCTGACCGGTGATATCGACGCCCTGGTGCTGCACATGGCCAGCCGTGGCCGCCGCGTGATGCAGGAGGAGGGCGAGCGGGTCGTGGTCGAGGCCGAGGCCGGTGAGCCTTGGCATCCTTTCGTGCAGTGGTCCCTGGAGCAGGGGCTCTGCGGCCTGGAGAACCTCAGCCTGATTCCTGGCACGGTGGGCGCTGCGCCTATGCAGAACGTCGGTGCCTATGGGGTGGAAATCAAGGACGTGTTCGCCGGGCTGACCGCGCTGGACCGGCAAACCGGTGAACTGCGCGATTTCGCGCTGGAAGAATGTGCCTTTGCCTACCGCGACAGCCTGTTCAAGCGTGACCCCGGGCGTTGGTTGATCCTGCGGGTGCGTTTCGTCCTCAGCCGAGCCTTGAACGCCCACCTGGACTACGGGCCGGTACGTCAGCGCCTGGCCGAGCAGGGCGTCGAAGTGCCCACCGCCAAGGCCATCAGCGAAGCGATCTGCAGCATTCGCCGGGAAAAACTGCCAGACCCGGCCGAGCTGGGCAACGCCGGCAGCTTCTTCAAGAACCCCGTCGTTCCGGCGGCATCGGCCGAGCGCATTCGTGAGCACTACCCGAACGTGGTGGCTTATCCACAGCCTGACGGCCAGGTGAAACTGGCCGCCGGCTGGTTGATCGAGCAAGCCGGGTGGAAGGGGTATCGGGATGGTGATGCTGGCGTGCATCGCCTGCAGTCACTGGTGCTGGTGAACTATGGCCAGGCGACGGGAGCCCAGTTGCATGACCTGGCACGCCGGATCCAGGCCGACATCTTCAAGCGCTTTGGTGTGGTGCTGGAGATGGAGCCGAACCTGTACTGAGCGCTGTGCGGGCCTCATCGCCGGCAAGCCGGCTCCCACAGGGTGTGTTGGCGCGGTACCGGTGGGAGCCGGCTTGCCGGCGATTGGCCAGGGCGGGCACTAGTGACATGAACCCTGAGCGAGCAGGGCTGCTTGGGTGCATGGGGGATTACCGGCACTGGGATGCGATCTGGCTTTGAATAAGGGGTTGTCTTCATCGCCGGCAAGCCGGCTCCCCCCGGGGGGGGTGGCCGCGGGACCGGGGGGCGCCGGCGTGCCGGCGATTGGCCAGGGCGGGCAACACAATACAGCTGAAATGAAAAAGCCCCGCCAGTTCGCACTGGCGGGGCTTTTTCATTCAACCGACGACATCAACCGTGGTTAGGTTTCTGCTCGTCGGTGGTTTCCAGGGCTTCGGGCTCCTGGGCAGCGGCGGCAGCTTGGGCGGCTGCAGCAGCGGCAGCTTCGGCTTCGCGCTTGCGGCGACGCACTTCACGTGGGTCATTCGGGGCGCGGCCGTTGGGCAGCATCACCGTGGCGGGCTCGACCGGGGCCGGTGCCTGTGGCTCCGCTTCCGCAGGCGCGGCCTGGGCAGCGACCGGAGCCGATTCGACCACGTCAGGCGTTGTCTCGACGACTTCGACAACCGGCTCTACAACCGGCGCTTGCTCGATGGCAGTGGCCTTCTCAGCTTCGCCAGACTCAACGGCCGGTGCTTGTTCGGCGGCTTCGACGGCAGGGGCTTCGACAGCAGGCTGCTCAGCCGTTTCCACAACTGGCTCGGCACCAGGCTCGACCACGGCAACCGGTTCACTGGCAGGCTGCTCTACCACGGGGGCGATAGCGGCTTCCTCGACCTGGGTGGTCGGCTCGGCGGCAACCTGTTCAGCCGGCAGGGCGATGACTTCGCCTTCGGCAACCACGGCGGTGGCCTGTTCGGCCTGCTGGTTGGCCTGGGCTTCGGCGTCGGCGCTGATGTTGCTGGTGGCGACGGCGGCGGTCACGGCCAGGCCGGCAGCCAGTTCCGCACCCAGCTCGGTGGCCTGGTGCTGCGGTGCTGCCGGCTCTTCGCCGGTGGCGTCCTCGTCACCGCCTTCGATCAGCTCGCCGTTGGCGTTGCGCTGACGTTCGCGACGGTTGCTGCGACGACGCTGGCCACGGGAGCGGCGACGTGGGCGTTCGCCGTCGGTGCCTTCCTGTTGCTCATCCTGAAGCAGCTCTTCGTTGGGCAGTTGCTCCTCGGCGGCCTCGGCAGCTTGCTCGGCGGCACGCGGCTGGCGTTCTTCACGTGGCGGACGCGGCTGGCGCTCTTCACGTTCGGCACGCTCTTCGCGTGGTGCGCGTTCTTCGCGAGGAGCCCGTTCTTCACGCGGTGCACGCTCTTCACGAGGGGCACGTTCTTCGCGTGGAGCGCGTTCTTCGCGAGGTGCACGCTCTTCACGAGGCGCACGTTCTTCGCGAGGCGCACGCTCCTCACGAGGGGCTCGTTCTTCACGCGGTGCGCGTTCTTCGCGGGCTACGCGCTCTTCACGTGGTGCACGTTCTTCACGCGGCTGGCGCTCCTCGCGGGCGGCCGGTGCGGCGTCCAGCGGCTCACGCAGTTCGCGTACACGTTCCTCGCGATTGCCGCGGCGGTCTTCGCGTGGCTGGCGCGGCTGGCGCTCTTCACGGGGTGCGCGCTCCTCGCGTGGTGCACGTTCTTCACGCGGTGCACGCTCTTCGCGTGGCTGGCGGTCTTCACGCGGGGTGCGCTCGCTACGCTCTTCGCGCGGCTTGCGTTCCTCGTCGCGGCGGCCGTTACGGTTGCGGCTCTGCTGACGACCGTTGCGACGCTCTTCGTTACGCTGTGCGCGCTCGGCGGCAGGCTTCTCGGTAGCAGCGGCGGGAGCGGCGACAGGCTCTTCCTTGCCGGCGAACAGGCTGACCAGCGACTTGACCAGGCCCTTGAACAGGCTCGGCTCAGGTGCGCTCGGCGCCGGCGCGGCGGGGGCGGTCGGTTGTGGCTCGGGCGTGGCCGGTACCGGGGCGTTGGCACGGGCCGGAGCGGTCTTGACCGCGGCTTCCTGGCGAACCAGGGTGCGGGTGGCGGTCGGCTGCGGCGCTTCTTCGGTTTCGGCGGCGGCGATCTCGTAGCTGGACTGGCTGTTGAGCACGTCCGGGTTGTCGTCGCGCAGGCGCTGGACTTCGAAGTGCGGGGTTTCCAGGTGATCGTTCGGCAGGATGATGATGCGCGCACGGGTGCGCAGTTCGATCTTGGTGATCGAGTTGCGCTTCTCGTTGAGCAGGAAGGCGGCCACCGGGATCGGTACCTGGGCACGTACCTCGGCGGTACGGTCCTTGAGGGCTTCTTCCTCGATCAGGCGCAGGATCGCCAGGGACAGCGACTCGACGTCACGGATGATGCCGGTGCCGGAGCAGCGTGGGCAGACGATGCCGCTGCTTTCACCCAGGGACGGACGCAGGCGCTGGCGGGACATCTCCAGCAGGCCGAAGCGCGAGATGCGGCCGACCTGGACGCGGGCGCGGTCGGCCTCGAGGCATTCGCGTACGCGTTCTTCCACGGCGCGCTGGTTCTTCGCCGGGGTCATGTCGATGAAGTCGATGACGATCAGGCCGCCGATGTCACGCAGGCGCAGCTGGCGGGCGATTTCCTCGGCCGCTTCCAGGTTGGTCTGCAGGGCGGTTTCCTCGATGTCGCTACCCTTGGTGGCGCGCGCCGAGTTGATGTCGATGGAAACCAGGGCCTCGGTCGGGTCGATGACGATCGAGCCGCCCGACGGCAGGTCGACGACGCGCTGGAAGGCGGTCTCGATCTGGCTTTCGATCTGGAAACGGTTGAACAGCGGGACGCTGTCTTCGTACAGCTTGACCTTGCTGGCGTACTGCGGCATCACCTGGCGGATGAAGGTCAGGGCTTCTTCCTGGGCGTCGATGCTGTCGATCAGCACTTCGCCGATGTCCTGGCGCAGGTAGTCGCGGATGGCGCGGATGATGACGTTGCTTTCCTGGTAGATCAGGAACGGCGCGGCGCGGTCCTGGGACGCTTCCTTGATGGCGGTCCACAGTTGCAGCAGGTAGTCGAGGTCCCACTGCATTTCTTCGCTGCTGCGGCCAAGGCCGGCAGTGCGCACGATCAGGCCCATGTCGCCTGGGACGGTCAGGCCGTTGAGGGCTTCGCGCAGCTCGTTGCGCTCCTCGCCTTCGATGCGGCGGGAAATGCCACCGGCACGCGGGTTGTTGGGCATCAGCACCAGGTAGCGGCCGGCCAGGCTGATGAAGGTGGTCAGGGCGGCGCCTTTGTTGCCGCGCTCTTCCTTCTCGACCTGGACGATGACTTCCTGGCCTTCGCTCAGTACTTCTTTGATGTTGACGCGGCCTTCGGGCGCCTTCTTGAAGTATTCGCGGGAGATTTCCTTGAGCGGCAGGAAGCCGTGGCGTTCGGAGCCGAAGTCGACGAAGGCGGCTTCGAGGCTGGGTTCGATCCGGGTGATCCGGCCTTTGTAGATGTTGGCCTTCTTCTGCTCGCGCGCCCCGGACTCGATATCCAGGTCGTAGAGGCGTTGGCCATCCACCAGGGCTACACGCAACTCTTCGGGTTGAGTCGCGTTAATCAGCATTCTTTTCATGTTGTACCGTCGGTTTCCGGGCTGCCGGAAACGGCGTTCGGCACACACGACTGCTCATGGTCGGTGCCAAGGTGCGCAAAGGGTGGCGGGCCACCCCCGTGTCCAGCGACATTCGGCACCAGCCGGTTACCCAGCCTGCCGTGGTCGCGACGACGCGTCCTGTTTGCTGCGATGCCAAAAAGACCTGTGGTATCCGAATCAACCATACAGGCCCCGTGCACTCAGTCAGGAGGAGGAATCAACCATCGGCCGTGGACGCCCGTGGGGCATCTGTCCAGGACCGGGTCCGCTCATCGGCCAAACTAGGGGCCGCTGGCCGGACGCGGTGCTACACGGTCCGAGGGCTGTGCATCTCCACCCTGCACGTATCCTGATCATTCGGGTGCTGCCGCGCGCTGAATCCGCAACGGGTTGCATTTTTCGCCAGCTCCGATTCGGGAGCTGGCGCCATTCATATCCAAGGCAGGTATTTCCGAAGCATTCGCCGGGCGATGCGTGCAAGCGCCGGAGCGGGCAGAGGTACGGCGAAAAGAAGCGGGTAAGCAGGTGAAATACCGCACTTGTCGTTTTTTTTCGGTCTTCTCTACACAGCGCTGGTGGCGATTCCAGGCATTTCGGTAAACTGGCGAAAACCCCGTAGGACGGCCTCGCGTCCTCGAGAATTGCGATGGTCAGGGGCGGGCCTGGAGCCTGCTGCCGCTGGCCTGCCGCTTTTGGCGGCGTTCGCGACTATAGCAGTAATGATTAAGTGCTTCAATTCCATAAAAAATTGTTATGATTCCTCCATGACGACCAATACCCCCCCGACTTCCGGCGTACAGCTGATCGAAGTCGCGCCGGAGCTTGCCGGCCAGCGCATCGACAATTTCCTCATCACGGCCCTCAAGGGCGTGCCCAAGACCCTGGTCTACCGCATCCTGCGCAAAGGCGAGGTGCGGGTCAACAAGGGTCGGATCAAGCCCGAGTACAAGCTCCAGGCCGGCGATATCGTGCGCGTACCGCCGGTGCGCCTGCCCGAGCGCGACGAGCCGGCCCCCGTGGCCCAGGGGCTGCTGCAGCGCCTGGAGGCGGCCATCGTCTACGAAGACAAGGCGCTGATCGTGCTCAACAAGCCAGCCGGCATCGCCGTGCATGGCGGCAGTGGCCTGAGCTTCGGGGTGATCGAGGCGCTGCGCCAGCTGCGCCCGGATGCCAAGGAGCTGGAGCTGGTCCATCGCCTCGATCGCGACACTTCCGGCCTGCTGATGATCGCCAAGAAGCGCAGCATGTTGCGCCACCTGCACGCCGCCTTGCGTGGCGATGGGGTCGACAAGCGCTACATGGCCTTGGTGCGCGGTCATTGGCCGACGTCCAAGAAACAGGTCAGTGCGCCGCTGCAGAAGAGCAACCTGCGTTCGGGCGAGCGCATGGTCGAAGTCAACGACGAAGGCAAGGAGGCGCTGACCTTGTTCCGCGTGCTGCGCCGCTTTGGCGACTTTGCCACCCTGGTCGAGGCGCGCCCGGTGACTGGCCGCACCCACCAGATCCGCGTGCACACCCTGCACGCCGGGCACAGCATCGCCGGCGACAGCAAGTATGGCGACGAGGATTTCTCCAAGGAGATCCGCGACCTGGGCGGCAAGCGCCTGTTCCTGCATGCCTACGCCCTGACCGTGCCACTGCCTGACGGCGGCGAGCTGAAGGTCGAGGCGCCGGTGGACGAGGTGTGGGCCAAGACCGTGGAGCGCCTGAGTGCGACCTGACTTCTCATGAACAAACGCTATGAGCTGTTGATCTTCGATTGGGACGGCACCCTGGCCGACTCCATCGGGCGCATCGTCCTGGCCATGAACAGCGCCGCCGAGCGTGCCGGCGTGGCCCCCAGCAGCGATGACGCGATCAAGGGCATCATCGGTCTCGCCCTGGGCGAGGCGATCGCCACGCTGTATCCACACCTGGATACCGCTCAGGTCGAGGTGTTCCGTCAGTACTACGCCGAGATCTACATGGCCTTGGACCAGGAGCCTTCGCCGCTGTTCGAGGGTGTGGTGGAGTCGCTGGAGGCCTTCCGGGCCGAGGGCTACCGCCTGGCGGTCGCCACCGGCAAGGCGCGCCGTGGCCTGGACCGGGTGCTCAAGGCCAATGGTTGGGAGGGTTACTTCGACATCACCCGTGCTGCCGACGAAACCCGAGGCAAGCCGCACCCGCTGATGCTCGAGCAGATCCTGGCTCATTGCCGGGTCGAACCGCAGCGTGCGCTAATGGTCGGAGATTCGGCATTCGACCTGCAGATGGCCAGCAATGCCGGCATGCATTCGGTCGCGGTGGGGTATGGTGCCATGTCCCTGGCGGCCTTGAGCGAATTCGGCCCGCAGGTGTGCATCGATCATTTTTCACAGTTGCGCGAGTGGCTGGCCGCGTCGCGCACTCATTCCAAGGTAGGTGAGCATGGCTGACGAGTGGCGGGCGCCCGAGCCCGAGGGCTCCGGGAGCAACGACGAGCGCAAGGGTTGGAAACTGCTGGAGAAGACCCTGCTGGCAGGTGTGCAGGAGCAGCGTCGGGCGCGGCGCTGGGGGATCTTCTTCAAGCTGCTGACCTTCGTCTACCTGTTCGGCATCTTGCTGCTGTTCACGCCGTTGATGGACATGGACAAGGCGGCTTCGCGAAGCGCCAGCCATACCGCATTGGTCGAAGTGCGCGGCATCATCGCCGACCAGGAGCCGGCCAGCGCGGACAACATCGTCAAGAGCCTGCGCGATGCGTTCAAGGACCCGAAGACCAAGGCTGTGGTCATGCGCATCAACAGTCCGGGCGGCAGTCCGGTGCAGGCGGGCTACGTCTATGACGAGATCCGTCGCCTGCGCGCCGAGTACCCGGCGATCAAGCTCTATGCGGTGATCGCCGACCTGGGCGCTTCGGGTGCCTACTACATTGCCAGTGCCGCCGACGAGATCTATGCCGACAAGGCCAGCCTGGTGGGCTCTATCGGCGTGACGGCAGCCGGTTATGGCTTCGTCGGCGCCATGGAGAAGCTGGGTGTGGAGCGGCGTACCTACACGGCCGGCGAACACAAGGCCTTCCTCGATCCGTTTTCGCCGCAGAAGCCCGAGGAAACCGAGTTCTGGCAGGGCGTGTTGAACACCACCCACCAGCAGTTCATTGCCATGGTCAAGCAGGGGCGGGGCGATCGTCTGAAGGACAAGGAGCACCCGGAGCTGTTCAGCGGCCTGATCTGGTCGGGCGAGCAGGCCAAGACCCTGGGGCTGGTGGATGGCCTGGGCAGTGCCAGCTACGTGGCGCGTGAGGTCGTGGGCGAGAAGGAGTTGGTGGACTTCACGGTCGAGGAGTCGCCGTTCGATCGCTTCTCCAAGCGCCTGGGCGCTAGCGTGGCCGAGCGCCTGGCCATGTGGATGGGGTTCCAGGGGCCGCAATTGCGTTGAGTCCGTCGCATGTTTTGCGGCGGCTGTGCGAACGAGCGCCGCCCGCGCGGCGCTCGATCTAACAGGCGGTAGAGGTGTCGGGCTAAGGAATGACCACGCCTTCCCGGGTCAGCATGTCCACCAAGCGGATCAGCGGTAGGCCGATGAGGCTGGTGGCGTCGCAGCCGTGGGTGCTTTGAAACAGGCTCACCCCCAGCCCTTCGGCCTTGAAGCTGCCTGCGCAGTCCAGCGGCTGCTCCGCCCTCACATAGCGCTCCACACGCTCACGGTCCAGCTCCCGCAGGTGCACGGTGAACGGCACGCAGTCCACCTGGCACTGGCCGGTGGCGCTGTTGTACAGGGCCAGGCCGGTGAGGAAGCTGACCTGCTGCCCACTGGCGGCCAGCAATTGCTCGCAGGCGCGTTCGAAGGTGTGCGGCTTGCCCAGGACCTGTTCGCCGAGGACCGCCACCTGGTCGGAGCCGATGATCAGGTGGTCGGGGTGGCTGCTCGCCAGGGCCTCGGCTTTTTGTCGGGCCAGGCGGCGAACCAGTTCGACGGCCGGCTCGTCATCCAGGCGCCGCTCGTCTATGTCGGGGCTTGCCCAGGTGAAGGGCAGGTGCAGGCGCTCGAGCAGTTCGCGCCGGTAGGGGGAGCTGGAAGCCAGTAACAAGGGAAGCATGATAGACTCCTGGGCAGATGACCCCGATTCTAACATGCGTGATGCTGCCGAATTTCCTTTGACAGGGGCGGGGGGCATCCCTAGAATGCTGCGCCTATGTTGAATGACCCGATTCCACCTCACGTTGACCCGCGCAAATTGGCTGATCGCGGCGTAACCATCCAAGGTTCGCTGCAACTCGCTGATTTGGAAAGACTCTGCGACCCGCTTTCCGACGATGTCGGTACGGTGCAGGCGAAGTTCGATTTTGAGCGAGACGAACAGAACGCCGTGGTTATCCACAGCGAACTCGACGTCGAGGTCAAGATGGTTTGCCAGCGTTGTCTTGAGCTGGTCACCCTGCCGATCCACAGCGAATGTACGTACGCCGTGGTGAAGGAGGGTGCGAATACCCAGTCGTTGCCGAAAGGCTATGACGTGCTGGAACTGGGCGAAGATCCTTTGGATCTGCAGGCGCTGATCGAGGAAGAGCTGTTGCTCGCCCTGCCGATCGTACCTGCTCATCATCCGGAAGAATGCCAGCAGCCGGCGGGCGCCGATGAGCCCGAACCGAGCAAGGACGAGGTATCGCGGTCCAACCCGTTCAGTGTTTTGGCGCAGTTAAAGCGTGACCCAAACGTTTAGGAGTTAATCAATTATGGCTGTTCAGCAGAACAAAAAATCCCGCTCTGCCCGTGACATGCGCCGTTCCCACGACGCCCTGTCGGAAAACGCGCTGTCCGTAGAAAAGAGCACCGGTGAAGTACACCTGCGCCACCACGTTTCGCCAGAAGGCGTATACCGTGGTCGCAAAGTGATCGACAAGGGCGCTGACGAGTAATCCTTGTCCGCTCAGATCATCGCGATCGACGCAATGGGCGGGGACTTCGGTCCCCGCAGCATTGTCCAGGCAAGTATTGCTTGCCTCTCGGCTACCCCCTCGCTGCACCTGACCCTCGTCGGTCAACCCTCCCTCCTCGAAGAACTCATCAGTGGCCTTGCGGCTGCGGATCGCGCGCGCCTGCAGATCGTTGCGGCTAGCGAGGTGGTGGGCATGGACGAGCGGCCATCCCAGGCGTTGCGTGGCAAGCCTGACTCGTCGATGCGCGTCGCCCTGGAATTGGTGCGAGACGGCAAGGCCCAGGCCTGCGTGAGTGCCGGTAACACGGGCGCGCTGATGGCGTTGTCGCGCTTCGTGCTCAAGACCTTGCCGGGCATTGACCGGCCGGCGATGGTGGCAGCGATCCCGACCCAGGCCGGCTACTGTCAATTGCTCGACCTGGGCGCCAATGTCGATTGCAGTGCCGAGAACCTCTACCAGTTCGCGGTGATGGGCTCGGTGGCGGCCCAGGCCCTGGGTATCCCCCGGCCACGCGTGGCGTTGCTGAATGTGGGGACCGAGGACATCAAGGGCAACCAGCAGGTCAAGCTGGCGGCGAACCTGCTGCAGAACGCGCGTGGGCTCAACTACATCGGTTTCGTCGAAGGCGATGGCCTGTATCGGGGTGAAGCCGATGTGGTGGTGTGCGACGGTTTCGTCGGCAATATCCTGCTCAAGTCCAGCGAGGGTCTGGCGACCATGATCGGTGCGCGCATCGAGGCGTTGTTCCGCGCAGGTGTGCTGGCGCGCGCCGCCGGTGCCCTGGCCATGCCGCTGCTCAAGCGCCTGCAGGCCGACCTGGCCCCGGCCCGGCACAATGGCGCAAGTTTCCTTGGCCTGCAGGGCATCGTCATCAAGAGCCATGGCTCGGCGGGCGTGCAAGGCTTCCAGAGCGCTATCCAGCGGGCGTTGATCGAGATCCAGGAGAACCTGCCGCAGCGCCTGCATGGTCGCCTGGAGGACTTGTTACTGTAGGGGCGGGCTTGCCTCGCGATTGGCCGGGCCCGATATCACCGTCGCCTGGCAAGGGCTTTGCCCTTGATCGCGGGACGAGCCTGCTGCCACAGGGGCGGTACAGTCAAACAAAGACCTTAGGCATATCGGCTATGAAGTGCTTAAATGTGACCGCTTGGTCCCTTTTCCCATCCAAGTTTTCAGTTTCCGCGTCCGGCCTTGGGGCTGGCGCACCCTATCCGACGACAAGATCATAAGGGCTTGTTCAATGTCTGCATCCCTCGCATTCGTCTTTCCCGGTCAAGGCTCCCAGTCGCTGGGCATGCTCGCCGAACTCGGCGCAGAAAAGCCGGTGATCGTCGAGACCTTCAAGGAAGCTTCCGAGGCTCTGGGCTACGACCTGTGGAAGTTGGTCCAGGAAGGTCCGGAAGAACAACTCAACCAAACCGACAAAACTCAGCCGGCGATCCTCACCGCCTCCATCGCCTTGTGGCGCCTGTGGCTGGAGGAGGGCGGCGCCCGCCCGGCCTTCGTTTCGGGCCACAGCCTGGGTGAGTACAGTGCGCTGGTCGCCGCTGGCAGCCTGAGCCTCAAGGACGCCGTGCGCCTGGTCGAGCGCCGTGGCCAACTGATGCAGGAAGCCGTACCGGCAGGCCATGGTGCCATGGCCGCGATCCTCGGCCTGGATGACGCCGATGTCGTCGCCATCTGCGCCGAGGCCGCCGAAGACGAAGTGGTCAGCGCGGTCAACTTCAACTCGCCAGGCCAGGTCGTGATCGCCGGCAACAAGGCTGCGGTCGACCGCGCCATCGAGCTGTGCAAGGCCAAGGGTGCCAAGCGCGCGCTGCCGCTGGCGGTCAGCGTGCCGTCGCACTGCGCATTGATGAAGCCGGCTGCCGAGCGTTTCGCCGAAGCGGTCAACGCCATCGAATGGAAGGCCCCGCAAATTCCGGTGGTGCAGAACGTCACCGCTGCGGTCGCCGCCGACCTCACCGCCCTCAAGCAAGACCTGCTGGCCCAGCTGTACCAGCCGGTGCGTTGGGTCGAGTGCGTGCAGACCCTGGCCGCCAATGGCGCGGTCAACCTGGTCGAGTGTGGCCCGGGCAAGGTCCTGGCTGGCCTGAACAAGCGTTGCGCCGACGGCGTGACCACCTACAACCTCAATACCCCTGACGCTGTCGCCGCCACCCGCGCGGCGCTGGCCTGAAATTGGAGAAGCTTGCATGAGCCTGCAAGGTAAAGTCGCACTGGTCACCGGCGCCAGCCGTGGTATCGGCCAGGCCATCGCCCTCGAACTGGGCCGCCAGGGCGCGACCGTGATCGGCACCGCTACCTCGGCTTCGGGCGCCGAACGCATCGCCGCCACCCTGAAGGAACACGGCATCACTGGTACCGGCATGGAGCTGAACGTGACCAGCGCCGAGTCCGTGGACGCCGTGCTGGCCGCCATCGGCGAGCAGTTCGGCGCGCCGGCCATTTTGGTCAACAACGCCGGTATCACCCGCGACAACCTCATGCTGCGCATGAAGGACGACGAGTGGTTCGATGTGATCGACACCAACCTGAACAGCCTCTACCGTCTGTCCAAGGGTGTGCTGCGTGGCATGACCAAGGCACGTTGGGGTCGTATCATCAGCATCGGCTCGGTCGTCGGTGCCATGGGCAACGCCGGCCAGGCCAACTATGCTGCCGCCAAGGCCGGCCTGGAAGGGTTCAGCCGCGCCCTGGCGCGTGAAGTGGGTTCTCGCGGTATCACCGTCAACTCGGTGACCCCGGGCTTCATCGACACCGACATGACCCGCGAGTTGCCGCAAGCGCAGCGTGAAGCGCTGCAAACCCAGATTCCGCTGGGCCGCCTGGGCCAGGCCGAGGAGATCGCCAAGGTGGTTTCCTTCCTGGCATCCGAAGGTGCAGGCTACGTTACCGGCGCCACCGTGCCGGTCAACGGCGGTATGTACATGTAAAAAACGCAGTGCAATGTGACGGATCGCTTCAAAAAAGAGTCATACACGAAGCCTAAAATCCGTTATAAAGCTGCAACCAGATTCCAGGCAGAGGGTGGGGTGACTGGGTGAACGGCGCGTTGCGCTTGAAAAGCAGGCGTCTTTCTATAAACTTGGTCACCGGCCAGCTGCCTGACATATGTCCATTAGGAGTGAAAACTAGGTATGAGCACCATCGAAGAACGCGTCAAGAAAATCGTCGCCGAGCAACTGGGCGTCAAGGAAGAAGAAGTGACTGCCGAGAAGTCCTTCGTCGATGACCTGGGTGCCGATTCGCTTGACACCGTTGAGCTGGTGATGGCTCTGGAAGAGGAATTCGAGACCGAAATCCCTGACGAAGAAGCCGAGAAGATCACTACCGTTCAAGCTGCAATCGACTACGTCAAAAGCCACCAGGCCTAAGACGCAGTAGTCGACGCTTCTTGTCGGGAAAAACCGCACTGCCTTTGCCGGCGTGCGGTTTTTTCTTTGAGCGCCGAGAGCTTGTTGCCATTTCATTCCATTGCCTTGAAATGCAATGGCAAGAAACTCTGTGATTAAAAGAGGAGAGTACTGTGTCGCGTAGACGCGTCGTGGTCACCGGTATGGGTATGCTGTCGCCACTGGGTACCGATGTACCGAGCACCTGGCAGGGCATTCTGGCTGGCCGCAGTGGCATTGGGCCGATCGAACACACGGACCTGTCTGCCTATACCACCCGTTTTGGCGGCTCGGTGAAGGGCTTCGAGGTCGAGCAGTACCTGTCGGCCAAAGAGGCCCGTAAGCTCGACCTGTTCATCCAGTACGGTCTGGCGGCCGGTTTCCAGGCGGTGCGCAACGCCGGCCTGGAAGTCACCGACGCCAACCGTGAGCGCATCGGCGTGGCCATGGGCTCGGGCATCGGCGGCCTGACCAACATCGAGGAAACCAGCCGGACCCTGCATGACCAGGGCCCGCGGCGGATCTCGCCGTTCTTCGTGCCCGGCTCGATCATCAACATGATCTCCGGCTTCCTGTCGATCCACCTGGGGTTGCAGGGCCCGAACTACGCCATTTCCACGGCCTGCACCACCGGCACCCACTGCATCGGCATGGCCGCGCGCAACATCGCCTATGGCGAGGCCGATGTGATGATCGCTGGCGGCGCCGAAATGGCTGCCTGTGGCCTGGGCATGGGTGGCTTCGGTGCCTCCCGCGCCCTGTCGACCCGCAACGACGAGCCGACCCGCGCCAGCCGTCCGTGGGACAAGGGCCGCGATGGCTTCGTGCTGTCCGATGGTGCCGGTGCCCTGGTCCTGGAGGAGTTCGAGCACGCCAAGGCCCGTGGCGCGACCATCTATGCCGAACTGGTCGGTTTCGGCATGAGTGGCGACGCGTACCACATGACTTCGCCACCCGATACCGGTGACGGCGCCGCACGCTGCATGGTCAATGCCTTGCGTGACGCCGGCATCGCGCCTGAAGCGGTGAGCTACATCAACGCCCACGGCACCTCGACCCCGGCCGGCGACATCGCCGAAGTGGCCGCGATCAAGAAGGTGTTCGGTGAGCATGCCTACAAGCTGGCGGTCAGCTCGACCAAATCGATGACCGGCCACCTGCTGGGTGCTGCAGGTGCGGTAGAGGCGATCTTCAGCGTGCTGGCGATCAACAGCCAGATGGCGCCGCCGACCATCAACCTGGACGAGCCGGACGAAGGCTGCGACCTGGACTTCGTACCCCACGAAGCCCGCAGCATGCCGATCGACGTGGTGCTGTCCAACTCCTTCGGCTTTGGCGGAACCAACGGTTCGCTGGTATTCCGCCGGTTCGTCGGCTGATGCACAGCTGGATCGACGGCCAGCCCGCGACTGCGCTCAACCTGCAGAACCGCGGCCTGGCCTACGGCGATGGCCTATTCGAGACCATCGCCGTGCGTGCCGGCAGGCCCAGCCTGCTTGCGCAGCACCTCGACCGCCTGGCGCTGGGTTGCCAGCGTCTGGCGATCGAAGCCGACGTGTCTCTTGTGCGCAACGAAATCATCGCCTATGCCAGCCAACTCGGCGAAGGCGTGGCCAAGCTGATCCTTACCCGTGGCGACAGCCAGCGTGGCTATGCACCTGTGGTGGGGGCCGCGCCCCGGCGCATGCTGCAGGGCAGCCCGTTGCCCGCCTACCCGAAGGAAAACGCCGAGCTGGGCGTGAGCCTGTTCGATTGCCAGACCCGCCTGGCGGAACAACCGCTGCTGGCCGGCCTCAAACACCTGAACCGCCTGGAGCAGGTACTGGCGCGAAGCGAATGGCAAGGTGGCGAATACGCCGAAGGGCTGATGCGTGACATGCGCGGCCGGCTGATCGAAGGTGTGTACAGCAATCTCTTCCTGGTCCGCGACGGCGAACTGCTGACGGCCGACCTCAGCCGTTGCGGCGTGGCGGGCGTCATGCGTGCAGCCTTGCTGGAGCAGGCTGCAACGTTGGGCATCGCGGTTCGGGTGCGCGACCTCGAGCTCGCCGACCTGGAACTGGCCGACGAAGTGTTCCTGTGCAACAGCGTCTATGGTGTATGGCCGGTGCGTACATTTTCTGCCTTAAAGCTCGACTGGCCGCCAGGCCCACTCACCCGTAAACTGCAGGCCGTTGCCCGTACGTTACTGGAAACCTGATTCGTGAGACGCAAATTCCTGCTGCTGCTGGAAATGGGGTTGATCCTCGCTGGCCTGGCCCTCGGCTGGTCGGCCTGGAAGGTCAACTCGGTCCTGGAGCAGCCCTTGCACGTGACGCAGGAGCAACTGCTCGACGTGCCCACCGGCACCACGCCCAACCGCATGTTCTACCGCATGCAGAACGAGGGCCTGCTGGACGACGCCATCTGGTTGCGCCTGTACTGGCGCTTCAACATGGCGGGAACCCCGCTGCACACCGGCGAATACCGCCTCACCCCCGGCATGACCGTGGCCGAGCTGTTCGATGCCTGGCGCCGTGCCGACGTGGTGCAGTACAACCTGACCCTGGTCGAAGGCTGGACCTTCCGCCAGGTGCGTGCGGCCGTGGCCAAGCATGAAAAGATCAAGCACACCCTCGACGGGCTGTCCGACTCGCAGGTAATGGACAAGCTTGGCCATACCGGGGTATTTCCCGAGGGCCGCTTCTTCCCCGACACCTACCGCTTCGTGCGCGGCATGAGCGATGTCGAGCTGCTGCAGCAGGCCTACATGCGCCTGGAAGAAGTGCTCGCCAAAGAATGGGCCGAGCGTGCCACCAACCTGCCATACCGCGACCCGTACCAGGCGCTGATCATGGCGTCGTTGGTGGAGAAGGAAACCGGTATTCCCCAGGAGCGTGGGCAGATCGCCGGCGTGTTCGTGCGCCGCCTGCGCCTGGGCATGATGCTGCAGACCGACCCGACCGTGATCTACGGCATGGGCGAGCGCTACAACGGCCGTATCACCCGCGCCGACCTGCGCGAGCCGACGCCCTACAACACCTACACCATGACCGGGTTGCCGCCTACGCCGATCGCCATGGTCGGCCGCGAGGCCATCCATGCCGCGCTGAACCCCTCCGACGGCTCCAGCCTGTACTTCGTCGCTCGCGGTGACGGCAGCCATGTGTTCTCCGACGACCTGGACGACCACAACAGCGCCGTGCGGGAGTTCCAGCTCAAGCGCCGCAGCGACTACCGCTCAAGCCCCGCGCCCCAGGTGCCTGGTGCTGGCGAGCAGGCGCCGGGCGAACCTGCGCCTCCTCCCTCCAACGAGCCATCTGGCGAAAGCCTGGCGCCCGAGAATGACGCGCCCGCCAGCGAACCCGCACCGGCCGATGCGCCGGCTCCCGACGAACAACAGTAAGGACTGCCTGTGAGCGGTTTGTTTATCACCCTGGAAGGCCCCGAAGGCGCGGGCAAGAGCACCAATCGCGAATACCTGGCAGAGCGCCTGCGCGAACAGGGCCTGGACGTGGTTCTGACGCGCGAGCCCGGCGGTACGCCGCTGGCCGAGCGGATCCGCGAGCTGCTTCTGGCGCCCAGCGACGAGGCCATGGCTGCCGACACCGAGCTGCTGTTGGTGTTCGCCGCCCGTGCCCAACATCTGGCCGAGGTCATCCGCCCGGCACTGGCCCGCGGTGCGGTGGTGCTCTGCGATCGTTTCACCGACGCCACCTACGCCTACCAGGGCGGTGGTCGCGGCTTGTCCCAGGCGCGCATCGCCACCCTTGAGGCCTTCGTCCAGGGCACCTTGCGCCCCGACCTGACGCTGGTCTTCGACCTGCCGGTGGAAGTGGGCCTGGCCCGCGCCGCCGCCCGGGGTCGCCTGGACCGCTTCGAGCAGGAGGGCCAGGCATTCTTCGAGGCCGTGCGCCAAGCCTACCTGCAGCGCGCCGCGCGCGAGCCACAGCGTTACAGCCTGCTGGATGCCGCGCAGCCGTTGGCCGCTGTACAGCGCGCCATCGACGCGTTGTTGCCGGGCATCTTGGAGCGTTGCCGTGGCTGAGGCCTACCCCTGGCAACAGGCGCTCTGGCAGCAGTTGGCCGGGCGCGCCCAGCACGCCCATGCCTACCTGTTGCACGGGCCCCAGGGGATCGGCAAGCGGGCCCTGGCCGAGCGCCTGATGGCGCGTCTACTGTGCCAGCAACCCCAGGGCCTGGATGCCTGTGGCCAGTGCAAGGCGTGCCTGTTGCTCAAGGCCGGCAGCCATCCGGACAACTTCGTGCTGGAGCCGGAGGAGGCCGACAAGCCGATCAAGATCGACCAGGTGCGCGAGCTGGTGTCGTTCGTGGTGCAGACCGCGCAGCAGGGCGGGCGCAAGGTGGTGTTGATCGAGCCGGTCGAGGCGATGAACGTCAATGCCTCCAATGCCTTGCTCAAGAGCCTCGAGGAGCCTTCGGGCGATACCGTGCTGCTGCTGGTCAGCCATCAGCCCAGCCGCCTGCTGCCGACCATCAAGAGCCGCTGCCAGCAGGTCGCCTGTCCGCAGCCGAGCCTGGCCCAAAGCCAGGCCTTCCTGGTCGGCGCCTTGCCCGACGTTGCGCCAGAGGAGCGCGACGAACTGTTGGCCCTGGCTGCCGGTTCGCCATTGATGGCCATGAGCTTGCAGGCCCAGGGCGTGCGCGAACAGCGTGCCCTGGTCACCGATGGGGTGAAGAAGCTGCTCAAGCAGCAACAGTCCCCCAGCCAGCTGGCCGAGGCCTGGAGCAACGTGCCATTGCTGTTGCTGTTCGACTGGTTCTGCGACTGGTCGCACCTGATCCTGCGCTACCAATTGACCCAGGACGAGGAGGGGCTAGGCTTGGGCGATATGCGCAAGGTGGTCCAGTACCTGGCACAGAAAAGCCGGCAGGGCAGGGTGCTGGAGGTCCAGGCGTGGATCCTCGAGCAGCGTCAGAAGGTACTCGCCAAGGCCAACCTCAATCGTGTCCTGCTGCTCGAAGCCTTGCTGGCCCACTGGGTCCAGCTGCCGGGTTCACGCTGATTCCTCTTTCGTTTCCTTCATGTGTGTCGAAATCCCATGCTCGTAGATTCCCATTGCCACCTCGACCGACTTGACCTGGGCGCCCATGGCGGTTCCCTCGATGCTGCCCTGCAGGCGGCCCGCGAGCGGGGCGTGGGGCATTTCCTGTGCATCGGCGTGAGCGCCGAGAACGCCGGGGCGGTCAAGGCCCTGAGCGAGCGCTACGCCGATGTGGACTGTTCGGTCGGTATCCACCCGCTGGACTTGGCGCCCGGCGAAACGCCAGCGCTGGAATGGCTGCTACGCGAGCTGGCCCACCCGCATGTGGTGGCCATCGGCGAGACCGGCCTGGACTACCACTACGAGCCTGAGGCCGCCGAGCTGCAGCAGGCGTCCTTCCGCCTGCACCTGGAAGCCTCGCGCCAGACCGGCAAGCCGGTGATTGTCCACACCCGCGCGGCGCGGGCCGACACCCTGGCGCTGTTGCGCGAGGCCGGCCTGCCGCAAGCTGGTGTGCTGCACTGCTTCACCGAAGACTGGGAGATGGCGCGGGCCGCGCTGGACCTGGGCTACTACATTTCGTTGTCGGGCATCGTCACCTTCCGCAATGCCGACGCCCTGCGCGAGGTCGCTCGCCAGGTCCCTGCCGACCGCCTGCTGGTGGAAACCGACTCGCCGTATCTTGCGCCGATCCCGTACCGCGGCAAACCGAACCTGCCGCAGTATGTGCGTGAAGTGGCCGAATACGTCGCCTCGTTGCGTGGGGTGAGCTATGCACAGTTGGCCGAGCAGACCACGGCCAACTTCAAGCGGTTGTTCCCATTGGCGCGAGTGGCCTGACTGGCTGGTGCTGGGGCGTAAATCGCGCGCCGGCCGCGCGGCGCATCGCGAGCTGCGCTCGATCTTACAGGCGCTGAGCCTTTCGCGTCGGACACCTCGCAAGGCACACGCATAAAAAAAACCCGGGTTCTGGGGGGGGAATCCGGGTTAAGACCATTAGGAGTAAAACAAAGGTACCGCGGTCCCTGGGCACCTTTATTGACGCGCCACTTGGGGGGATGCGCCGCGCCAACACTCCAAGTATCGGTCAGGTTTGGCACAGTGCCAGCGACAACTGGTCGTTTTTTAAACAGATTTGGAATACACCTGGAAACCATAGGGTCTTCCCTGCATGGTGCGCAGGGTCAATGGCAGTTTTTCTACCCGCCTGGAAAGCCTTCTACACGTATCGTGATACATAGAAGCGAGGATGATCCGTGCATTTTCCTGCAAGTTAGGCATAATAAACCGCTTCGATTGTCCATCCAGTCCTTCCTATGCAGAAAGAACCTCGTAAGGTCCGTGAGTTTCGCCGCCGCGAACAAGAGATCCTCGATACCGCGCTCAAGCTGTTCCTCGACCAAGGTGAAGACACCGTCACCGTCGAGATGATCGCCGACGCCGTGGGTATCGGCAAAGGCACGATCTACAAGCACTTCAAGTCCAAGGCGGAGATTTACCTGCGCCTGATGCTCGACTACGAACGCGACCTGAACGCCCTGTTGCACTCGGACGACGTCGACCGCGACAAGGAAGCCCTGTCGCGCGCCTATTTCGAGTTCCGCATGCGCGACCCGCAGCGCTACCGGTTGTTCGACCGCCTGGAAGAAAAGGTCGTCAAGGGCAACCAGGTGCCGGAAATGGTCGAGGAGCTGCACCGTATCCGCGCCTCCAACTTCGATCGCCTCACCCTGTTGATCAAGGGCCGCATCAGCGAGGGCAAGCTCGAGGATGTGCCGCCTTACTTCCACTATTGCGCCGCCTGGGCGTTGGTGCATGGCGCCGTGGCGCTGTATCACTCGCCGTTCTGGAGCAATGTGCTGGAGGATCAGGAAGGCTTCTTCCAGTTCCTCATGGACATCGGCGTGCGCATGGGCAACAAGCGCAAGCGCGACCCGGAAATCGCGAACTAGAGCCCAGGTATACGCAAGGCTTGCGCGCCTGTAGGAGATTCTATGGTTGTGGGCAAGCCGGCTCCCACTGGTGCAGCGCCAACCACACCCTGTGGGAGCGGGCTTGTCCCGCGATCAAGGGCGAAGCCCTTGCTTGGCGGCGGT
>NZ_JBLUPY010000034.1:0-46059 GCF_048068215.1 Pseudomonas sp. NY15372
GCGAAGCCCTTGCCAGGCGACGGTGATATCGGGCCCGGCCCAATCGCGGGACAAGCCCGCTCCCACAGGGCCTGCGAAATCAAATAGTTATGCGTTGTTCTATGAGAGCGGCCTTGTGCCGCGAAAGGGCTGCAAAGCAGCCCCGCTGATATCAGCTCAAGCGTTACCGGACAGCTTCAACCGCGCAGCCTGGGTGAAGTCCAGCATCCGGTTCAACGGTTTGATCGCCTTGGGTACCAACGCCGGGTCGACGAAGATCTCGTTGCTGCCCTTGCGCAGGCAGTCAAGGGTGCGCTCGAGGGTGTTCATCGCCATCCACGGGCAGTGCGCACAACTGCGGCACGCCGCGCCGTTGCCGGCGGTGGGGGCCTCGACGAACGCTTTGTCCGGGCACAGCTGCTGCATCTTGTAGAAAATGCCGCGATCGGTGGCGACGATGAAAGTCTTGTTCGGCAGGGTCTGGGCGGCCTTGATCAGCTGGCTGGTGGAACCCACCGCGTCGGCCAGCTCGATCACCGACTCCGGCGACTCCGGATGGACCAGGATCGCCGCATCGGGGTACAGCGCCTTCATGTCGGCCAACTGGCGCGACTTGAACTCCTCGTGGACGATGCAGGCACCGTCCCACAGCAGCATGTCGGCGCCGGTCTGCTTCTGGATATACCGCCCCAGGTGCTGGTCCGGCCCCCAGATGATGGTCTCGCCGTTGTCCATCAGGCTCTCGACGATTTCCAGGGCGCAGCTGGAGGTGACGACCCAGTCGGCCCGCGCCTTCACTGCCGCCGAGGTATTGGCGTAGACCACCACGGTGCGCTCGGGGTGCTGGTCGCAGAACGCCGAGAATTCCTCCACCGGGCAACCCAGGTCGAGGGAGCAGGTGGCTTCCAGCGTCGGCATCAGCACGCGCTTTTCCGGCGTGAGGATCTTCGCGGTCTCGCCCATGAAGCGCACACCGGCCACCACGACCGTACTGGCGGGGTGGTTCTTGCCGAAGCGGGCCATTTCCAGGGAGTCGGATACGCAGCCACCGGTCTCCTCGGCCAGCGCCTGGATCACCGGGTCGCAGTAATAGTGGGCGACCAGAACGGCGTTCTGGGCCTTGAGCTCGGCCGCGATGGCCGCACGGTATTCGGCCTCCTGCTGCGGCGTCAGCGGGTTGGGCTGCTTGGCGTCAAGATGGGCTTGAACCAACAGGCGTTCGGAAATCTGGGTCATGATCACGGGACCTGCGGGCGCTTATGCGCGTCACTCGAGTGTATCACCCGGCCCTGGCAGGTCGGCTAAAGGTGCCGGATGGCCGGCCTGGCCATCGCGGCCCACCTGCGGGCACGGCGTATTATCGGAGGCCGAAGGCTACAGACAATCGAGGCAATGCAAAAGGGCTTTTTGTGGCTCCGGGGTTGGGACCGGAGCCCGGCAGCGGCCTGCCCCGGCCCTATCGCGGGGCAAGCCCGCTGCTACACAGGTCACCGTGAACTTGCGGGAGGGCGAATCATCCCCCCGCAGGGCCTCGTACGATGGGCTTCAGCCTTGCGGCGACAGTGCCGCCAGATGGGCGTTCAGGAGCATGGCGAATTCTTCTACGGTCATCTTGCGGCCATTGAAGTCGACCATGCCATCGGCGTAATCCAGGCGAGTGATCACGTTGTCGCCCTCCACCGTAGCCATGCCACTCTGCAGCGCCATCATGCCGACCATCTCCCCAGCCTGGCTGGACTGCTGGGCGATGGCCTGGGCGTCGGTCTGCCCGTCGAGCAGCGCCTGCAACGTAGCCAGGTCCCCGACCATCGGCTTGGAGACAGACAGCTTGCCCTCAAGGCGGGTGACGATCTGCTTGCCCAGCTGGTCAGCCGGCAAATCGAAGGACGCTGGGCTGGCCAGGTCGACCGCCAGGTTGAAGCGGCTCTCGCCGTTGGCGGTCTTGAACGACAGGTTCTCCAGGGCCAGTTGCGGCTTGGCGGCGAGCATCTTCTGCACGTCGGCCTGGACTTTGGCCTGCTCCTCGGGGCTCAGGTCGAGCGAGGGCAACTGTTCACCTTGCGCGGCAGCCTGTTGGATTTCCGGCATGCGGGTCTGGTACCAGGCGAGCAGCGCCTGCATGGCCGGGATGTCCAGGGACTTCATGCTCCAGACCATCTGCCCGCTGCCCACCGCACGCCCGGCATAGGTGATGTCGGCGACCTTGTATTCCAACCGGCCGGAGAGCTTGTCCCCACCGTCGGCGTCGTAGCGATTGTTCTGCTCCAGCCCCTTGAGCACCAGGACATCCTGCTTGTCACCCAGGGTGACCTGGGTCTCGGCCAACGCCATGTCGAAGTTGCCGACGTACACCATGTCATGACCGGTGCCCTTGAGATCGCCGGTGACCTTGAAGCCATTGAGCAAGAACTTGACCGGCGCCTGATCGGCACCGACCAGGTTCATTTCCAGGCGCTCGGCCTTGCCATCGATGCGCACCGCCTTGCCCTCGCGGTCACCCCGCAGCAGCACACGCATGCCGGAGAAGTCCAGGTTGCTGCCATCGTCCTGGCTGAGCTTGAGCGGCGCCAGGCGGATGTCGCTGGACAGGCTGCCGTCGTAGCCCAGGCTCACCTGGCCGGTTACCGGCGACTGGTCGCCCGCCGCTGCGAACCAGGAGGCAGTGAAGTCATCCTTGTCCAGTTGGCTGTTGCTGGTGGCCATGACCGGCGCCAGGTTCAGGCGCTTGACCCGCGACCAGGGGAACGGGCCATGTTCGATCTGGTCGGTCACGCCCAGGTCGAAGTTCAGCGGCTCGCCTTCGCCGAGCCAGACATTCTGAGCCTTGAGGCGGTAGTGGGCGGTACTGGTGAAGAAGTGCTGTTCCAGCGAGACCAGTTCAATGGTCATGCTGCCGCCGGTGCCGGCCATGGCCTTTTTCAATTCCTCGTTGCCCTGGGCGACGGAACGCTCGAGCTCCGCGGGCAGCTGCTTGCCGGTGTACCAGGCGCCGGCGGTGGTGGCGAGGGCGATGGCAACGGCCAGGCCGGAAAGAATGCCTACTGATTTCTTCATGAATAGAACCGATTGCTGTCCATATGGGCGGATGCGCAGCGGGCGACGCCACGCGGGAGGCGAAGATTATCACTGCTGGCAAGCTGATGCCTGACCCGTGACACTCGAAACCATGGATCGTAAATTTTTACGAACACAAAAATCGATATAGGCCTTGATAAACCCTACAAAAAGACAGGAAACCCCTAAAAACCACGATAAATCTTCATCAAAGTTACATCTTGTCACGTTTCACTTGACACAAATTCGCCATTCGTTTTTTATTTTTCACACCCGCCCAGCGCCTACAAACGAAGAAGAACTGCGCCGATGCTCATGACACCCATCCGCCCTAGCCCCCACGCGCCGACTTCGACGCCCAGGCCCTGCCCGCTCTGATACAGGCGCTCGTCGCGCCCCGATCCGCTCCTACAACAAAAGGTGAACAACATGGAGCCCACCCGCTCGCCCTTGCCGTGCCTGCCGTACACCGTGCCCGTCGTCCAGCCCCTGGAGCGCCGCCCGCATGCAGCCTGACCACAGCGCCAACGGCAACGTCCAGTTCCGCAAGTCCCTGCGCTTGTGGCAGGTGGTCATCATCGGCCTTGCCTACCTGACGCCGATGACCGTGTTCGACACCTTCGGCATCGTCTCTGGCATCACCGCCGGGCATGTGCCCAGCGCCTATATCCTGGCGCTGCTGGGCATCCTCTTCACCGCGGTGAGCTATGGCACCTTGGTACGCCGCTTCCCGCAGTCCGGCTCGGCCTACACCTACACTCAGCGCGCCATGAATCCGCACATGGGCTTTCTGGTGGGCTGGGCCTCGCTGCTTGACTACCTGCTGCTGCCGATGATCAACGCGCTGCTGGCCAAGCTGTACCTCTCGGCCATGTTCCCGGAAGTGCCGCAATGGGTCTGGGTAACGGGCTTCGTCACCTTGATCAGCCTGATCAACATGCGCAGCATCAACTGGGTGGCAAGCTTCAACGGCCTGTTCGTCGCCGTGCAGGTGGTGATCATGGCGGTGTTCGCCTACCTGTGCATACGCGGCCTGAACCAAGGTGAAGGCCTGGGCACCAGCTGGACCCTGGCGCCGTTCGCCGACGACCAGACCCAGCTCAATACCCTGATCGCCGGCGCGACCGTGCTCTGCTTCTCGTTCCTGGGCTTCGACGCGGTCACCACGCTTTCGGAGGAGACCCGCCAGCCAGAAAAGGTCATCCCCCGCGCGATCTTCCTGGTCGCCCTGATCGGCGGCGCGATGTTCATCTTCATCTCGTTCTACATCCAGGCCTACTTCCCAACCATGGCGCGCTTCCACGACCAGGAAGCCGCCCTGCCGGAAATCGCCCTGTATGTCGGCGGCAAGCTGTTCCAGTCGATCTTCCTGGTGTGCACCGTGATCAACACCATCGCCTCGGGGCTGGCGTCGCAGACCAGCGTCTCACGCCTGCTGTACGTGATGGGTCGCGACAATGTGATCCCTCAAGGCCTGTTCGCCCGCCTGCACCCACGCTACAAGACGCCGGTGCTGAACATCGCCGTGGTCGGCCTGATCGCACTCTCGGCGATCTTCTTCGACCTGGTGACCGCCACTTCGATCATCAACTTCGGCGCACTGGTGGCCTTCAGCTTCGTCAACCTCTCGGTGATCAGCCATTGCTACCTGCGCGAAGGCCTGAACAAAGGCCTGGCGAACAAGATCAAATACTTGGTACTGCCCACCATCGGCTTTTGCATCATTGCCAGGCTCTGGCTGAACCTGGACGTGCACTCGTTGCTGTTCGGCGGCGTCTGGGCACTGGGGGGCGTGCTATACCTTGCCTGGTTGACCAAGGCGTTCCGGGTAGCGCCACCGAGCTACATGGCCGAATGAGACTGCCTGCCGACAACGCCCGCGCCTGACGCGGGCGTTGTCCTTGACGAGAAGGAAAGCTCCCATGTTCCTGCGCCGCCTCTCCATCCAGTGGAAAATCACCCTGCTCGCCGGCCTGTGCCTGCTGGCCATCGTCGCGTTGCTGGTCGCCACCTCCCTGACCCAGGCCAGACGCAGCGCGACCGACGTCTTCCAGGCCAATACCGAGTTGCTCGACCACAGCGCCCGCCTACGCCTGCAGGCCCATGCCGAAACCCAGGCCCTGCGCATCCAGCGCTATTTCATGGACGCCTACCAGTACGGCAATGGTTTCGCCCGCCTGGTGCAGGTGCTCAGGACCCGCGGCGGCGACGACCTGCGCACCGAATTGAACGCTCAAGCCCGCGCAGCCCTGGCCGGCAACCGCGACCTGATCGGCCTGTACCTGGTATTCCAACCCAACGCACTGGACCAGCAGGATGCCCGCTTCATTGGTCAGGATGCCCAGGGCAGCAACGACAGCGGGCGCTATTCGCTGTACTGGTCGCAGCCCAGCCCCGGCACGCTGGAGTCGGAGACGATGCCCGAATCGATGCTGGCCGACACCCGTACCGCGGCCAACGGCTCGCCCTACAACCGCTGGCTGACCTGCCCGCTGGAAACCGCCAAACCCTGCGTGCTCGACCCGTATTTCGACGAGGTCAACGGCCGCCAGGTATTGATGACCAGCATCGCCCTGCCGCTGCTGGACAACGGCCAGGTGGTCGGCGTGGTCGGCCTGGACATCGGCCTGGACAATCTGCAGCAACTGAGCCTGGCGGGCCGTCAGGAGCTGTTCGAAGGCCAGGGCCAGGTCAGCATCGTCAGCCCTGCGGGCCTTCTGGCCGGCCATAGCCAGGACAACGCACAGTTGAGCAAGACGGTGACCCAGGCCTACGGCGAACAGGCGCGTGAGCTGGCAGCGTCGATGGCCGCCGGCCAGCCGGTGGAACAGCTTGAAAACGGCCTGATGCGCATCTCCCGCCCATTCGCGCCGATTCCCGATGCAACGCCCTGGCACGTGCTGCTGGAACTGCCGGAAGCCGTCCTGCAGGCACCTGCGGTGGCGCTCAATCAACGCCTGGACGCACGCAACCAGGCCGCCAACCTCACCAGCCTGCTGGTCGGCCTCGCGGCCGCGGTGCTCGGCCTGCTGCTGGTGTGGCTGACCGCCCGCGGCGTAACCCGGCCGATCCTCGCCGTGGCCGAACGCCTGCGCGACATCGCCAGCGGTGAAGGCGACCTGACCCGACGCCTGGATTACACCCGCGAGGACGAACTGGGCCAGTTGAGCGGCTGGTTCAACCGCTTTCTCGACAAGCTCCAGCCGGTGATCGCCCAGGTCAAGGGCTCGCTCCAGCAGGCCCGGGGCACGGCCGACCAGTCCGCCGCCATCGCCAGCCAGACCAGCGGCGGCATGCAGCAACAGCAGCGGGAAATCGAACAGGTGGCCACCGCCGCCAATGAGATGAGCGCCACCGCCCAAGACGTCGCCCGCAACGCATCCCAGGCGGCCCAAGCCGCGCGCGGCGCCGACCAGGCCACCCATGAAGGTCTGGAACTGGTGGCCGTGACCCGCCAGGCCATCGACCGGCTGGTGGCGGACATGGATGCCGCCATGGAGCAGGCACGCGCCCTGGCCGGACGCAGCGAGCAGATCGGCACGGTACTCGAGGTGATTCGCACCATCGCCGAACAGACCAACCTGCTGGCGCTGAACGCCGCCATCGAAGCCGCCCGCGCGGGCGAGGCCGGTCGCGGCTTCGCCGTGGTCGCCGACGAGGTGCGCGGCCTGGCTCAACGCACGCAGGTCTCGGTGGAGGAAATCCGCCAGGTGATCGAAGGCCTGCAGCAAGGCACCCACGATGTGGTCGGCGCCATGCACGAAGGTCAGCGCCAGGCCCGCGACAGCGCCACGCGCATGGAACAGGCCCTGCCGGCCCTGCAGCGGATCGGCGAAGCGGTGGCGGTGATCAGCGACATGAACTTGCAGATCGCCTCGGCGGCCGAGGAGCAGAGCGCGGTGGCCGAGGAGGTCAACCGCAACGTCGCCGGTATCCGCGATGTGACCGAGTCGCTGTCGGGCCAGGCCGACGAGTCGGCGCGGATCAGCCAGGCGCTGAACCGCCTTGCCAACCAGCAACAGGCCTTGATGGAACAGTTCAAGGTATAGCCGCCCTCCCCCTGAGCGGGCTTGGCCCGCGCCCACAGGGGGCCGGTGAAATCAGACATGGAGCCCATGATGGGAAAACCGTTTTTCGACCTGACGAGTGAACAGGGCGTGCTGCGCACGTCCATCGCCGTCACTTTGTTCATCGCTGTGATCGGCATTGCCTTCGGCCTGGCGTCAGGCTCGTTCTCGATCGTCTTCGACGGCGTCTACTCACTGGTGGACGCCAGCATGAGCGGGCTGTCGCTGGTGGTGGTCAAGCTGATCACCTCCCACGCCCATGCCGAGCGCATGTCGCGCAAGCTGCGCGAGCGCTTCACCATGGGCTTCTGGCACCTGGAGCCGATGGTTCTGGCGCTCAACGGCATCCTGCTGACCGGCGTGGCCGCCTACGCCCTGATCAACGCCATCAGCAGCCTGCTCGAAGGCGGCCGCGACCTGGAGTTCGGCGTGGCCTTGGTGTATGCCGCGGTCACCGTCGTCGCCTGCCTGGCCATCGCCATCGCCGAGGCCCGTGCCAACCGCACGCTCGGCTCGGACTTCGTGCGCATGGACGTCAAGGGCTGGGTGATGTCGGCCAGCATCACCGCCGCCTTGCTGGTCGCCTTCTGCTTCGGCTATCTGGTGCAAGGCACCGAGTGGGCCTGGCTTTCACCCTACATCGACCCGGCCGTGCTGGCCTTGGTGTGCCTGGTGATCATCCCGCTGCCGATGTCGGTAGTGCGCCAGGCGCTGGCGGACATGTTCCTGGTGACCCCGAGCGACCTCAAGCAGCACGTCGATGACGTGGCCCAGGCTTTCGTCGGGCGGCACGGCCTACAGTCGTACCGCGCCTATGTAGCCAAGGTCGGTCGCTCGCGGGAGATCGAGCTGTATTTCATCGTGCCGACCACCATGGCCGCCCGCACCATCGCCGAGTGGGACGCCCTGCGCGACGAGATCGGCGAAGCCATCGGCGGCGAAGGGCCGGACCGCTGGCTCACGGTGGTATTTACCGGCGATCCGGAATGGGCCGAATAAGCGCCAGGCCACGGCTTTTTCCATGAACGATTGACGTTATTTTCACAGCCGCTCCATTAGCGTCGCAGCCTTCCCGGCAGCCGGCACACCCGGCTGCCATCAAGGTTCGACGAGGCGCACGTGGCAAGCACTACCCCAACAACACGAAAAGGCATCGACTGGGCCGGCCTGGGCTGGCTCCTGCTGTTCTTCTGGTATTTCTCAGGCGTCACCCAGGCGCTGCTGATGTTCAGCGGCACCACCGGGTTTTCCGGCTTCCGTGACTCGCTTTTCCTCAGCACCCTCTGGTTCGCCCCGGTTCTGCTGCTGCCGCGCTACACCCGCACCCTCAGCGCGGTGATCGGTGTGGTGCTCTGGGCCGCCTCACTGGTGGGCCTGAGCTACTTCGGCATCTACCGCCAGGAGTTCTCGCAGAGCGTGATCTTCGTGATGTTCGAGTCGAACACTGCCGAAGCCGGGGAATATTTCAGCCAGTACTTCAGTGTCGGGCTGTGCCTGGCGCTGGCGCTCTATACCGTGGTGGCGGTACTGCTGTGGAAGCGCGTGCGCCCGGTCACCCTGCCCCTGCGCAGCCGGGCGCCGCTGGTGATCCTGCTGCTGGCGGCGAACCTGGTCTACCCCTTCTATAAACAGATGGTGACCCAGCAGCGCAACTTCGCCGATGCCCTGGAAAAGGTCCAACTACGCATGGAGCCTGCGGTGCCCTGGCAATTGCTGGTCGGCTACCAGCAATACCGCCAGCAGTTGGACAATATGCAGAAGCTGCTGGAGCAGAACGCCTCGCTGCCGCCGCTGCAGGGCCTGAAGGACAGCAGCGGCGATGCGCCGCGCACCCTGGTGCTGGTATTGGGCGAGTCGACCACGCGCGAACACATGCACCTGTACGGCTACGGTCGGCCGACCACCCCCAACCTCGACGCCCTGGCCAGCGCAGACAAGCAACTGACGGTATTCCGCAACGTGGTGTCGCCGCGACCCTACACCATCGAGGTGATGCAGCAGATCCTGACCTTCGGTGACCAGAAGAGCCCGGACCGCTTCCTGACCGACCCTTCGCTGATCAACCTGATGAAACAGGCAGGCTACAAGACCTTCTGGATCACCAACCAGCAGACGATGACCAAGCGCAACACCATGCTCACCACCTTCTCCCAGCAGACGGATGCGCCGGTCTACCTGAACAACCAGCGCAACCAGAACGCCAGCCAGTACGACGAAGTGGTGCTGGCGCCATTCGAAAAAGCGCTGCAGGACCCCGCACAGAAGAAGTTCATCATCGTCCACCTGCTGGGCACCCACATGGACTACCGCTACCGCTATCCGGATGCGTACGAGCGCTTCAAGGACAGCCAGGGCGTGCCTGCCGGCTTGACCCCCAGCCAAGTGGAAACCTACAACTTCTACGACAATGCGGTGCTGTACAACGACCATGTAGTCTCCAGCCTGATCCAGCGCTACTCGGCGTCGACGCCCAATGGCTTCCTGCTGTACCTCTCCGACCATGGTGAAGACGTCTACAGCTCCGGCGACCATGACCGCCTGGGCCGCAACGAGAACGCGCCGACCCGGCCGATGTACACCATCCCATTCCTGTTATGGACCTCGCCAAGCTGGCAAGCCGACCACCCTCGCGACCTGCAAGCGATGACCGACCGGCCCTATAGCAGCTCGCACCTGATCCATACCCTCTCTGACCTCGCCGGGCTCAGCTATGACCGTTTCGAGCCGGCCAAGAGCTTGGTGAGCCCACAGTTCATGGTGGCGCCGCGCTGGATCGGCGACCCGTACCGCAAGGACGGCCTGCGCGAGTTCGACCAGCTGCCGCAAGACAACCCCGTGCACGAACAGAAAACCGCCATCACCAGCCGCGCCCAGCCCCACGAAGGCTGACCTCTCCCCCCTGCCCGCCCATCCTGAGCGGGCTTGCCCCGCGATCGGGCTGCAACGCAGCCCTCTCTATGCCTCCCTCTCCCCACGGTACTCCATCTCATAAGATGAATTTTTTTCCTGTCATTTTGATAGATCCAGTCGTCAAAACGCACAAATCGACACAAGCAAATTACATTTTGACGCTATGCGACCCGCAGAAGACGCTCTAAACCGGCATTTCGCCATATGACCAATCAGTCACCCTAAAACCTGCCATAACCTAACTTCATTCCAAAAAAGAATGATTTAGTGCCTAAAGGTCGTTTGTTGGTCAGCACTTCGCAGGCCGATACTGACGCCGGTCAATGAAATCGCCCGCCATTCGTGGCGAGCGAATTCTTGAACCTTGGGCCGTACAGCCTGGCCCGCGCGAAGCACGACGCGCCAGCCAGGGCAAAACAAGAACAAAAAACTCAAACTGAACGCAGGTCAAATAGGTTGCCCATGACCCATTCCAATGAACACGCACGTTCGACTGCCGCGGACAAGCCCGCGGGCCATCTGAAACGCACCCTCAACAGCCGCCACCTGAACATGATCGCCATCGGCGGCTCGATTGGCACCGGCCTGTTCGTGTCTTCCGGCGCCACCATCGCCCAGTCAGGCCCCGGCGGCGCCCTGCTCTCCTTCGCGATCATCGGCCTGATGGTGTACTTCCTGATGACCAGCCTGGGCGAATTGGCTGCCTGCATGCCGGTCAGCGGCTCGTTCTCCACCTACGCCTCGCGGTACGTGGATGAAAGCTTCGGCTTCGCCCTGGGCTGGAATTACTGGTACTCCTGGGCGGTGACCATCGCCGTGGACCTGGTCGCCGTGCAGATCATCATGGCCTACTGGTTCCCGGACACACCTGGGGTGCTCTGGAGCGCGGTGTTCCTGGGCCTGTTGTTCGCCCTGAACGTCGCCTCGGTGCGCTTCTTCGGCGAGACGGAGTTCTGGTTCGCGCTGATCAAGGTGATCACCATCATCGCCTTCATCATCATGGGCGTGCTGATGCTGATGGGCATCGTCGAGGGCGGCCAGGATGGCGGTGCGCACCTGTGGCAGATCGGCGACGCACCGATCGCCGGCGGCCTGCCTGCGCTGATCGGCGTGGCCATGATCGTCGGCTTCTCGTTCCAGGGCACTGAATTCGTCGGCATCGCCGCCGGGGAAACCGAGAACCCCGGGCGCAACATTCCCAAGGCGGTGCGCCAGATCTTCTGGCGCATCCTGCTGTTCTACGTCTGCACCATCATCGTGATCGGCCTGCTGATCCCCTACACCGACCCACGCCTGCTCAAGGACGGCCTTTCGGACATCACCATCAGCCCCTTCACGCTGATCTTCCAGAAGGCCGACATGCTGGCCGCCGCGGCCATCATGAATGCCGTGATCCTGACCTCGGTGCTCTCGGCCGGTAATTCCGGGATGTACGCCTCCTCGCGCATGCTCTACAGCCTGGCCGTGGAGCGCAAGGCGCCCGCACTGTTCGCCAAGGTCACCCGCTCGGGCACACCGGTGTGGGCCTTGCTGGCGACCTCGGTGGTGGCCGGCCTGTGCCTGCTGAGCTTCCTGTTCAGCCCCGGCAAGCTCTACCTGTGGCTGCTCAACACCTCCGGCATGCTGGGCTTCATCGCCTGGCTGGGCATCGCCATCAGCCATTACCGCTTCCGTCGCGGCTACAAACTGGCGGGCCATAGCCTGGACAAGCTGCCCTATGTCTCGAAGTTCTTCCCGTTCGGGCCGTTCTTCGCCTTCGCCCTGTGCATGGTGGTGATGCTGGGCCAGAACTATCAGGCGTTCATCGGCGATCGCATCGACTGGATGGGTGCCACCGCGACCTATATCGGCCTGGTGCTGTTCGTGGTGATGTGGCTTGGCCACAAAGTGATCACCCGCTCGCGCATCGTTCGCTACCGGGACATGGATTTCAGCGTTATCGAGGTTCGCCGCCGACAAGCGCGCACCAGCACCGAAAACGACGCCAGCGGCCTGGCGATCACCAGCCCATAAACGTCCGCCTGACCTTCCTTTGTTCACAGCGCCGGGCAACCCTCGGCCCGGCGCCACTACCGCATGGACCGAGCGATGAGCACCGACTTCCTTCAATCTTTCTACGAAGCCTCCGTCGATCGGGTTGCGTACCCGGCCCACACCGGCCGCACCGATACCCGCGTCTGCATCCTGGGAGGTGGGCTGGCAGGCCTGTCGACCGCTCTGGGCCTCGCCGAGCGTGGCATCACCGGCGTGGTGGTGCTGGAGTCGCACCGGGTGGGGCATGGTGCATCCGGGCGCAACGGCGGTTTCGTCTTCGGCGGCTATAGCCTGGGCAACGGCGACCTGCTCGACACCCTGGGTGCACAAGAAGCGCGGCGCCTGTACCAACTGACGCTCGACGCGGTCGAGCTGATCCGCAGCCGAGCCCGTCACTACAGCATCGACTGCGACCTGGTGGACAAAGGGGTGATCCTGGCCAACTGGTTCAATGACCCGTCGCGCCTGGAGAAACCCCGCCAGCTGATGAAAGAAGCCTACGGCGTCGAGTGGGAATACATCGCGCCTGGCGAGCTGAAGGAAATGCTCAAGACCGATCGCTATTACGGCGGGCTGCTCGAACGCAATGCCTTCCATTTCCACCCGCTCAAATACGTCTGCGGCGTGGCCCGAGCCCTTACCGAGCTCGGCGCGCGCCTGTTCGAACAGTCTCCCGTACTGGCCATCGAAAAATGCGCCGGCAAATATGTCGTGCAAACCGAGGGCGGCGAAATCCACGCCGAAGAGGTTGTGTTCTCCGGCGGCGGCTACGCCCGTGGCGTCTATCCCCCGGTGGAACGCGCGGTGCTGCCCATCGCCACCTATGTGGTCGCCACCGAGCCTCTGGGTGAGCGACTGAAGGACGCGATCGCCTGCGAGTCGGCGATCTACGACACCCGCTTCGCCTTCGACTACTACCGCCCGCTCAAGGACAACCGCATCCTCTGGGGCGGGCGCATTTCCATCCTCGATCGCAGCCCCGAAGCCATCGCCAAGCTGCTCAAGGCCGACCTGGCCACGGTCTACCCCCAGCTCGAGGACGTGGACATCGACTATTCCTGGGGTGGCCTGATGAGCTACGGGCGCCATCAGATGGCGCAGATCGGCCAGGACGACAACGGCATCTGGCATGCGGTAGGCTTCGGCGGCCACGGCATGGCGCCCACCACGGTGGCGGGCGAGGTGCTGGCCGACGCCATCGCGCGCAGGTTACCCGTACCGGCAGGCTTCGGGCAGTTCGGCCTCACACGCACCTTTGGCGTCGCCGGTTTGCTGGCGGCGCAGGCGACTTATACCGCGTACCAGGCGATCGATGCGTTCGATGCACGGCGGTTGAACAAGGCCGGCTGAGGCAGGGTTCGTCGGACGATGGAATCGCGGATGGGTTTGTGAGGATGGCGATGCGACGGTCCGGGTGGGCAGTTCAGAATGGCAAGGGCTTCGCCCTTGATCGCGGGGCGAGCCCGCCTCTACAGAAGGCAGGGTGACAGGCTCGGATGCCGTGAAAATGAAAAAGCCCGCCTTGAAAGGCGGGCTCTTCGTATATGGTGGGTCGTGTAGGATTCGAACCTACGACCAATTGGTTAAAAGCCAACTGCTCTACCAACTGAGCTAACGACCCGTTGGATGGCGCGTATAATACTGATTTCTAACGGGAAATCAACACCCCATCGCAACTTTTTTTAAAAATATCGCGTCGGGTCCTCGACACCCGCCGCCTTGAAGCCCTCGGCGCGCAGGCGGCAGCTGTCGCACTTTCCACAGGCACGGCCGTCGTCGTCAGCCTGGTAGCACGATACCGTCAGGCTGTAGTCCACGCCACGGGCCATACCCGCCTGAACGATCTGCGCCTTGCTCAGGTTCTGCAGCGGGGCCTGGATCCGGAAGCCCTGCCCTTCCACGCCCGCCTTGGTGGCCAGGTTGGCCATGCGTTCGAACGCCTCGACGAATTCGGGGCGGCAATCCGGATAGCCCGAGTAATCCACGGCGTTCACACCGATGAAGATGTCCCGCGCCTTCAACACTTCCGCCCACCCCAGGGCCAGGGACAGGAAGACAGTGTTACGGGCTGGCACGTAGGTGACCGGAATGCCTTCACCCGGCGCCTCGGGCACATCGATGCTGGTATCGGTCAGGGCCGAGCCACCGATGCCGTCGAGGTTCAGGCCGATCACCTTGTGTTCGACCACACCCAGGTCCCGGGCGACCCGCGCTGCAGCGTTCAGCTCGGCGCGGTGGCGCTGGCCGTAATCGAAACTCATGGTGTAGCAGCTGTAGCCTTCGGCCTTGGCCATGGCGACCACGGTGGCCGAGTCCAGGCCGCCGGACAGCAGGATTACCGCGCGTTTCTCACTCATCTTCACACTCCTCGTTTCAGCGTCCTGGCTCGTCGTTCCACAGCAGTTTGTGCAACTGCAGCTGGAAGCGCACGGGCAGGTTGTCGGCGACGATCCAATCGGCCAGGTCGGTGGCATTCACCTGGTGGTGGCTGGGCGAAAACAGCACTTCGCCCGCGCGCTCGGCCAGGTTGTACTGGATCAGTTTCGAGACCGCCCAGTCGTAGTCCTCGCGGGAACAGATCACGAACTTGACCTGGTCGTTACGGGTCAGCAGCTCGATGTTCTCGTAACGGTTACGGTGCGACTCCTCCGAGCCCGGGGTCTTGAGGTCGACCACGCGGCTTACGCGGGTATCGACGCGGGCGATATCCAGGGCACCGCTGGTTTCCAGGGACACCTCGTAGCCGGCGTCGCACAGGCGCTGCAGCAGTGGCAACACGTTGGGCTGGGCCAAGGGTTCGCCCCCGGTCACGCAGACATAGCGCGGCCGAAACCCCGCCACCTGCTCGAGAATATCGTCAAGGGTACGAAGGGTGCCGCCGCTGAAGGCGTAGGCACTGTCGCAGTACTGGCAGCGCAATGGGCAGCCGGTGAGACGCACGAATACGGTGGGCAGCCCCGCCGTTCGTGTTTCACCCTGCAACGAGTAAAAGACTTCGGTGATGCGTAATGTGTCTTGCATGGTCGCCACGGGCGTGACAGCTAAACAGGCTGTCCGCCTCCGTCAGGCACTGGCACGGACTCGACATAGCGTTATCCGCAACAGCGTGTTTACGAAAAAAGGGCCAAGATTCTAACGAAAAAACCCGCGACAAGCGCGGGTTTCTTTCGTCAGGCGATATTCAGAGCTTTTGCAGGTCGCGCTGGGCCAGTTGTGCGGCAGAGGTGCCGGGGTACTGGGTGATGACCTGCTGCAGGATGCCCTTGACCTTGTCGGTGTGGCCCATGCGGCGCTCGACGTCCGCCAGTTTGTACAGCGAATCAGGCACTTTGCTGTGCTTGGGATACAGCTGGCCGACCTTGGCGAAGGCCTGGCTGGCACCTTGCAGGTCGCCCTTGGCCAGGTTGACCTCGCCAAGCCAGTACTGGGCGTTGCCGGCGTACTGGCTGTTGGGGTACTTGCGCAGGAAGGCGGCGAAGGCCTGGCTGGCCTTGTCGAAGTCCTTCTGCTTGATCAGGTCGAAAGCGGCGTCGTAATAGAGCTTCTCTTTCGCCGGATCACCGGGTTCGCTGCTGGCAGCCGGCTGTTGGGCAGCGGCGCCAGCGGCAGCACCGGCGGCGGCATTGGCGGCACCACCGGTGGAAGAATTCTCGGGAGCCTGGGCAGGCGCGGCACCACTGTTGATGCGGCTGTCCAGATCCTTGTAACGCTCCAGGCTTTCCTGCTTCATGCGGGCCACATCGTTCTGCAGCTCTTCGATGATGCCCTGCTGGCGGGAAATCTGGTCCTGCATCTGCTGCAGCTGCATGAACAGCTGGCCCTGTGCAGAGGCAGGGGTCGAAGCCCCTGCCCCGGCATAGGCGCCGCTCGTGCCATAACCCGCAGGCGGATAGCCGCTTGCGTTGTCATCTACTACGGGAACCTCAGCCCAGGCCGCGAGCGGCAGGCTGAGTGCGAGGACGGTTACAGCACGACGGCACATACGCATAGGAACTTACTTACGCAGTTCTACGCGACGGTTCTGAGCCCAGGACTGCTCGTCGCCACCAGTGGCAACTGGACGCTCTTCGCCGTAGGAAACCAGTTCCAGCTGAGCAGGGGAAACGCCCTGCAGAACCAGGTAGCGCTGAACGGCCTTGGCACGACGCTCGCCCAGAGCCATGTTGTACTCGCGAGTACCGCGCTCGTCGGTGTGGCCTTCCAGGACAACGCGGTTGCCGTTGGCTTTCAGGTCCTTGGCATGAACGTCCAGGGCGCGCATGGCTTCTGGCTTCAGGTCCGAGCTGTCGTATTCGAAGTAGAAGGTGGTGATTGCGCGCAGGGCGGCTTCTTCGCTCAGGCTGCCGTCGACAGCGCCGGTGTTGGCACCGTAGCCAGCGTTCGGGTCAACAGCGGCGCCTTCGCCAGCGTTGTCACCGCCCTTGGAGGAGCAACCTACAGCTACGGCCATGGCCAGAGCCAGCGCAGCGAATTTACCAAACTTCAGCATTTCCATCGTGAAACTCCTAATGAAACCCCAGTGTGTTAAGCAAATAGTGTTACGCCGCAATCAGTTCAGGTAAGGGGACCAGGACGGTTCTCTGACTTCGCCTTGCGCGGTAGGAAGCGGGAGCCTCACGCGTCCGTTGAGAGAGACGAGCATCAAGACTCCCCGGCCCTGCTGGCGGGTGGCGTAGATTAGCATGGTGCCGTTTGGCGCAACAGTGGGAGACTCATCAAGACTGGTGTCCGAAAGAATCTTTACACTTCCGCGCTCCAGGTCCTGGGCGGCCACCTTGAAGTTGGTGAAGCCCTGTTGGCGATGGATCATCACCAGGGTCTTCTCGTCGGCGGACAGTTTCGGGTTGGCGTTGTAGTTACCCACGAAGGTCACGCGCTCGGCGCCACCACCATTGACGGAGGTCTTGTAGACCTGCGGCTTGCCGCCACGGTCGGAGGTGAAGTACAGGGTGTTGCCATCCTTGCCCCAGAACGGCTCGGTGTTGATGCCAGGGCCGGCGGTGACGCGGCTGATCTGGCGCGAGCCCATGTTCATCACGTAGATGTCCGGGTTGCCGTCCTTGGACAGCACGAAGGCCAGGCGCGAACCATCCGGCGACCAGGCCGGAGCACCGTTGAGGCCTTCGAAGTTGGTGACCTGCTCACGGCGACCGGTGTCGATGTGCTGGACGAAGATACGCGGGCGCTTCTGCTCGAACGAGACATAGGCGATGCGCTTGCCGTCCGGCGCGAAGCGCGGCGACAGGATCGGCTCGCGGGACTGCAGCAGGGTCACGGCGCGGGCACCGTCGTAGTCCGAGCGCTGCAGGGTGTAGCGGGTGTTGTTGGCAGAGAAGCGCTCGGCGGTCACGTACAGCATACGGGTGGAGAATGCACCCTTGATGCCGGTGAGCTTCTCGAACGACTGGTCGGCGATGTAGTGCGCCATGTCGCGCAGCTGGTCGACGCCGCCGGCGACGCTGCCGGTCAGCACTTGCTGCTCGGTAGCGACGTTGAACAGGGCGTACTGCACCTGCAGGCGACCGCCGGCCGGCACGATGCTGCCGACCATCACGTACTGGGCGCCCAGGGCCTTCCAGTCGCGGAAGATCACTTCGCTGGCCTGGCTCGGCTGGCTGATCATGTTCTGCCGTGGGATGGGCGAGTAGTAACCGGAGTTGCGCAGGTCATTGCCGATGATCTCGGCCATGTCTTCCGGCAGCACGCTGCCACCCTGCAGGCCGAACGGCACCACCGCGATCGGGGTCGCCCGGTCGCTGCCGCTGGTGACCAGGATGTTCTTTTCCTCTGCCACGGCCATACCTGCCACGCAGCAGAGCATGACCAGCAGTCCTTTCAGACGTTTAATCACAACGCAAGATCCTCAGGTGTAAATGTCATCTTGAATGAACGATACGGATTGAACTCGTTCGGCTTCAAGCCCTGCATTTCGGTCAAACGACCAATGTTCTTCACCGCTGCCACCGCCGAGGCGTCGAACGGGCCGTCGCCGCTGGAGCGCGCCACGCTGACATTGGTGATGGTGCCATCGGGCAACATGTTGATCTGCAGGACTACCGTCATGCCCCTGCGTGCGGACGGCGGACGTGCCCAACCTTCGGCTGCCCGCATGCGAATCAGGTCGTCGAAATCGCCGGCCACTTCATCGCCACGCTCATCGGCCAGGGCCTGCTGCCGCTCGGTGGTGTCGGACAACAGCTCGGCCAGGGCCTGGGCTTTCTTGTCCTCCGCTGCCTTGCGGGCCGCTTCCTGGGCCTTTTTCTTCTGGGCATCCGCTGCCGCCTTTTTCTTGGCGTCTTCGGCTGCCTTCTTCTTGGCCTGCTCGGCCGCCGCTTTCTTCTTGGCGTCCTCGGCGGCTTTTTTCTTCGCCTCCTCGGCTGCCTTCTTCTTGGCTTCTTCCTCGGCCTGCTTCTTCGCCTCCTGCTCGGCCTTCTTCTTGGCGATGTCGGCCTGCTGCTTCTCGGCGGCCTTCTTGGCTTCGGCGGCCTTGGCAGCCTCTTCGGCCTTCTTCGCCTCGGCGGCCTCGCGGGCCTCTTCGGCCTTTTGAGCGGCGTCGGCTTTCTTTTGTTCCGCGGCCTTGATGGCTTCCTGCTCGACCTTCTTCTGTTCCAGTTGCTCGACCTCGGTCTGGCGCGAAGCGGTTTTCTTCGCTTCCCCGGCGATCTTCTGGTTGGTCTGGGTGGTCGCCTGGCTCTTGGATTTGAGCTGGTAGAGCGTGGCCTGGACGATTGGCTTGGACGGTGGCAGCTCAGGCGTCATGGCGAAGCTGACGAACAGCATCGCGAATACCAGCACATGCAGGCCGATGGCCCAGACACTGGGCCAGAAGTAGCTTTCCGAGGCGGATGGCTCTCGCTGTTGCATCAGGGCGCCTCGGTAATCAGGCCAACGTTACCGACACCGGCCTTCTGCAACCCACCCATGGCGCCCATGACCGCGCCGTAGTCGACGGCCTTGTCGCCGCGGATGAAGACCTGGGTCTGCTTGCCCTGGTCACGACCGGCGGCAATGATCTTGGTCACCGCGTTGGTCATTTCCGGCAAGGTCATGGCCTTGTCCATCTGCTTGTCGGTGTCGACCTCGCTGCCGAGGTTCCAATAGTAGGTCTTGTCGGCCTTGATCGAGATGGTCAGGATCTGAACGTTGTTGTCCTGGGGCAAGGCTTCGCTGGAAACCTTGGGCAGGTCGACCTTCACGCCCTGGTTGAGCATGGGAGCGGTCACCATGAAGATGACCAGCAGCACCAGCATCACGTCGATGTAGGGCACCACGTTCATCTCGGCGACCGGCTTGCGTTTGTGGCGAACTCGGGCCATGGGCTTCTACCTGATCACTCTTCGCTGGTGTGTACTTTGCGGTGCAGGATCGCCTGGAACTCGTCGGCGAACGTGTAGTAACGGCCGATCAGCACTTCGCTGCGGGCCGAGAAGCGGTTGTAGGCGATGACGGCCGGGATCGCGGCGAACAGGCCGATCGCGGTGGCGATCAGCGCCTCGGCGATACCGGGGGCCACGGTGGCCAGGGTCGCCTGCTGGGCAGAGGCCAGGCCGCGGAAGGAGTTCATGATGCCCCAGACGGTACCGAACAGGCCGATGTACGGGCTGGTGGAACCGACAGTGGCCAGGAACGGCAGGCTCTGCTCGAGCTTCTCTTCCTCGCGGGAGATGGCCACGCGCATGGCACGGCCCACGCCTTCCATGACCGCGTCCGGGTCGACGCCCGGCTGCTGGCGCAGGCGCGAGAACTCCTTGAAGCCAGCGCGGAACACCTGCTCGACACCGGAGTCCGGGTCTGGGTTGCTGCCTGCCTGGCGGTACAGCTTGGACAGGTCGATGCCCGACCAGAAGCGCTCCTCGAAGGCATCCAGCGCACGACGACCGGCGCGCAGCATAGTGCTGCGCTGGAAGATCATGATCCATGAGGTGACCGAGGCTGCCACCAGGGTCAGCATCACCAGCTGCACCACGATGCTGGCATTGCTGACCAGACTCCACATGGAGGTATGGTCGACGACGTTAGCTTCCACGCTTATTCTCCTGCATTCGATTGAGTACCCGTGCCGTCCGCCAGGAAGGCGTCGCGCAGCTCTTGGGGTATGGCCCGGGGTTTGAAAGTGTCGGCGCGCACGGCGGCCACCAGGAACTGCCCCTCGCAGAGCAGCGTTTCATCCTTTTCCCGCCAGACCTGCTGCACGAAGCGCAGGCTGGCGCGATTCAATTCAAGTACTTGCGCGGTCACCCGCAACGCGTCGTCCAGCCGCGCCGGCGCGTGGTAGCGCGCTTCGCTGGAATGGACCACGAACAGCAGGTTCTGGCCTGCCAGCTCGGCCTGGGAAAACCCCAGGTGCCGCAGCCGCTCGGTGCGTGCACGCTCCATGAATTTCAGGTAATTGACGTAATACACCACGCCACCTGCGTCGGTGTCTTCGTAATAGACGCGACAGCGGTGGGCGAACGGTTCCAGGCCTTTTTGCGCGCGCATACTCTAGTGCTTACTCCTCAGCTTGCCAATCCGCCCCGGCAACTGTTTTTGCATCGATAATGTCTTATTGCCAGCGCCACAGGGGCGTGCCAGCGGTAGGACCACGAAAACCCCGATTCGATCTGTCATTCATCGTCGGGATCGGAAAATTCGCCACCTTCGGCAAAGCGGCCGGGAATGTTCAGGCCGAAATGCAGGTAGGCATGGCGGGTGACCACACGCCCGCGTGGCGTGCGCATGATATAGCCTTGCTGGATCAGGTACGGCTCGAGCACATCCTCGATGGTATGGCGCTCCTCGCTGATGGCCGCCGCCAGGTTGTCGACCCCCACCGGGCCACCGTCGAACTTCTCGATCATGGTCAACAGCAGGCGGCGGTCGGAATGGTCGAAACCACGCTCGTCGACATCCAGCAGGTTCAGCGCCATGTCTGCCACTGCCTTGGTGATCTCGCCCTTGCCGCGCACCTCGGCATAGTCGCGCACCCGGCGCAGCAGGCGGTTGGCGATCCGCGGGGTACCGCGGGCACGGCGGGCGATCTCGTAGGCGCCTTCGTCCTCGATCGCAAGGCCCAGGATATTGGCCGAACGGCTGACGATGGTGGCTAGGTCCCGGTTGCTGTAGAACTCCAGGCGCTGGACGATGCCGAAGCGATCGCGCAGCGGGTTGGTCAGCATGCCGGCACGGGTAGTGGCGCCGACCAGGGTGAAGGGCGGCAGGTCCAGCTTGATCGAACGGGCAGCCGGCCCTTCGCCGATCATGATGTCCAGCTGGAAGTCCTCCATCGCTGGATAGAGCACTTCCTCGACCACCGGGGACAAGCGGTGAATCTCGTCGATGAACAGCACGTCATGGGGCTCGAGGTTGGTCAGCATGGCCGCCAGGTCGCCCGGGCGTTCCAGGATTGGGCCCGAGGTGCTCTTGACCGAAACGCCCATTTCCTGGGCGATGATATTGGCCAGAGTGGTCTTGCCAAGGCCCGGCGGGCCGAAGATCAAGGTGTGATCCAGGGACTCGTTGCGCCCACGGGCCGCCTGGATGAACAGCGCCATCTGCTCGCGCACCACCGGTTGGCCGATGTATTCCTCCAGGCGCAGCGGGCGGATCGCACGGTCCTGGATTTCTTCGCGGTCGCGCCCGCTGGCAGCGATCAGTCGGTCGGCTTCGATCACTTGGTAATCATCCCTTTGAGGCTACGGCGGATCAGCTCCTCGCTGCTCAGGCCAGCCTTGTCCTTGATCGCCGATACCGCCTTGCTCGCCTCCTGGGGCTTGTAGCCCAGGGAGACCAAGGCGCTGACCGCATCGGCTTCGGCCGTTGAGGCACTGCTGACCGGCAGCGGGCCATCGGACACCAGCGTGAACATGGCAGGCGAGGTTTCCCAAGCCTTGAAGCGGTCCTTGAGCTCGACCAGCAGGCGCTCGGCGGTCTTCTTGCCGACCCCCGGCACACGCACCAGGGCCGAGGTATCCTGGGCCTGCACGCAGCGCACCAGCTCGTCCACTTCAAGCCCCGACATCAACGCCAGGGCCAGCTTCGGCCCTACCCCGTTCAGCCGGATCAGTTCGCGGAACAGCTCGCGCTCGCGCTTTTCGGCGAAACCATAGAGCAGGTGCGCGTCTTCACGCACCACCAGATGGGTATGCACGGTCACCGGCTCGCCGACCTTGGGCAGGCGGTACAGGGTGGTCATCGGCACTTCCAGCTCGTAGCCGACGCCGTTGACGTCGATAATCAGGTGAGGCGGCTGTTTTTCCGCCAGGGTGCCGCGCAAACGTCCAATCACGTTCCGATCCTTCCTCTCGGGGAGCCGGTCGAAGACCGCTCAACCCTATCAGCAAATGCAACGGGTGAATGTTTCACCCGGACAAAATTTGTATCTGCGCATGAAGCGCTCAAAGACGCAAGCGCCCACCTCTTCGCCGCGCCGTGGCCAGGCCATGGGGCACCAGGCTGGAACGGGTATGGGCATGGCACAGGGCGATGGCCAGGGCATCGGAGGCGTCGACCTGCGGCTTTTGCGTGAGCTTGAGCAGGTGCATGACCATCAGCATCACCTGCTCCTTGTTGGCACCACCGGTGCCTGCCACGGCCTGCTTGACCTGGCTGGCGCTGTACTCGGCGATCTCCAGGCCCGCCTCGGCGGCGGCGACGATGGCCGCGCCCCGCGCCTGGCCAAGCTTGAGGGCCGAGTCGGCATTGCGCGCCATGAACACCCGCTCGATGCCCATGGTCACGGGCCCGTGTTGGCGGATGATTTCGCTGACACCGCGAAATACGATCTGCAGGCGCTCATGGAGCTCGCCGCTACCGGTGCGGATACAGCCAGACGCCACATATTCGCAGCCACGGGCGGTCTGGCGCACCACGCCGAAACCGGTGATGCGCGAGCCGGGGTCGATACCAAGAATCAGAGTCATAACGCCTGCAATAGATAAAGAATACGACGCGCGTGGCCTCTGAGGCTGCTTTGCAGCCCTTTCGCGGCACAAGGCCGCTCCTACTGACATCGCGCCGACCTGAAGAACGTCGCTGTATCTGTAGGAGCGGCCTTGTGCCTCGAAAGGGCCGTAGGCTCAACGAGCCATGCCAGGATAAACCAGATACCTTAGCCGAGTTTTTCCATGATCTCGTCGGAGATCTCGGCATTGGAGTAGACGTTCTGCACGTCATCCAGGTCCTCGAGCATGTCGATCAGCTTGAGCACCTTCTCGGCCCCCTCCTGATCCAGCTCGGCACTGGTGGTAGGCTGCATCACGATCTCGGCGTCCGAAGCCTTGAAACCGGCTTCCTCCAAGGCATTGCGCACCGCATAGAAGCTGTTGAACGAGGTGAAGACATCGAAGGAGCCGTCATCGTTGCCCACCACGTCGTCGGCATCGGCTTCCATGGCCGCTTCCATCAGGGCTTCTTCGTCCACACCCAGGTCGGCGGCGAAGCTGATTTGCCCCTTGCGTTCGAACAGGTAGGCCACCGAGCCGTCGGTGCCCAGGTTGCCGCCGCACTTGGTGAAGGCATGGCGCACGGCAGCCGCGGTACGGTTGCGGTTGTCGGTCATGGCTTCGACCATGATCGCCACGCCACCGGGGCCGTAGCCTTCGTAACTGAGCTCTTCGACGTTGTCGCTTTCATTGGTACCGGCACCACGGGCCACGGCGCGGTCGATGATGTCGCGGCTCATGTTGGCGCCCAGGGCCTTGTCCAATGCCAGGCGCAGGCGTGGGTTGGAGGCCGGGTCAGCACCGCCCTGCTTGGCGGCGACGGTCAGCTCGCGGATCCACTTGGTGAAGATCTTGCCTCTCTTGGCATCCTGGCGTTCTTTGCGGTGCTTGATGTTTGCCCACTTCGAATGACCAGCCATAACGTCTCCAAATCCTTCAAACAGAAACAGGTTCCGCCCCGAAGGGCGGAACGCGAGAAAACAGCGCCGAAGCGCGTGGGCGCCTCCACCGGGAAGCGCCCGGGCCGATTACTCGACCTTGGTCTGCTCGCGCAGACGGATGTGCAGCTCGCGCAGGGCCTTGGCGTCCACCAGGCCAGGGGCCTGGGTCATGACGCACGCGGCGCTCTGGGTTTTCGGGAAGGCGATCACTTCACGGATCGACTGGGCGCCGGTCATCAGCATGACCAGGCGGTCCAGGCCGAAGGCCAGGCCACCATGGGGCGGCGCGCCGAACTTCAGGGCATCGAGCAGGAAGCCGAACTTCTCCTGCTGCTCTTCGGCACCGATGCCCAGCAGGCGGAATACGGCCTGTTGCATTTCCTTGCGGTGGATACGGATCGAACCGCCACCGAGCTCGGTGCCGTTGAGAACCATGTCGTAGGCACGGGACAGAGCGCCGGCCGGGTTGGCCTCGAGCTCTTCCGGGGTGCACTTGGGCGCGGTGAACGGGTGGTGCAGCGCGCTGAAGCTGCCGTCGTCGTTCTCTTCGAACATCGGGAAGTCGACGACCCACATCGGGGCCCACTCGCAGGTCAGCAGCTCGAAGTCGTGGCCCAGGCGGATACGCAGCGCGCCCAGGGCTTCGCTGACGATCTTGGCCTTGTCGGCACCGAAGAACACGATGTCGCCATCGACCGCACCCACGCGATCGAGGATCACGTTGAGGTTGGCCTCGGGGATATTCTTGACGATCGGCGACTGCAGGCCTTCGACGCCCTTGGCGCGCTCGTTGACCTTGATGTACGCCAGGCCCTTGGCACCGTAGATGCCGACGAACTTGGTGTACTCGTCGATGCGGCTGCGCGGCATGCTGGCGCCGCCTGGCAAGCGCAGGGCGGTGACACGGCACTTCGGATCGTTGGCAGGGCCGGCAAAGACCTTGAAGTCGACATCCTTGAGCTGGTCGGCGACGTCGACCAGTTCCAGCGGGATACGCAGGTCAGGCTTGTCGGAGCCGTAGCGGCGCATGGCCTCTTCGTAGGTCATGTGCGGGAATTCACCGAACTCCAGGTCCAGGACTTCCTTGAACAACTTGCGGATCATGCCTTCGGTCAGGCCCATGATCTCGGACTCGTCGAGGAAGCTGGTCTCGATGTCGATCTGGGTGAATTCCGGCTGGCGGTCGGCACGCAGGTCTTCGTCACGGAAGCACTTGGCGATCTGGTAGTAACGGTCGAAGCCGGCGACCATCAGCAGCTGCTTGAACAGCTGTGGCGATTGCGGCAGGGCGAAGAAGCTGCCAGCGTGGGTGCGGCTCGGCACCAGGTAGTCGCGGGCGCCTTCCGGGGTGGCGCGAGTCAGGATCGGCGTCTCGACGTCGAGGAAGCCGTTCTCGTCCAGGTAGCGGCGGATGCTGCTGGTGATGCGCGAACGCAGGCGCAGCTTGTCGGCCATCTCCGGGCGACGCAGGTCGATGAAGCGGTAGCGCAGGCGGGTTTCCTCGCCCACGTCGGAGTATTCGTTGAGCGGGAACGGCGGGGTTTCGGCCTCGTTGAGGACGGTCAGCTCGTAGCCCAGCACTTCAATGGCGCCCGAAGCCATGTTCGGGTTGACCGCGCCTTCCGGACGCAGGCGCACCTTGCCGGTGATCTGCACGACGTACTCGCTGCGCACGCGGTCGGCGTTGGCGAAAGTCTCGGCGCGATCCGGGTCGAAGACGACCTGGGCCATGCCTTCGCGGTCACGGATGTCGAGGAAGATCACCCCGCCGTGGTCGCGGCGACGATGGACCCAGCCGCAAAGGGTGACTTCCTGGCCGTCCAGGCGCTCGTTCAGTTGGCCGCAATAATGGCTGCGCATCATGATGGTGGTTTCGCTTCTCGTGATTCGTGTATTCGGTGGAGGTCTGGCCGCCCTGAGGGGCTAATACTGCAAGACCCGGTCGCTGCAATTCAACTCAGTCGGCCTTGTCGCCGCCTGCCAGATTCTTTTTCGCCCCGGTCTTGAAATCGGTCTCGTACCAGCCGTTACCGCTCAGGCGGAAACCGGGTACCGACAACAGCTTCTTCAGCGCCGGCTCTTGGCACGCCGGGCAATCGGTCAGCGGCGCGGCGCTGATCTTCTGCAACACTTCCATCCGGTGGTCGCAGGATGCACATTGATAGTCATAAAGGGGCATGGGTGTCTCTCTTCAACCACAACGCTGACTGCCGGGGGCAGTAAAAAGCGGGATTATATATGGTTAAGGACAGCCGTGCAGCCCGCCTGGCGATCAGCGCATGCTGGGCGGATCGAGCAGCCAGGCCACGCAGATCACCCGGATCAACCCGCTGAAGTTGCGCACCCCGCCATGACGCAGGTGCACTTCCCGGTCCACATAGGACAGCACCGCACTTACCGTACACTGGTTGGCCTCGGCGATCCGCTCCAGGATCCGCCAGTAGACCACCTCCAGGCGCAGGCAGGTAGCAAAGCCGTTGAGCCGGACCGAGCGCGAGACCGGCCGGACCTGCATCATGTCGAAATCCGTCCCGAACGGGTCGATGCACTGCTTGCCTGGCCATTTCCCGTGGCAAGCGCTGCGCTTGCCTTGTTGCATCCTTATATCCACCGAACCGCTCCATTGCCTGGGAAGACACCCAAGTGCCTGCGCACGAGGGACAGGCCCAATAAAGCGCCGAAGGCGCCTGGAGAGCAGTGGCAAAACCTTCCTCAAGGAAACGAAAAGGCCTGGTTCCTGTGCCGGAACCAGGCCTTGCGAACGCCTGTCGCCAGCAGGCGATCAGTTGCCGTCGAGCAGTACGCGCAACATCCAGGCGGTTTTTTCATGCACCTGCATGCGCTGGGTCAGCAGGTCGGCCGTCGGTTCGTCGCTGACCTTGTCGACCACCGGGAATATGCTGCGCGCGGTGCGCACCACCGCTTCCTGGCCTTGGACGAGCTGGCGGATCATCTCGTCGGCCGGTGGCACGCCCTCTTCTTCCTTGATCGAGGAGTGACGTGCATAGAAGGCATAGGAGCCAGGAGCCGGGAAGCCCAGGGCGCGGATACGCTCGGCGATCGAGTCGACCGCCAGGGCCAGCTCGTTGTATTGCTCCTCGAACATCAGGTGTAGCGTACGAAACGATGGGCCGGTGACGTTCCAATGGAAATTGTGGGTTTTCAGATACAGCACGTAGGTATCCGACAGCAGGCGAGAAAGCCCATCGACGATGGACTTGCGGTCTTCTTCGCTGATACCGATATCGATTGCCATGGATCTCTCCTTCTCACAAGGCTTGGTCATCAAGCGGGCATCACAAACTGTATCAGACCCACCCGTTCCTGCCCGTGATCCAGGGCAATCCATCCCTCGCGGTTTGAGAACCCCCTGCCTTTGCTGTTAAATAGGCACCGTGCCACCCGTGCGGACTGTCATTGCCGGGTGCATAGGCTGCCAACCGTGTGATCGCGCCTTACACCTGCGCACCACCCTGGCAGCTCTTCCTGTGATCGGCCTTATCAATGTGAGCCCACTCAAATGTTCAAGATCGTCCATCTGGTGACGGGCGTGGCGGCTTTGCTGCTATCGCTCATACCCAGCCTCAAAACCGAAGCAACGCCGTTCCTCCAACAACCCGAAGCCGTCTACCTGGCCTTGCTCGGCCTGCTCAACCTGCTCTTGGCACCGGCCCTGCCGCACTACTACAAAGGCCTGCGCCAGCAACTGCAATACCTGGCCTGCGCCCTGCTGGTGCTGGCCGTGATCTTGCAGACCATTACCCTGCTGGCCCGCCCGGAGCTGGGCGACCTGCCGGCCCTGCTCTGCGCCGCCGTCGCTGTCGCCCTGCACCTGGGCGCAGGCTTCGCCCGTAGCATCGGCAAGCCCCGCGCCAGCCAGGGCGTCGCCCAGGATGGCGGCAAGCGTGATACTGGCACGGTCAAGTGGTTCAACACCTCCAAGGGTTTCGGCTTCATTTCCCGCGACTCGGGTGACGATATCTTCGTACACTTTCGCGCCATTCGTGGCGAAGGGCATCGTGTGCTGGTCGAAGGCCAGCGCGTGGAGTTCTCGGTGATGCACCGCGACAAGGGCCTGCAGGCCGAAGACGTGGTCGCGGTCTCCCGCCGCTGACCCTGGGCGGTGATGGCGTAGCGGCTTGCCCGCCACGCCATTGCCGCTCTTCAATAATGAGGCGGCGGCGCCTCTTCTCCCTCACTGCCGTACTGCCCCACCATCTCCTCGTAGCGCTTGATCAACTCGGCCACCTGCAATTGCAGGCGCTCGATCACCCGGGCCTGCTCGACCACCACGTCGTTAAGCGCCTGGATGGTGTCATCCTGAAACGCCTGGCGGCTTTCAAGCTCGACGACTCTCGACTCCAGCGACATGGTTCAGACCTCCTTGAAGTCATCGTTCAATACCGCACGCAGGCGCTGACGGATCGCCTCGACCTGCTCCGAGGTGTAGTCAGCCGCAGGATGGCGCCCCCACACCGGCGCCGGCCAGGCGGCATCGTCGCGGCGGCGAACGATGACATGCATGTGCAGCTGGCTGACCACATTGCCCAGGGTGGCCACGTTCATCTTGTCGGCCGCGAAGCACCCCTTGAGGGTTTCGGCCAGGTAGGTGGTTTCCTTCCAAAGCTGCTGTTGGTCGGCCTCGCTCAACTCGAACAGCTCGCTGACCTCGGCGCGCCGCGGCACCAATATGAACCAGGGGTAATTGGCATCCTTGCTCAGCAGCAGGCGGCACAGCGGCAGATCTCCCAACACCAGGGAATCCTGTTGCAGACGCGAATCCAGGACAAACACGGCAAACCTCCTCAAGACAAAACAGCCCAGCGGGCAATGCGGGCCAATAACGCAAGGATACCCTGCTTCAGCACCCAGACAGGAGCACTGTCGTGCCCACCTCGGTAACACTGCGCTACTTTTCGCACCAAAAAGAGGCCCGCCCGCGCGATACGCCCCACTGCTTTCTACCCGGATTAACAAATGGCGGTAACACATTGACTTCAATGACAGGTTTTATTGCGGGCACTGGCCGCCACTCTTGGCACACCATCAGACATGCCTCGCTCCGTGTTTGCGGAGGTTTTCTCGCTTGGTCCGCAGCGGATGTGAAAATTTCATGAAGCGTTCGTGATTTTGAGCACGCTTGTTGCATTCCCTGTCATCCAAGTCGGCACGATGCCTGCAACCGGCAGGTACGCGACAAATAACAACAGCGGCATGGATATCCAGGGAGTTTCTCTTCGTCCATTTATGTTTGTTACATATTTGTTACGAAAGTGATAACGGCGCTGGCGTTGTACGCCCCTGAAAAGGGCGTGATTTGCGACACGGATCTCACTAAAAGCGACATTGTGAAAAATTTATAAAAAGGTTGTTTTTTCCGATATCGCAAAGAACAGTCAGCGTGATATACATTTTCGCCGACATAAAAAGAAAGCGCTGCCCCTATAACTAAAAAACCTGGGCGCAGCGGTACTCTTCCTAAACCAAAGGAGCAAATCACGATGCGCGTGATGAAGTGGAGCATGATCGCCCTGGCCGTCGCGGCAGGGACCTCGCAGCTGGCCCTGGCCTCTTCGCAGGATGAATCCAAAGGTTTCATCGAAGACAGCCAGCTGAATGTCAAGACCCGTATGCTGTATTTCAGCCGTGACTTCCGTAACAATGACCGGGATCCCGTTACCGGTGGCCGTCAGAGCCGCGTGGAAGAGACCGGCCTAGGTTTCGTGGGCACCTTCGAGTCCGGATTCACCCAGGGCACCGTAGGTGTGGGTGTGGATGCGATTGGACTTCTGGGTGTCAAATTGGACAGCGGTCGCGGCCGCGCTGGCACAGGCTTGTTCCCAATCGGAGAAGATGGCCGCGCGCAAGATGACTACTCTGAAGCCCATGGTGCCGTCAAACTGCGCATCTCCGACACCGTTCTGAAGTATGGCGGACAATTCACCGCCTTGCCGGTCTTCGCTACCGACGACAGTCGTCTGCTACCGGAAGTCGCCGAAGGCTTCCTGTTGACCAGCAACGAAATCGAAGGCCTCGAACTGAATGCCGGCCATTTCACACGCCTCAACGCTCAGGCCCAGACTTATAAGGACAGCATCGGCGGCCGCGACAGCGACACCGGCATCAAGAACCCTGGCCTGACAGAAGCCAACATCGTTGGCGGTACTTATGCCTTTAGCGATAACCTGAGCACCAGCCTCTACTACTCCAAGGTAGAAGACTACTGGCGCAAGTACTACGCCAACGTAAACTGGGCTCTGCCAATCTCCGACAAGCAAGGCTTGGTGTTCGACTTCAACATCTATGACACCAAGAGCGATGGCGACCGTGCTCGCGCCTTCGATGGAGACAAACTCGACAACCGTGCGTTCAGCCTTTCGGGCGCTTACAACATTGGCGCACACACCTTCACCTTGGCTTACCAGAAAGTGACCGGTGACGGCGACTACGCCTACGGTATCGACGGTGGCGGCAGCATCTTCCTGGCCAACTCCGTTGCCCGTTCCGACTTCAACGCCGAAGACGAGAAGTCCTGGCAGGCTCGCTACGACCTGAACTTCGCCGAGTACGGCATCCCAGGCCTGACCTTCATGACCCGCTACGTGCGCGGTACCGACGCCAACGTCGCCGGCACCAGCAACGGCAAGGAATGGGAACGCGACATCGACATCAAGTACGTGCTGCAGGAAGGCCCGGCGAAAGACCTGAGCTTCCGCGTACGCCAGGCCACCTATCGCTCCTCCGATGGCGTCTACTACGGCTCCCCATCGCTGGACGAACTGCGCCTGATCGTCGAGTACCCGCTGAGCATCCTGTAAGCCCACCGGCTTGCACTGCCCCGCACTGGAAAAGCCCGGCGATCGCCGGGCTTTTTCTTGGCTGACAAGCGCCCCGCCCTGGGGCATCCTGTACGCCTTCGCTTCGCCCCCGTACAATGCGGGGTCATTTCAACGTCTTAGGCAATCGACACGGCTCACCATGCGCACCAGTCAATATTTGCTCGCCACCCAGAAAGAAACCCCTGCCGACGCAGTGGTCATCAGCCATCAGCTCATGCTGCGCGCCGGCATGATCCGCAAGCTGGCCTCCGGCCTGTACACCTGGCTGCCGATGGGCCTGCGGGTGATGCGCAAGGTCGAAGCGGTGGTCCGCGAGGAAATGAACGCCGCCGGCGCACTGGAAGTGCTGATGCCAAGCATCCAGCCTGCCGAGCTGTGGCAGGAATCCGGCCGCTGGGAACAGTACGGCCCAGAGCTGCTGCGCCTGAAAGACCGCCACGACCGCGAGTTCTGCGTTGGCCCGACCCACGAGGAGGTCATCACCGACCTCGCGCGCAACGAGCTGTCCAGCTATAAACAGCTGCCGCTGAACATGTACCAGATCCAGACCAAGTTCCGTGACGAGATCCGTCCGCGCTTCGGCCTGATGCGCGGCCGCGAATTCATCATGAAGGACGCCTACTCCTTCCATGCCGACCAGGCTTCCCTGCAGGAAACCTACGACCGCATGCACCAGGCATACACCAATATCTTCACCCGCCTGGGCCTGGACTTCCGTCCGGTGCAGGCCGACACCGGCTCCATCGGTGGCAGCTACTCCCATGAATTCCACGTCCTGGCCGAGTCCGGCGAAGACGATGTGATCTTCAGCGACAGCTCCGACTACGCCGCCAACATCGAGAAGGCCGAAGCCATCCCGCGTGAAACCGTGCGCCCGGCCCCCACCGAGGAGCTGCGCCTGGTCGATACGCCCGATGCCAAGACCATCGCGCAACTGGTCGAAAACTACGGCCTGCCGATCGAGAAGACCGTCAAGACCCTCATCGTACGTGGCGCCGAGGAAGGCAAGCTGGTCGCCCTGGTGGTCCGTGGCGACCATGAGCTGAACGAGATCAAGGCAGCCAAGCTGGAACAGGTCGCCGACCCGCTGGTCATGGCCACCGACGCCGACCTGCGCGCCGCCATCGGTGCCGGTGCCGGCTCCCTCGGCCCGATGAACCTGCCGCTGGAATGCATCATCGACCGATCCGTGGCCCTGATGAGCGACTTCGGCATCGGCGCCAACATCGACGACAAGCACTACTTCGGCGTCAACTGGGAACGCGACCTGCCGGTCCCACAGGTGGCCGACCTGCGCAACGTGGTCGAAGGCGACCCGAGCCCAGACGGCCAGGGAACCCTGGTGATCAAGCGCGGCATCGAGGTTGGCCACATCTTCCAGCTCGGCACCAAGTACAGCGAGGCGCTCAAATGCCAGGTGCTGGGCGAGAACGGCAAGCCGGTGACTCTGGCCATGGGTTGCTATGGCATCGGCGTGTCCCGCGTGGTCGCCGCTGCCATCGAGCAGAGCTATGACGACAAGGGCATCATCTGGAACGACGCCCTGGCACCATTCCAGATCGCCCTGGTACCGCTGCGCTACGAAACCGACGCCGTTCGCGAAGCCACCGACAAGCTGTACGCCGAACTGACCGCCGCCGGCTACGAAGTGCTGCTGGACGACCGCGACAAGAAGACCAGCCCCGGCATCAAGTTCGCCGACATGGAGCTGATCGGCATTCCGCACCGCATCGTGGTCAGCGACCGCGGCCTGGCCGAAGGCAACCTGGAATACAAGCACCGCACCGAGCAGGAGGCCCAGACCTTGCCGCTCAACGAGGTGCTGACCTTCCTGCAAGCCCGCATTCGCCGCTGATACGAGTAGCCATGTCCAAGCGAAGTACCTTTGCCCTGGGGGGCGCCGCACTGTGCGGCGCCCTGCTCGTCAGCGGCTGCGCCAACCAGATGTCCCAGCGCAGCGAGCATGAGGAGCGCGCCGAGCGCAAGCTGCTCGAACATACCCTGCAGATCGACGTGGGCGAGCCCAAGGTCATGGAGCTTCCCCAGCGGCGCGTGCGGGTTCATGAACAGAAGCGCTTCGAAGTCACAGAGTTCGAAGTCACTCGCCGGTACGACCGCTACACGCCATACCAACCCTGGCGGGAGATCTACGAGATCCCCCTGGGCGCGGTGGCGGTGGTCGCCGGCATCGGCGCCAACGTGGTCAATGTGTTCGCCCTGGGCAACCTGCCACAAAGCGTTACCCATGACTGGCTCGGCTACGGCCTGGCCGGGCTCAACCCGTTCATGAACGTGCCGTCCAACGGCCGCGCCCAGCAGAACCTGGCAGGTATCAGCGAGGTGCAGAAGGACAAGCGCGAGGAATACACCAGCCTGCCCTGGAGCGAGCGCTTGGTCGAGGTCAAGGCCGGCAAGCTGACCCATGAGCTCACCACCGACCACAACGGTGTGTTGCGCCTGAACCTGCTGGACAGCCCGTTCTCCGAGCAGAACCTCAACCACGTCGGCACCCTGCACCTGCACGTGGCCGACGAGGACAATGGGGCGCGGGCCGACGCCAGCTTGCTGGTCAGCAGCGCCCTGCGCGGTAAGCTACAGGAAGCCCATGAACTGATCTTCGATGACCTCGAGGATGATGAGGTGGGGCAATGGGTCCACCGGGTCAAGCGCTTGTCTGAACTGGGGCTGGAAGAGGAAGCCAGCGAACTGGAGCAGAGCCTGATCGAGCTGACCCGCAACGATCCTGAGCTGCAGCAGGAGTTCCTGCATGCGTTGACCAAGGATGCCGGGCGACTGGTGGCTGATCCGGGCGTGCAGTAACCCCGGTTGGAATCGGGGTGCCGCACGACCTGTAGGAGCGGCCTTGTGCCGCGAAAGGGCTGCGCAGCAGCCCCACTGCAGCCGACACCACCATTACGCCATCTTTACCTCGGAAAAAGCTCCAACTGCTCGTGAGCTCCACGCAAATCCCGCAAACGCACCCCTACGCCCAAGAGCCGCACCGGCTTTCCACCCCTGGCAAACGCCTGGCTCAACAACTGCCGATAGCTTTCCAAGTCCCGCCCGGCGCCGGCCTGCTCCAGCGTGGTCTGGCTGAAATCATGGAACTTGACCTTGACGAACGGTTTGTCGGGCTGATAGCTGCTGTCCATCCTCGCGATTCGCTCGTTCAGGCTGCCCAGCAGTTCAGGCAGTTTGGCCAGGCAGCTCGCCAAATCCGGCAGATCGGTGTCGTAGGTGTTTTCCACGCTGACCGACTGGCGCCGGCTGTCGTTATGCACACTGCGTTCATCGATACCGCGCGCCAAGCCCCACAACCGTTCGCCAAAACTGCCGAACTCACGCACCAGCGCCAGCCGTGACCAGTCACGCAGCTCCAGGCAGGTATCGATACCCAGCCGCGCCAGTTTATCTGCGGTGACCTTGCCCACTCCATGCAGCCTGGCGACCGGCAACGCGGCCACGAAGGCCTCGACTTCAGGTGGGGTGATGACGAACAGGCCATTGGGCTTGCGCCAGTCGCTGGCAATCTTGGCCAGGAACTTGTTCGGCGCCACGCCGGCCGACACGGTGATGTGCAAGGTCTTGGCGACCCGCCTGCGAATATCCTCGGCAATGCGCGTGGCACTGCCGGCGTACCACTGGCTGTCACTGACATCCAGGTAGGCCTCGTCCAGCGACAGCGGCTCGATCAGGTCGGTGTAGTCGCGAAAGATCGCATGGATCTCCCGGGAGGCTTCGCGGTAGGCCTCGAAACGCGGCTTGACGATCAACAGGTCCGGACACAGTTTCAAGGCGTGCCGCGACGACATGGCCGAGCGCACCCCATAGGCACGCGCCTCATAATTGCAGGTGGCGATGACGCCACGCTGCTCCGGCGCCCCACCCACCGCCATGGGGCGACCGGCCAGCCGCGGGTCGTCGCGCATCTCGATCGCGGCATAGAAACAATCGCAGTCGATATGGATGATCTTGCGCAAGGACATGGATGACCGTCAGCACTGTAAATTCATACAGATACTACTCCATGGGGCCAAACGGAGACAGCAGGCTTCCAGCAAAACCGACAAATTCCTTGCAAGCCCCGCCATGACTGAGCTGCAGCCACGCCATCAACGCTAAGGGATTGAACAAAAAAGGATTTTTCAAAATAAGCCTTGACATGGGGCAGGATTTCCGTAGAATTCGATCTCACAGGCGCGGGATGGAGCAGCCTGGTAGCTCGTCGGGCTCATAACCCGAAGGTCGTCGGTTCAAATCCGGCTCCCGCAACCATATTCGTCAGAACAAACCCCGCCTGTGCAAACAGGCGGGGTTTGTTGTTTTCACCCCTCTTGAAAATTCCCCTCCCCTGAGCTCGCAGGTTTGCGGCTGCTATGCAGCCGATCGCGGCACAAGGCCGCTCCTACAGGGGCTGTGCACCGCCGGATCTGTACGAGCGGGCTCGCCCCGCGATCGGCTGCGCGGCAGTCGTAAAACCAGCTACATCGAGACAGCAGGCAAAACGGATGTTGCCGATCTGCGGCTGCGTTGCAGCCAAAGGCGGCCAAGCCACACCTTCGGATGAACTATCTTTAACCCTGCCAAAGCGCTGAAAGCGCGCCGGCCAGGAGTAAAATCTGGATACGTTTTCCGAAGGGACTTTCACTTGGCCGCACCTCTCCTCGACCTCGCACTACCTGCCCGGGGTCATCCATGAATGTTCACGACGCCGAAACTCCGGCGCCTCTTGCCACTGCGCTGCCCAATGCCGCCCGCCGCCTGCCCTGGCTGGAATGGCTGAGCCGGTACCGCCAGCCACTTGGCCTGGCTTTGACCTTGTTGCTGTTCAGCCTGGCCCTGGTCGCCTGTCGCCACCTACTGAGCGAGCTGGACATCCATGCCCTGCACGACGCCATGCTCAGCGTGCCGGGCCCTTCCCTGGCAGGGGCATTGCTGGCCACCGCGCTGGGGTTCATGGCCTTGCTAGGCTATGAATGGTCAGCCAGCCGCTACGCTGCGGTGCAACTGCCCGCGCGTACCCTCGCGCTCGGAGGGTTCAGCGCCTTCGCCATTGGCAATGCCGTCGGCCTGTCGATCCTCTCGGGCGGTTCGGTGCGCTATCGCCTATATGCTCGCCATGGCCTGGGCGCTGCGGAAATCGCCCGTATGACGGTGTTCGCCAGCCTGTCGCTGGGTTGCGCCCTGCCGCCCCTGGCGGCACTGGCGACACTCGCTGACCTGCCGGCCGCCGCCGCCGCGCTACGCCTGCCGGCCTCCGTGCTGGCCGGTATCGCTTTGGCAGTGCTGGCGATGGCCACTGTACTGGTGGTCGGCCTCTATCGCAGGCGCCTGCCCGAACAGCCCTTGGCCGATAACGTGCTGGTAAGGTTCGGGCGACGTACCTTGCGCCTGCCCGACCTGCGCCTCGCGGCCCTGCAACTGCTGGTCACAGCCCTGGATGTCATCGCAGCAGCCACCGTGCTTTACCTGCTGCTGCCGGAAGCGCCGCCGTTCGGCGCCTTTGTCCTGGTCTACCTGCTGGCCCTGGCAGCAGGCGTGCTCAGCCATGTGCCGGGTGGCGTCGGGGTGTTCGAGGCCGTGCTGCTTGCAGCGTTCGCCGAGCAACTGGGCGCCGCACCGCTGGCCGCCGCCCTGCTGCTGTACCGCCTCATCTATGTGGTACTGCCCTTGCTGGTGGCCTGCGTCCTGTTGCTGGCCAGCGAAGCGCGGCGCCTGCTGTTCGCCCGCCAGGCGATCAATGCGGCGGCTGGGCTTGCCGCGCCGGTGCTGGCGATCCTGGTGTTCCTCTCAGGCGTCGTGCTGCTGTTTTCCGGTGCCACGCCCGAGATCGACACGCGCCTGGAGCACATGGGCTTCCTTATCCCTCATCGCCTGATCGACGCCTCGCATTTCGGGGCCAGCCTGGTCGGCGTGCTATGTCTGCTCTTGGCCCAGGGCCTGAGACGCCGGTTGTCGGCGGCCTGGCTGCTGACCACTGTGCTGTTGCTGGTGGGCGCCGTGTTGTCGTTGCTCAAGGGCTTCGACTGGGAGGAAGCTTGCGTACTGAGCGTCACCGCAGCGCTGCTGGCCTTGTTCCGCCGCTCCTTCTACCGGCCCAGCCGCCTGCTGGAACTGCCGTTCTCACCGGTCTACCTGGTGGCCAGTGTCTGCGTGCTCGGTGCCTCGCTGTGGTTGCTGCTGTTCGCCTATCAGGACGTGCCCTATAGCCATGAGCTGTGGTGGCAGTTCACCCTGGACGCCGACGCCCCGCGAGGCCTGCGCGCGGCCATGGGCAGCGCCGTGCTGTTGCTGATCGTCGCCCTCACCTGGCTGCTGCGCACCGCGCGCCCGGTCATCCACCTGCCCAGCGAAGACGAGCTGCAACGCGCCAAGCGCATCCTGCAAGGCTCCGACCAGCCCGATGGCGGCCTCGCCCTGACCGGCGACAAGGCCTTGCTGTTCCACCCCAACGACAAGGCCTTTCTCATGTACGCCCGCCGGGGCCGCAGCCTGGTCGCCCTGTACGACCCGATCGGCCCCGCCGAGGCGCGTGCCGAGATGATCTGGCAGTTCCGCGACCTGTGCGACCTGCACCATGCCCGGCCGGTGTTCTACCAGGTGCGTGCGCAGAACCTGCCGTATTACATGGACATCGGCCTGACCGCGCTCAAGCTCGGCGAGGAAGCCCGGGTCGACCTGCAGCGCTTCGACCTGCAAGCCCAGGGCAAGGAGATGAAAGACCTGCGCTACACCTGGAACCGAGGCGGGCGCGATGGCCTGGCCCTGGAGATCCATGAACCCGGCCAGGCACCGCTGGCGGCGCTCAAGGAAATTTCCGACGCCTGGCTCGGCGGCAAGAATGTACGCGAGAAAGGCTTTTCTCTCGGCCGCTTCAGCCAGGACTACCTGCAGCATTTTCGAATCGCCCTGATCCGTTTCCAGGGGCGCCCGGTGGCCTTCGCCAACCTCCTGGAAACCCATGGCAACGAGCTGGCCAGCCTGGACCTGATGCGCGCCCACCCCGAGGCGCCCAAGCTGACCATGGAGTTTTTGATGATCGGCCTGATCCAGCACTACAAAAGCCAGGGCTATGCCCACTTCAGCCTGGGCATGGTGCCGCTTTCCGGCCTGCAGCCGCGGCGCGGTGCGCCCCTGACCCAGCGCCTGGGCTCGATGGTGTTCCAGCGCGGCGAGCAGCTCTACAACTTCCAGGGGTTGCGGCGCTTCAAGGATAAGTTCCAACCGGACTGGGAACCCCGCTACATGGCCGTGCCGGCCGGGCTCGACCCGCTGGTGGCACTGGCCGATACCGCCGCCCTGATCGCAGGCGGCCTGACTGGTTTGGTGAAACGTTGATGACCCGACGCTATTGGCTGTATGCATGCAGCGCACTTTTCCTGGCTTTGCTGGTGGGGGCCGCGACGTTCTGGCTATGGACCCGCCCCGCTCCGCAGGCCCACCTGGAACACCTGGCCCTGGCCGACGGCAGCGCCCTGCTGCGTGCCACACCCGGCGTGCACGCCCGCGCCCATGTCGCCATCGCCGTCCCGGCGGGGCAGGCGTTGAGCGACAAGCAACTGCTGGACTTGAGCCAGGCGGGCGAGGCGCAACTGGTGCAGGTCATCCTGCCGCCAAGCGATTGCTCCCGGCAGCAACAGGTACTGGACGAGGCCATGAAGGCCTTGTCCGCACCACCGAGCCTGGTCGCCGGTATCGGCCCGGGTGCCGCCCAGGCCTGGCGTTGGCTCGCCGGCCAAGACGATGACAAGGCCCGCGCCATCTCCGTGGATTTCACCCTGGAACAGCCCGGCTGCCAGCCCTTGCCCAAGGCCGCCGCCCATGGTCACTGGAGCGTGGCCTGGAACGATAACCCCGACGATGCCAGCGCAGCGTTCGTGCGCGACCAGGCCAACGCCGACACCAGCATCAGCGACTATGACATCCACCTGCCGCAGGTGCTCAAGGCGCAACTGACCCAGGCCCTGGTGGGCAAGGATGGCAATGCCCTGAGCATCCCGGTGGTCGAGGTCCCGGCCGGCCAGACCACCGACACGGTCACCCTGTTCCTCTCAGGCGACGGCGGCTGGCGTGACCTGGACCGCGACGTGGCCGGGGAAATGGCCAAGCTCGGCTATCCGGTGGTCGGTATCGACACCCTGCGCTACTACTGGCAGCACAAGAGCCCGGAACAGAGCGCCGCGGACCTTTCAGAGCTGATGCAGCACTATCGCCAGAAATGGGGAACCAAACGCTTCGTGCTCACGGGCTATTCCTTCGGCGCCGATGTACTGCCGGCGATCTACAACCGCTTGCCGGATGAGGACAAACAACGGGTCGATGCGGTGATCCTGCTGGCGTTCGCCCGCAGTGGCAGTTTCGAGATCGAGGTCGAGGGCTGGCTGGGCAAGGAAGGCCAAGAAGCGCCAACCGGGCCGGAGATGGCCAGGCTGCCGGCTTCGAAGGTGATTTGCGTGTATGGCGTCGAGGAGACCGACGAGAGTGGTTGCACGGACAAGACGGCGGTCGGGGAGCATCTGAAGTTGCCGGGCGGCCACCACTTCGATGAGAACTACCCGGCCCTGGCCAAGCGCCTGATCGGTGAGATCGAGACCCGCCAGGGCAAGGCCAACGTAGCTGAGCAGAACTGAAGACCTTGCGGGGGCTGCTTCGCAGCCCTTTCGCGGCGCGAGGCCGCTCCTACAGGACCACGTCGGTCGCCATCGCGAATCTGTAGGAGCGGCCTTGTGCCGCGAAAGGGCCGCGCAGCGGCCCCGGTCATTCAAATCTCGACCTGAGTCCCCAGCTCGATCACCCGGTTCAACGGCAGGTTGAAGAACCGCAGGTTGCCATTGGCATTCTTGAGCAGGAAGGCGAACAGGTTGCCACGCCACCGCGCCATGCCCTCGAGCCGTGAAGCGATCACCGTCTCGCGGCTGAGGAAATAGGTGGTGCGCATCGGGCTGAAATCCAACGCATCCAGATGACACAAGCGCAGTGCCGCGGGTACGTCCGGCTCATCCATGAAGCCGAAGTGCAGCAGCACCCGGAAAAATCCGTCGCCATAGGCCTCCACCTCGAAGCGCTCATGCTCCGGCACCCGCGGGCGGTCTTCGCTGACCACCGTCAGCAGCACCACCTGGCTGTGCAGCACCTGGTTGTGCAACATATTGTGCAGTAACGCATGGGGCACGGCGTCCGAGCGCGCGGTCAGAAATACCGCGGTACCCTCCACCCGGTGCGGCGGCTGCATGCGGATGCTGCTGATGAACAGCGGCAGCGGCAAGGCCGCATCATCGATACGCTCCACGAGAATCTGCTTGCCACGCTTCCAGGTGCTCATCAGCACGAACAAGACGATCGCCGCCAGCACCGGAAAAGCACCGCCCTGCAGTACCTTGGGCAGGTTGGCAGCGAAAAACAGCCCGTCAACCAGCAAGAAGCCCAGCAGCACCGGCACCGCCAGCACGGGCGGCCACTTCCACAACAGCAGCATCACCACCGACACCAGCAACGTGGTCATCAGCATGGTACCGGTCACCGCCACACCATAGGCCGCCGCCAAGGCGCTGGAAGATTCGAAGCCGATCACCAACAGCACCACACCGACCATCAAGGCCCAGTTCACCGCACCGATGTAGATCTGCCCCTGTTCGTCACTGGAGGTGTGTTGGATCTGCATGCGCGGCACATAGCCCAACTGGATGGCCTGGCGGGTCAAGGAGAAGGCGCCGGAAATCACCGCCTGGGATGCGATCACCGTGGCCAGCGTGGCCAGGCCCACCAAGGGAAGCAAGGCCCAGCTCGGCGCCAGCAGGTAGAACGGGTTGCGTGCCGCAGCCGGGTCCTGCAGCAGCATGGCGCCCTGGCCGAAGTAATTGAGCACCAGCGCCGGCAGCACCAGAGCGAACCATGCCCGGGCGATAGGCTTGCGGCCGAAGTGGCCCATGTCCGCATACAGCGCCTCGGCCCCGGTCAGCGCCAATACCACTGCCCCCAGGATCGCCACGCCCATGCCCGGGTGGACGATGAAGAAACGCACCGCCCAGCCCGGGTTGAGCGCCTTGAGCACCTCGGGACTTTGCAAGATGCCATGCACGCCCAGCGCCGCCAGCACCAGGAACCAGGCGACCATCACCGGCCCGAACAGGATGCCGATCTTCGCCGTGCCGTGCTTTTGCACCAGGAACAAGGCCACCAGGATCACCACGGCGATAGGCACCACCCAGTGGTCGATGCCATCGAAGGCCAGCCCCATGCCCTCCACCGCGGACAACACCGACACCGCCGGGGTGATCATGCTGTCACCGTAGAACAGCGAGGCACCGATCAACCCGCAGCCGACCATGACCATGCGCAGCTTCGGATAAGGGGCCACGGCGCGTCTGGCCAGGGCGGTCAGCGCCATGGTGCCTCCCTCGCCCTGGTTGTCGGCACGCAGGATGAAAATCACGTACTTGACCGACACCACCCACACCAACGACCAAAAGATCAGCGCCAGGATCCCCAGCACACCATCATGGTTGACCGTGACGCCATACCCGCCGGTGAACACTTCCTTGAGGGTATACAAAGGGCTGGTGCCGATGTCGCCATACACCACCCCTACCGCCGCCACCAGCAGGCTCAGCGGCCGGGCCGCTCCCTGCCCACCTTCGGCGTGACTGCTTGCCTGAACCATCGACCACTCCCGCAGACGGCCTCGCAGGCCGATAGAAACCACGCCCGCGCATGGCATCGCGCATACCCGGGTACGATGGCGCGAAGCATAGCCCAGCGTTCGTCGCTTTTCTGCTGGTCAAGCGCCCCTCTGCTCGCTAGAATTGCGCACTTTTTGATCAGAGGCGCCAAAAACGCCCGTCAGGATCGCCCCCTTCAATTCCGGCCGGGCGAGCCGTATTCAATACCGAGGTTAGTCATGTCCACCACTCCCGCCACGCCGAAGGTCGGCTTTGTTTCCCTGGGCTGCCCGAAAGCTCTGGTCGATTCCGAGCGCATCCTGACCCAGCTGCGCATGGAAGGCTACGAAGTCGTGCCCACCTACGAGGATGCCGACGTGGTGGTGGTCAACACCTGCGGCTTCATCGACAGTGCCAAGGCCGAGTCGCTGGAAGTGATCGGCGAGGCGATCAAGGAAAACGGCAAGGTCATCGTTACCGGTTGCATGGGCGTCGAGGAAGGCAACATCCGCGACGTGCATCCGAGCGTGCTGTCGGTCAGCGGCCCGCAGCAGTACGAGCAGGTGGTCAATGCCGTGCATGAGGTGGTGCCTCCACGCCAGGATCACAACCCGCTGATCGACCTGGTACCGCCCCAGGGCGTCAAGCTGACCCCTCGTCACTACGCCTACCTGAAGATTTCCGAAGGCTGCAACCACAGCTGCAGCTTCTGCATCATCCCATCCATGCGCGGCAAGCTGGTCAGCCGCCCGGTGGGCGAGGTGCTGAGCGAGGCCGAGCGCCTGGTCAAGGCCGGGGTCAAGGAGATCCTGGTGATTTCCCAGGACACCAGCGCCTATGGCGTGGACGTCAAGTACAAGACCGACTTCTGGAATGGCCGCCCGGTCAAGACCCGCATGCTCGAGCTGTGCGAGGCCCTGAGCAGCCTGGGCGCCTGGGTGCGCCTGCACTACGTCTACCCCTACCCGAACGTGGACGACGTGATCCCGCTGATGGCCGCCGGCAAGATCCTGCCGTACCTGGACATCCCTTTCCAGCACGCCAGCCCCAAGGTCCTCAAGGCCATGAAGCGCCCGGCCTTCGAAGACCGTACCCTGGCTCGCATCAAGCGCTGGCGCGAGCAGTGCCCGGAGCTGGTGATCCGTTCGACCTTCATCGTCGGCTTCCCAGGCGAGACCGAGGAAGACTTCCAGTACCTGCTCGACTGGCTGACCGAAGCCCAGCTCGACCGCGTCGGCTGCTTCCAGTATTCACCTGTCGAAGGCGCCCCGGCCAACGACCTGGGCCTGGAAGAGGTACCGGACGACGTCAAGCAAGCGCGTTGGGACCGCTTCATGGCGCACCAACAGGCGATCAGCGCCGCACGCCTGCAGCTGCGTATCGGCAAGGAAATCGACGTACTGATCGACGAAGTCGAGGAGCAAGGCTCGGTCGGCCGCAGCTTCTTCGACGCGCCGGAAATCGACGGTAGCGTGTTCATCGATGGCGACCACGGCTTCAAGCCGGGCGACAAGGTTCGCTGCCGCATCGTCGATGCCGACGAGTACGACATGTGGGCCGAGCCTATCTGAGGATCCAGGGCCGCTACGCGCCCATCACGGGGCAAGGAAAGGTTTGCATGATCCTGTAGGAGCGGCCTTGTACCGCGATGGGCTGCGCAGCAGCCCCAGGCCGGCGAAGCCGATTTCAGGTGCGGGTCACAGGCTAATGCCTGTCAGTTAAGGACGCGGGGCGCTGCACGCCCATCGCCGGCAAACCTAACGCATCAACCTTGAGGACAGCACTGTCCCTGTGGGCCGGCTTGCCGGCGATGGGCTGCGCAGCAGCCCCAAGTGCAGCCAGTAACGCTTAACTGACTGCATCAGGGCCACTGGCAGGGTATTTTTTTACATCTATGTTTTCCTCTATGCCCCAGGAGGAAAGCCCAATGTCATCGGCCCTGACGCTACAGACCCCGCACGTGAGCGACTACCCGGAACTGGTCCGGATCTGGGAGGCGTCGGTACGCGCCACCCATGACTTCCTACCGGACGCCTACATCGTGCTGCTGCGCGAATACGTGCTGCGCCAGTACCTCGACGCCGTCATGCTGGTCTGCTGCAAAGACGCCGCCAAGCGCATCCTAGGCTTCGCCGGCGTGGCCAACGGGCGGCTGGACATGTTGTTCGTGGCGCCCGAGTTCATCGGCCTGGGCGTTGGCAAACGCCTGCTGCGCTATGCGGTCGACGAGCTGAACGCCGAGCGCCTGGACGTCAATGAACAGAACCCCAAGGCCCTGGGCTTCTACCTGCACGAAGGCTTCGAAATCTGTGGCCGCTCGGAAACCGATGGCCTGGGGCAGCCCTACCCGCTGCTGCACATGAGGCTGGTTCGTACGAAATCCTGAGATTTGAGCGAAGGATGCCGTACTCCTCCCCTGAAATGGCGTGAATGGCATAGATTCCCAGCCCCAATGCCGCCTGGGCAGGTACAATGTCGGCTTCCCCTACCCTTATGCGAATCGCCTTCATGTCTGAACCCGTGCGCCTGTCCAAACGCCTCATCGAGCAACTCGGCTGCTCCCGCCGGGAGGCCGAGCTGTATATCGAGGGCGGCTGGGTCACGGTGGATGGCGTGGTGGTCGAACAGCCCCAGTACAAGGTCGCAGCCGAGCAGGTCGCCCTGCTGCCCGGTGCCCGTGCCGAGCAGTTGCCGCCGGTCACCCTGCTGCTCAACCAACTGGCCGGCCAGGACGCCGAGGCGGGCCGGGTCAGCATGACCATGGCCACCCTCAGCGAAGCTCACCCGCCTGCGGTGCGCCCGTTGCACGGGCATTTCGCCCGCCTGTCCTGCATCGCCCCCCTGGAACCCGGCGCCAGCGGGCTGCAGCTCTATACCCAAGAATGGCGGGTGACGCGCAAGGTCGAGGCCGACCTGCATCGCCTGGAGCAGGAATACATCGTCCAGGTCGAAGGCCACGCGCCAGCCGAAGCCTTGCAACGCCTGGCCCGAGGTATCACCCGCAGCGGTCAGGAGCTGCCCAGGGCCAAGGCCAGCTGGCAGAGCGAAAGCCACCTGCGCCTGGTCTTGAAAAAGCCGCTTCCCGGGCAAATCAATGCCCTGTGCGCGAGCCTCGGCCTGAAGGTGCTGGGCATGCGCCGCATCCGCCTAGGCGGCGTGTCCATGGGCAAGCTGCCCACCGGCCAATGGCGTTACCTGGCTGTCAACGAACGCTTCTAGCATTACCGCCACGCCATGGTCTGCGTGGCGCTTGAACAGGATCTGTCACATGAACCACAACGATGTCCTGCGTAGCCTGCGCTACATGCTCAAGGTGAACGACGCCAAGATGGCGGAGATCATCGGGCTGTCCGGCCTCGAGGTACACCCGCTGGTATTGGCCACCTACCTGAAGAAAGAGGACGAAGCCGGCTTCGTGCGCTGCCCCGAACGGGTCATGGCACATTTTCTCGATGGCCTGGTGATCTACCGCCGCGGCCGTGACGACAGCCGTGCACCGCAACCGATCGAAGTGCCGGTGAGCAACAACACCATTCTCAAGAAACTGCGCGTAGCCTTCGAGCTCAAGGAAGAAGACCTGCACGTGATTCTCAAGTCGGTGAATTTCCCGGTGTCCAAGCCGGAACTGAGCGCCCTGTTCCGCAAGGTCGGGCATGACAATTACCGCCCTTGCGGCGACCAGCTGCTGCGCAACTTCCTCAAGGGCCTGACCCTGCGCGTGCGTGGCTAAGTGATCATGCAGCATACGGTTTCACCGGTCGGCATCGTCCGCTCCTGCTTCAAGGAGAAGTTCGCCATCCCGCGCCAGCCACGGCTGGCACCGGCGGCCCGTGGCATCCTGGAGCTGCTGCCGCCCTTCGACCAGGGCGATGCGGTGGCCGGCCTCGAGCAGGTCAGCCATGTGTGGCTGCTGTTCCTGTTCCACCAGGCCCTGGAAGACAAGCCCCGGCTGAAGGTCCGTCCACCGCGCCTGGGCGGCAACAAGAGCATGGGCGTGTTCGCCACCCGCGCCACCCACAGGCCCAACGGCATCGGCCAGTCGGTGGTACGCCTGGAAGGCGTAGAGCCGGGGCGCCTGCTGCTGTCGGGCATCGACCTGCTCGACGGTACGCCGGTGCTGGATATCAAGCCCTATGTGCCATATGCCGACAGCATCGAGGACGCCACCAACCAGATGGCCAGCGACGCGCCCGAGGCCATCGCCGTGGCCTGGAGTGAAGATGCCCTGCCCCAGGCCCATGCGCATGCCCTGCGTTTGCGGGAACCGCTGGTGGAGCTGATCGAGCAGTGCTTGGCACAGGACCCACGGCCGGCCTACCAAGTGCCGCCGGCCGAGCGGGTGTATGGGGTGAAGTTCTGGGATGTACAGGTGCGCTGGCACTACCCGCAGCCTGATGAGATCCGCGTGTTGGAGGTAGTACAAGACCTTTGACTGGTGGCGCTGCCGATGGCTTGTCCTGCGATTGGGCCGGCAATATACCCCATAAAACAAAAACGCAGGCCTGGCCTTAATGCCTGTCAGTTAAGGACGCGGAGCGCTACACGCCCATCGCCGGGGCGGCCGGGGCCCCAACCAACTGGGCCACACCAAAACCGGGTGGGGCCGCGGGGCGGGGCGGGGGGGGGGTGGCGCCCCCCCCGGCGAGCGGCGGGCG